>JACAEG010000250.1 GCA_013388965.1 Pseudorhodoplanes sp. | reverse complement strand
GCCGCCCCAACGATCCGCCCGCCTTGCACCCCAGTATCGCGCTGCTGCAGCGAAGCTTTGAAGGCCTGCATGTCGGAGGCAAGTCCGCGCTCGACTGGCATGGCATCCGCCACTACGTGTCGCAGCGGCCTGTCCTTCATC
This sequence comes from Pseudorhodoplanes sp., assembly GCA_013388965.1. Taxonomy (GTDB): domain Bacteria; phylum Pseudomonadota; class Alphaproteobacteria; order Rhizobiales; family Xanthobacteraceae; genus Pseudorhodoplanes. The sequence goes on along the minus strand of JACAEG010000250.1, from coordinate 21,356 downwards.
TCTACGGCTGGAAGGCTGGGCGCCTCCCCGAGTGGTTCACCCAGCGCTTTCCGGCCGAGTATCATCGCAAGCGGCTGTTCGAGGAGCGCCCCGGTGCATTGCTGCACGTCCGGCCCTTCGAGAACCGTAAAGGTGCTCCGCTCGTCTCGGCGCCGGAGCGCGCACTGCTGGAGGTTCTGAGCGAGGTCGGCATCCGGCAACCGCTGCAGGAAGCGCGCGAGCTGGTGGAGAGCAGCTACAGCCTGCGTGCCGACGTCCTGAATGACCTGCTCAAGCACTGCACCAGCGTCAAGACCGTGCGCCTCTGCCTGCAGCTTGGCCGCGAGCTCTCCCAGCCCTGGGCCAGCAAGCTCGACCCGTCGCAGTTGCCCAAGGGCAGCGACCGGCCGTGGGTGTCACGTTCGGCTGACGGCCTCCTGGTGCTGAAGCCGTGAATCAAGTCTATCTCGATAGCGCACGATTGCTGACGCGCGTGGCGCCGCTGGTGCTCGTCGACGATACCTTCGCGCTCAAGGGCGGCACGGCGATAAACCTGTTCGTGCGCGACATGCCGCGGCTCTCGGTCGATCTCGACCTGGTGTTTCCCGATCATACGCTGCCGCGCGAGGAGGCGCTCAAGCGCATCAACGAAGCCATCCGCCAGTCCGTTGCACGCCTGAGGAAGCAGGGTTTCCAGACGCATGCGCCAGCTTCGGCGGATGCCGGCGAGACCAAGCTGCTGGTGCGCCAAGGCGCCATCGAGGTCAAGGTCGAGGTCAATTTCGTCATGCGCGGCACCGTTCATCCGGTGCGCAAGGCGTCGCTGACACAGAATGCGCGCGACACGCTTCAGGCGGATCTCGATATCCCGGTGGCGTCACTTGAAGACGTGTACGGCGGCAAGCTGGTCGCTGCGATGGATCGCCAGCATCCCCGCGATCTGTTCGACATCATGCAGCTCTTCGCGCACGAGGGAATTACGGCGGGCATCCGCCGCGCGTTCGTCGTCTATCTCGCGAGCCATAACCGGCCGGTGCACGAGGTCCTGTTTCCGTCGCTGCGCGACATCCGCCACGAGTTCGAGCACAATTTCGCGGGCATGACCGCCGAGCCCGTCGAGATCGACGCGCTCCTTGCGGCGCGCGAGCGGATGGTGCGCGAGCTTCAGCATGGCCTGACGGGCGACGAGCGGCGGTTCCTATTGTCATTAGTCTAGTCGTCGCCGAGCCCGAATGGACGCTGCTTGGTGTGCGGCATCTGGAACAGCTGCCAGGCCTGAAGTGGAAGCTGCAGAATCTGGAGAAGCTGCGAAAGGCCAATGCCAAGAAGTTCGGTGAGCAAGCCGATAGACTTGCGCGACTACTAGGATGAGTTGTGCTCTGAGTGCATGTATGCCAGCTAGACTCTGAGCAGTACAAGAGTTTCGACCCAGTGCTTGAGATTTCGTTCGGCAAGCGCCTTATCGTTTAGCTCCTTCTCGTGATGGGCGACATAGGTGTTGCGGAAGTCGTTGACCGCGGTCAGGCGATCGAGAAGCTTCCGCGACCCCGGAAGGCGGAAGGAATCCCGGATCGCCTTGAAGACGCCATCCAGCATCGTCTTGTCGTTCAGCGCGAAATCAAAGCATGCGCAGAGCAGGCCGATCACCGAGTGCGGGTTCCCGAAAACAAGGCCGCGCTTCAGGTTCTTCGCCATCTTCTGGTAGCGGTCGCGCAGATGTGGCTCCAGTTTGCCCATGTAGGGCTCGAACCAGTTCTCCTGATCGCCGCGCGCTGCCGGCATCTTGCCTTGCAGCAGCTTGAGGATCACCGCCTTCGCCGCCTCATCGAACGGGCCGAGCAGCGCGTTGAAGGCCGGCGCGAAGTTCGTCCCGTCGCCCTTCTTCTCAAAGTACCGGTAGAGCTCCGCCGCGTCCTCGGCGGCCTTGCGCTCGCGCGGCGTGAGCTTGCCGAGCGTCTCTTCGGAGTAGAAGGCCTGCGCCTTTTCGCGCGCCTGTTCCCCGAACAGCGGCAGCTCGGGCGCGCCGGTGGTCTCGCTCAGAAGGTTTTGCAGCGCCGGCGCGCAGGCGCGGACGAGATCGGCAAGGCGGCTGCTAGTGAGCCCTTCCATCACGGTTTGCGGTACGAACACGTACTGCCACCGCGTGCCTGACTTGGAGGCCGTCTTGCACCATTCGACCGCGGCGCTCGCCTTGCGCGGTACGTCCTGGTCCTGCCGGCCCTTGGTTTCGATCAGGTAGTACGCGCCCTCGGCGTCGCGCGTGAAGAAGTCGGGCGTGTAGAAGGCAAGGCGGTGATCGGCCGTCAGATAGTCGATACGCACCGCCTGCGGCCCTGCGTTCTTGGCGAAGGCAGCAACGTCCGGTGCCTTGTCCAGGAACTTGGTGGTCGCGACTTCGAGCGAGCGGTTGCACGGCACCAGATTGAAGAGCGTCTTCGCCGCCCGCTCGACCGGCCGGCTCTCAGAGAAGGTCGCCTGAAAAGGCTTCCAGTGTCGCAAGCTTTGCGGCGAGCCCTTGACACGGCGCTTTTCGGTTTTGACCGTGCGCTGTCGAATGAGCGGGATGAACACGGCCCGTATATGCTCGCGCACATCCTGGTCCGACAGGCGCGCTGTGAGGCGCGGATCGACGAGTTCGACCTTTTCACCGAAGAGCATCTCGCCAAGGAAGGTCTGCAACAGCGGAGCGAGCACGGTGTGCGTGCTCTGAACGCGGCAGGCCGATTCGAGCTCGCGCACGAAGAATGAAACCGCTGTGAGGCCGTTCTGCAGGAGCGGTAGGCTGATCTTCATCGACTCGACGAGTTCGTCGGTGATCAGCGCCCGCCCTTCATATTCGATGTCGGCCGTGGTTGCCTTGCCGAGCGGCAGCGGCTTGTACGGTTTGAAGGCCGCCCGCACGTCCTCGATGCTGAGTTCTTCGAGTTTCGGCTGGACCTCGTGCGCCGCCGTCAGCGCGGGCAGCACGATGTCGAGCTTGTCGAAATCCTTCGTCTCGTCCGGAAAGATCGTGACGGTCGTCGCCGGGATCTTCTCGACCTCCTCGATGGTGATCGGCAGGCCTTCCTGTTCAAGCTCGGTCTCATAGAGATTGATGAAGGAAGGGTGCTCGACGACCGTCACCAGCTCATTCGCCTGGCCCGGCGGCGTCATGCGCCGCAGGCCGCGGCCAAGCGTCTGCTCGGGAAGGATATTGGACTGCGCCGTCAGCGGCCGGAGCGGGACGATGGTCGTGACGTTCCGCACGTCCCAGCCCTCGCGCAGCATCAGGACCGAGACGATGCAGGTGTAGTGGCTTTCGTTGCTGTCGAGATCGCGGCTGATGCGCCGCAGCGCCTTCAGGTCCTCATCCGAGATCGCCTTTTCGTCCTCGACGAAGACCTCGATCGTCCGGCCCTCGACCTTCTGCTTCTTGATCTTGCCCTTCAGATTGGTGTGCAGATTGATCGTCTTGCCGTTCAGCTCCTTGAAGACGGCATCGCTGTTCAGACGCGCCGTGATCTGGTCCGCGGCTTCCGTGTTCTCGCACATGACGAAGAGCAGCGGCTTGCGCCCGCTCTTGTGCCACTCCTCGCGGCTGCGCTTCCACCGCTCGTAGCCGATGCGCAGGTGCGCTTCGAACCGGTAGGCCGCGTCATCGTGCGGCTGTTCGATGATCTGCTTGCTCTTGCCGATGACGGGCGTCTTGATAATCCCGGCATCGACAGCCTCGCCGAGCGGCGTGTCGCAGACGACGTGGGGAAAGACGATGCCCTTGTCGTTCTTGGGCGTCGCCGAGAAGTCGAGCTGCGCCATCACGCCCTCGCCGCCGCGCTTGCGCAGCGTCTCGTGAATGGTGCGGATCGCCTGGTTCCACGCAGAGCCGGGGTCCCAGACATGGTGCGCTTCGTCATTGAGAATCAGCACCCGCCGGTGCGCGGTAATCCGGTCGCGCAGCTCTTCGCCCGTGTCGAGCGCCTTCGCCTTCGAGACCGTCGGCCCCGCCCAGGGGTACATCTCCGCCTCCTTGCCCCGGCCTTCACGCGAGTCGAACAGGCGGTGGATATTGGTGAGGTAGAGGACGCCGCCCGTGCTCGCGCCGCTCGCCTCGTCCTGCAGAACGACGGAGAAGTTCCAATCGCCCTTCCATTCCGGCGGAATGAGCGGGTCCTTCATGAAGATGTCAGGGCCGCCGCCCTCCGGCCGGAAGTCCTCCTTGAGCCGCTCGAAGACAGTGAGGTTCGGCGCAATCACGACGAAGTGGCGCGGCATGTCCGAGCCCTCGCGCAGCGCGTGGAAATAGCTCCACACCATCGCAAGGCTCATGCACTTCGTTTTGCCGGTGCCCGTCGCGAGCTTGAAGGCATAGCGCGCCCACAGCTCGTCTTCCGGATTGATGCCGCTCGCCTCGAGTTCTCCGGTAGGCCCGCCGAAATCGGCCAACATGCCCGAGAGCGTGCGAATCTGCCGGACTTCGATCAGGTAGATAAAGGTCTCAATCGCCTCACGCTGGCAGAAGTAATAGCGGAACTCGATGTCGCCGCCGTTGCCGTCCGGCAGGCGGTGCGGGCGCTCGTACCAATGCTTCAGGAGCTGCTGCGTTGTTTCACTCGCGCCAGGGTAGCCGAGGTCACGCCATTCTTTCACCGCCTCGCGCAGGGGATTCACGATCCGGACTGGCGAGGGCCGCCGGTAGGTCTTGATCTCCGGCGGCTGTCCCGGCGTGCTCGCGCGCACGCGATGTTTGTTCGGCTCTTCCCACGGCACGAATAGCGGCTCAAGGGCCGCCGTGTTGATAACCAGTTCCTCCGTGGCGGAATCGTCTGCGCTCATACCTCAATCTCCACCGTAATGCTGGTGTCGCAGCCGAATACATCCACGACCTTGACGCAGGCCGTATGCTTGCCCCCGTTCGCATAGAGGAATTCCGCGTTGCTGACGGTCTTGAGGCTGCGGTCCTTTCGCGTCCTATAGTCTTGCCAATGATGATTGAACGGCTGGCCCGGCTTCCAGTCGAAATCCACGGCCCAGAAGTCGATGAAATCGAAGCCGCTCTTGACCGCTCGCTCTTGCAGCGCTTCGAGTTCCTTGGACGGGACCTCCGTTAGCGACGGCAGGAAGGTCTCAAGCTTGATGTCGACCGTTTTGCTGCCCTTGCCGTTCATCCGGTACACCGGAGCCGCTTCGAGCAGCGCCACCTCATAGAACGGTGGCACTTCCGTCCGGTTACGCTCCATGATCTCGCGCGGGATGCGGTGCAAGCGAACCTTAACGCCGTGCTCGGCTTCGACAGCCGCCACGACCTGCCGGATATCCATCTCGAAATCCCAGGCGAGGCAGTGAACCTCGCGACCGCCGGCCGCCCTCACAGCCTCCGCCACCGCAACCACTTCATTGCGGCTGAAGATGCTGTCAATTCCGTCGACATGGACGAAGGCCGTGCTCTTGCGTCCGTGGAGCAGCGGTGAGGGCGTCTGCGTCAGCGCTTCCGCGCGAAAGAAGCGGAGCACAAGGCTACGGTGCTCATCGTCAGCGCCACGCAGGGTTTCCTTCTGCCACCACTGGCGCTCATAACGGCCGAGGTTATAAACATCGAAGGATCGATAAGGTAGGCCACCCTCGTGCAGCTCGCGCTGCACGCCGATTAACCTCTTGCGAGCGGTGTGGATCGAATACCGGCCCAAGTCCGCACCGATCCAGCGCCGACCTGATTTTTCTGCTACAGCCAGAGTGGTTCCCGATCCACAGAATAGATCCGCAACCAAATCGCCCTCGTTACTCGCTGCAGCGACGATGCGGTTCACCAGAGCTTCGGGCTTCTGAGTCGCATAGCCGAGGTTCTCGGTGCGATCTGCCGGTTGAAGCATCGAGATGCGCCATACGTCGTCCACGGTCCGATGCGTGCTATCGATGTACAACACCTTGCCGTCCGGACCCTTCGCGTTGACGATCTTGCCCTTTTCCTTGTCCCAGACACGCTTGAGCTGCTTTACTGGCTCATCCCGCTTTTCCTTCTGGGGATTGAAGGTGAACTTGTCGCCTTTCCGATACCAGAGGATCGTATCGTGATTAATCGCGAAGTGATTCACGTTCCCTTGCATCTTGTTGTAGTAGTACCAGACGATCTCGTTGATGAAGTTCTCTTTACCGAAGACGTTATCGAGCAGGACGCGGATCAGATATCCCATATGCCAATCACAATGGACAAATATGGTCCCCTCGTGCGAGAGCAGGTCCCGCATCACTGTAAGGCGCTCGAACAGCATGTTCAGATAACTGTCTACGCCCCGCCCCCACATGTCTCGATAGGCGACCATCTCGATGATGGACTGATCTTTTTCAGTCACCTGACCGCCGTCGCCGATGGCGACGTCCATCGTGAAGTCCGCACCGACATCAAAGGGTGGATCGATGTAGATCAGATCGACCGCGCCTTTGAACTCTTCGAGAAGCGACGCCATCACGAGTTTGTTGTCACCCCAGATCAGGCGATTCCGGAAATCATCCCTGTGCGCTTTCTTCTCGTCGAATAGCTCGCCCTGGCCCTCCGCCCGCGAGCGCGGCTCGTCGATGGTCTCGATCTTCTGAAGCGGCATGGCGTGTCCGGAGACGTTGACCTCGCGCCGGTTCCCAAACTCGTCGTACTTGCCCTCCCACACCAGTTCGGTGCGCATCGTTGAAAGGGGATGGGGATTATGCGGGCCGTATGTCGTCATCGCTGGTCCTGCTGATTGGGCCTGCCTGGACGTGCCACCATAGCGGCACGATGATGGTGCGGTCTCTCTCCGCCTTCAGGATTGTTTATCCCGCCGGGATTATGGGAGTCGCCTTCCGGTTCTCTCTATCGACCTGCGCTTGCGGCTAGGGGAGTATAGAAATCTGATGCGGACCCGCCGGCCTGCGCTCGCTTGAGCGCGCGCCTGACCTCATCGGGATTGGCGAGTACGACATGCTGCTCGCGGGCGGGGCGCTTCGCGTCCTCGAAGTGATGCAGACCGAGCCGCCGCAGTAGGTAGTAGAGAAGCGCAAGCCGGACCTTCACATCCAGCCGCTCGCCCTTCATCCCGAAATCCTGTGCGATCACCCGTTTCTGTTCGTCCGTGAGGCCCGGATTCGGCTTGAGGCCAACCGTGATGATCTCGTTCCAGATATCATCATCCTCGGGACGGGCTTCGGCGTCTGCGGTCGCGCGCGTCTTGAGAATGCGCGGCAGCAGGAAGTCTTTGAAGATTCGATCCAGGTGGCAGAAGGCCCGCACGTGCCAGCGGTTGCCGTCGAAGGCGAAGGCGTGCGGCGAAATCCACCGCCACATCGCCTGGGGCCGGTTGCTGCTCAGGGACTGGTAGCGGATCTCCAGCGCCTTGCGTCCGCGAATCGCATCGATGGTCTCCCGCAGGATCGCGGGATCGACGTGGCGGTGTGGCATGGGCACCGCTTCGAAGGGCGGCGGCTGCGAAAGCCAGCTCTCCTCTAGGTCGAGGGCGCCATCGGCAACCGTGCGCAGTTGCGACAGATACCGGTCCGCATCGATTCTCAGAAAGCGCGGGCGGAATGTGTTCGCCGCGAAGTAGCGCTTTTCGCTGCGGTTATAGGTGATGTTCTCCGGGGCGAGGCTCTGATAGAGGCTCAGGTCCTTCGATGCCTGCGGCACCGACACGCCGAATCGGTCTGTGATGTCGGCGCGGTTGATCCCGCCCTCCCACAGGAGGCGGAACTCAATAAACTCCAGCCGCCGTTCGACTCCCCAGCGCAACCCGGCCGATTCGCCCATCTTCTTGCTCGTTCTCCGATTAGGATAAAAACTATATTGACCGCGAAAGGCGATCCGTATAGTTTCTTACCCCAAGCGGGAGTCCCGCGTCAACAGATATCGGAGACTGAAAATGGCGAGCAACGATCGTTACGTCGTGAAGCAGGGCAAGGGCTGGGCCGTGAAGCAGGGCGGCGTCAGCGCGCCGGAGAGCACGCATCGCAAGCAGGCCGCCGCCGAGAAGGCGGCCAAGGCGACCGTCAAGGAGCTTGGCGGTGGCGAGGTCCGCGTTCAGGGCCGGGACGGGAAGTGGCGCGACTCGGACACCGTGGCGCCGGGGCGTGACCCGAACCCGCCGCGCGACAAGAAGCACTGAGGCGGGAGGCGGCTGTGAAGGATTTTCGCTTCCGCCGCCTTGAGCGGCACCGGACCGGTGGCATGCGGGGCCGGATGGAGCTTTCCTATCCGGTGCCCCGCAGCCCGTCGGGCAAGATCTATCAGTATTCCCCGAATGCCGATGCGGTGCCGCGCCTCTTCCTCATTGGTGATGCACCCGCCGACCGCGCCATCGCCCCGGAGCACCGGCAGCGGATTCGCCGCGAGCCGGGAGCGGGCGAGACCGTCTGTCCGTACTCCGGCCATGTGGCGCCCGACGACGAGTTCGTCCATTTCGCCGACATTGAGGCGATCAAGAAGCAGGTGGAGTGGGAGGCGGCCGCCGACATCGAGGACCACCTCGCCGCCATGGCCAAAGACTTCAACCGGCGGCAGCCGCGCAATAGCTTCATCAGCATCAAGATGGACTTCAAACCGAGCCGCCGCCCGCGGCCCCTTACCATCCGCGAGGACCTGCTGCGCGATCTCGAGTGCGACGTTTGCCGCCGCGCCTACGCGGTCTATGCGATCGCCCTGTTCTGTCCCGATTGCGGCGCGCCTAACCTCGCGCTGCATTTCCGCCGCGAGGTCGCCCTGGTGGCTGAACAGATCGCCCTTGCCAATGGCCTCGATGCATCGCGTGCCGAACTCGCCTATCGCCTGATGGGCAACGCCCACGAGGATGTGCTCACCGCCTTCGAGACGGCGCTCAGGACCGTGTACCGGCACCTGGTCCGCGTCCGCCTCCCCGTGCGGGCCGAAGCGCTTTGCGCCAAGAAGGAGATCGGCAACGCCTTCCAGAATATCGACCGCGCGCGCGAGAAATTCGGCAAGCTCGGCATCGATCCGTTCAGCATACTGACGGACGACGATCTCGGTCTCTTGCGCGTCAATATCCAGAAGCGCCACGTCATCGGGCACAATCTCGGCGTCGCCGACGAGCACTATGCCGAGCTAACCCAAAGCGAGCAGCCCGGCGAGACCGTGACGCTCATCGGCGAGGAAACGCGCCGCTTCGCGCAGCTCTGCCTGCAAATCGTGACCAACCTCGAACCCCAGCTGCTGGTCGATCGGCAGGCGGCAGCAGCTTCCGGCGCGACGACGCCGGATGCAGGTAGCGCGCGCGGGGAACACGCATGCTGAAGGACCGGACCGACGTGCTGGAGGCCGCCGCGCCAACCGCCGCAGAGGTGGCACCAGCGCGCCGCCTTGTCTTCATCAGCCATGCGACACCGCAGGACAATGTCTTTGCCGAGTGGCTCGCGACGCAGCTTGCGATCGCCGGCTACGAGGTCTGGTGCGATGTCACCCAGTTGCTCGGCGGCGAGAAATTCTGGGACGACATCACCGAAGCCATCGACGCTTTTGCGTTCCGGTTTCTGTTCGTCTCGACGCTGCCTGGCAACACCAAGCCGGGCACTCTTCGGGAGCTGCGGCTTGCGCAGGAGGCCCAGACGAAGCACGGCCTCAAGGACTTTATTGTCCCGCTCAAGATCGACCAGTTTCCGTTCGCGAGCATGCAGCCGAGCATCCAGGACCTCAACATGGTCCGCTTCGATACGACGTGGGCCACAGGGTTCGCACAACTCCTCAAGCTGCTGGAGCGGGAGGGTGCGCCGCGGTCGGAGGCGGCGAACGCGGCGTGTGTGACCGACTGGTATCGCCGTTCGCTCGACCGCACACGGCAGATCGTCGTGTCCAACGACAAATATCTCTCGAACTGGTTCCGGCTCAAATTACCCAAGCGGCTGCGGTTTCACCGCTACAGGGGGGCGGCCGAGCAGTTGAGCGCCCTTGCGGCAAGCTTCACGAGGCCGCACCGGGTCCATGGCGCCTATCTCGCCACCTTCGCCCCCGGTCATGAGGTCGAGACGGAGTTGGGGCCGGGCTGGGATCACGCGCAGGCGGTCGACGTCGATACGGAGGCCTTCATCCACAACGGCGATGAAGGGCTGGAAATCGAGAGCCGCGACGCGGCCAACATGGTGAGCGACTTCGTGCGGCAGGCCTGGGAAGCAGAGATGCGCCGCCAGGGCCTTTGCCCCTACGAGCTGGCCAGCGGCCTCCTCGCATGGTTCTTCTGCAACGGCCATCTCGAAAAGAACCGCGGCTATTTCAAAGCCCTCGGCGGAAGGCGCACATATCGCCAGCTCGTCGGCTTGAAGAGCAAGAAGACTGCGGACGGTACGCGGCGCCCCGACGGCTACTGGCACTATGCGATTTCTGCGTCGCCACAGCTCCTGCCATTTCCGCGCATCGTTCTGCGCCATCACGTTCTCTTTACCGAAGATGGCGAGAGGCCGTGGGTGAACGCCGGACGCATGCACAAGGCGCGGCGCAGCGTCTGCAAACAGTGGTGGAACCGGGAATGGCGCGACCGCCTGCTTGCCATGTGCGCGAGGCTCGGCAGGGGCGCCATCGACCTTAAGATATCCGTCGGCGACGGCGAAACCATGCGCCTTGCGATGGTGCCGATGAGCTTTGTCAGCCCATGGACTTACTACGAGGACGGCGAAGCCGGCGTCGATGAGACAACCGAGATCGAGCTCGTCGAAGATCAGGACGATGAAGATGAAGAGAGCGACGCGCGCGAGGAGGGCGATGATGGCGAAACCATCTAGGCGCAGCGTGCAGCCGACGCGCCGGCTCCTCACCTTCCCGGAGCCGCGGCTCCGCTTCGGCCATGATCAGGCAATCGAGGACCCGAAGGACGGCCTGGTGCTCTTCGGTCCGCCCGAGAAGCCGATGGGTATCCATTATGGCGTCATCGGCACGCCAGAGGGGATACGGCAGTTCGAGGCCTGGGCCGCACGGGTTGCAGGAACAATCGACGCCGATCCGGCGATCGCAAGCTCCGTTATGTTTCCGGGCTTCGAGACAGTCTTTCGCACGCCATGGGAGACCGCGCCGCGGGTTAGGCTGGAAATCGACCCGGCCGTCCTCGAGGCGAAGGTCAAGAATACGGATCCGCATCAGCGAGTCTTCGATACGGTAGATCTGTTCGCAGAGCCCATCAGACGCTGGACCAAGGAAGAGGACATCAAGGTCGCCCTCTGGTTCGTGGTTATCCCTGAACAGGTGTGGAAGCTCTGCCGCCCGCGCTCGACCATCAGCAAGGCGGACAGTGTCGAGCCCGATGTCCATCTCTCGCACGCAAGGGCGCTCGAACTCCTCAACGCGCCCGATCTCTTCGACGAGGCGAATGTCGCGGCCGAGAAGCACCTATACGAAAACCACTTCCACAATCAACTCAAGGCTAAGCTGCTCGATTGCGAAGCGATCACGCAGATCGTGCGCCAGACGACCGTCGCTCCGCACGAGTTCCTGAACCGGTTCGGCAAGCCGGCGCGCAAGCTTCAGGACGAGGCCACGATCGCCTGGAATCTCGGCACGGCCATTTACTACAAGGCCGGGGCGAAGCCGTGGACGCTGGCCGACATACGCGAAGGCGTCTGCTATGTCGGCCTCGTCTTCAAGCGCACCAACAACCCGAAGAACGCATTCGAGGCGTGCTGCGGGGCGCAAATGTTCCTCCACACGGGAGAAGGTATCGTCTTCAAAGGCTCCGTCGGCGCGTGGGCATCCGACAAGCCCGGCGAGTACCATTTGCCGAGGGACAATGCGGCTGACATCGTGCGACGCTGCATCGACAGCTATGTCAGCAAACAAGGCAAGCCGCCGCGCGAGCTTTTCATCCACGGCCGGACCGGCTTCAACCGGGAGGAGATCCAGGGCTTTCGAGATGCGGCTCCCGAAGGCACGCGGGTGACCGGCATCCAGATCCGCAGGCCGAATGACCTCAAGCTTTTTCGCGCGGACGGCCGTCGGGTGGTTTTGCGCGGCCTTGGGCTCAGGATGGACCGGCGCAACGCCTTTCTCTGGACCTCCGGATACATCCCGAAGCTGCTGACCTATCCGGGACGGGAGGTCCCGACCCCGCTCAAAGTGCGCATCGTGTTCGGTGACACCGATCTTCAGCAGGTGCTCGCCGATATTGTGGCCTTGACCAAGCTCAACTTTAACACCTGCATTTTCGGTGACGGCTTTCCGGTCACGCTTCGGTTTGCCGACGACGTGGGAGAAATCCTGACCGCGATCCCGGACGTCAGCTCAAAGCCATTGCCGTTCCGACATTACATCTGAGGCGATCGACAAAATGACCTTTCGAGAACCCGTTCGCCCATCGCGTCGCCGCACGCACACAGAGGGGTGCTTCAACCGAGTCATCGCGACCGCATCAGTCCTGCACGAAGGGAATGATCGGACAATGCTCGGCCCTCACCGGCAACGGTTCCAGGAGAGGTTTTTGCCTCGTGGCGCGCGCAATCTATGTCGATTGGAGCGCAATCTCGCAGGAGTGGTCAGGTGTTTCTCCGGCGCAAGAGACGGAGGAACCATGATCCGCGTGTGTCTCCCGTCCATTCTTAGTCGCACATTGCTATGTGGCTGCGCGCGGCGGCACGATCCATGAAGCTGCGAACGGTCGTCGTCGAGGGTCCACTTGCGTTTCGGACAAGGCGCATCGCCGCCGCGCAGAGAGCGGAGTCCGGCTTACAGATACTTACCTTGCCACTACTCGCCGCGCGCCTTACCGGCGGTTTCATTCGACCGGCGCGTTCCCAGGATCTCGATCCCGCCATCCACGCCGCGCTCGCGGCGGGCGGTTTCGCGGAGCTCGAACGCGTCCGCCAGCTTCCCGGCACGACGCGCTCGATCGCCTGGACGCTCGCCAAGGTCTGGCAGGCTGATCTCGCGCTCGAGCGCCTCGCTCAAGGCAGCGCACGGCTTGCCGACCTCGCCGAGATCGAGCGCCGTGTTCGCGCCAACCTCGCCGCCGGCGTGCTGACGCCGCGCGATCTGCGCGATGCCGCGCTCAAGCGCGTCGCCCACGCGCCCGCGACGCTCGGCGCGATCGAGATCGATGGTCTCACGGCCATCACCCCGGTCTGGCGCCCATTGCTGGCTTTGCTCGCCAAGACCGTTCCTCTGACTTGGCGCAATCCCGGTGCTGATGCGAGCTGGTTTCCTGGGCAAGTCGTCACTGGCGATCGCGCATCGGCCGCCGACATGTCGATTGTCACCTGCGCCAATCCGCGCGCGGAGGTCGTCGAAGCGCTGCGCTGGATGCGCGAGCTCATCGCGTCCGGCCGCGCGCGTCCCGAAGAGATCGCGATCTGCGCCACCGCCACCGAGGAATGGGACGAGGACTTCCTCGTGCTGGTCGCTGATGCCGGCCTGCCGCTCCATTTCTCGCACGGCGTCCCCGTCCTCGCCTCGCGCGAGGGACAAGCCTGCGCGGCGCTCGCAGACGTCCTGCTCAACGGCCTCAGCCAGGATCGCATCCGACGGCTGTTCGGGCATGCCGCCGGCCGAAGCCGTGCGCTCGCCGACCTGCCGGCAACCTGGTCGTACGGCCTCCAGCCCGGCGCTGCGCTGTTCGAGCTCGACCAGTGGCGCCGCGCACTCGACGAGGCGACCGGCCGCCGGACAGACGGGGTCGACCCGCGGCCGATCGTGATGCCCATTCTCGAGCTGCTTGCGCTAGGCGCCGAGGCAGGCGCGCGGGCCGGCGCGATGCTGCTGAGCACGGCGGCGCGCGCGCTCTGGACTGAGGCGCTTCGACGCGCGCCGGCCGAAGCGCTCGAATTCTCGTTGCAGGACTTGCGCCTGCCCGATGGACGCGATCCGGGCGCGTCCGCCGTCTGGTGCCCGGCAAGCCACCTCGCGGGCGCGCCGCGCCCCTGGGTGCGCCTGCTCGGCATGACCTCGCGCTCCTGGCCGCGCCGCGCCGCGGAAGACCCGCTGATCCCGGCCCACATCCTGCCGCGCCATATGCTCGATCCCGACCCCGTCACCGAGCAGGACCGGCGCGTCTTCCCCGTGATCACTGGGCACGCCACGCGCGGCTGCGTGCTCTCCCGAAGCCGGCGCAACGCCCAGGGCGGGCAGTTGTCAGCCAGCCCTCTCATCCCCCAGGGCGCATCTCCGCAGATCCTGAAGCGGGCGCGCATTCCGCAACATGCCTTCAGCGAAGCCGATCGGCTCCTCGCACGGCCCGACGAGGCGGCGGCATCGCCCGCGCTCGCCGCCGCCAATCTCTGCTGGCGCGACTGGCGACGCCCGGCCGTCACCGCGCACGATGGCCAGGTGCGGGCGGACCATCCGCAGATCGCCCGCGCGATCGGCGAGATCCAGTCCGCCACCTCCTTGCGGCTGATGCTGCGCGACCCGCTCGCTTTCGTCTGGCGCTACGCGCTGGGCTGGCGCGCGGTCCCCGAAGACGATCAACCCCTCACGCTCGACGCGCGTGCCTATGGCGAACTGGTCCACGAGCTGCTGAGGCGCACGGTCGATGCCCTCGAACCCGTGCCGGGCTATGCGCGCTCGTCGCGGCAGGAGATCGAAGCGGCGCTCGCGGCGTCCACCGAGGCGGTCCGCCTGCATTGGCCGCTCGAGCGATCGGCACCGCCCGCCTTGCTCTGGCAACATACGCTCGCCGCCGCGGCGCAGCTCGCCCTCAAGGCGCTGACGCTCGACGAGACGTTCCAGCCGGGGACGCGCAGCTGGACCGAGCTTGCCTTCGGCCAAGCTGGCGATAGCGCCGCAGCGCAAGACCTGCCCTGGCGCCCCGATGCCGCGGTGACGATCCCCGGCACCGAGGTGCGCATTCGGGGCAGCATCGATCGGCTCGACCTCACCGGCGACGGTCGCGCCGTGCGCGTGTCGGACTACAAGACCGGCGCCGAGCCGCGCCGGGCGGACGAGATCGTGCTCGGCCGCGGCGCAGAGCTTCAGCGCGTGATCTACGCGATCGCGGCACGTCAGCTGCTGCCCGACAGTCCCCGCGTGATCGCACGGCTCGTCTTTCTTGGCGATGAAGAGCCGAAACCCTATCGCCTGCCGGACGTCGATCAGGCGATCGCCGAGCTCGCCGCGCACGTCACGGCGGCCATCGGGGTCTTGCGCGCCGGCCACGCCTTGCCAGGCCCGGACGCGCAGGAAGAGCACAATGATTTCCGCATCGCGCTGCCGGCGTCGCCCACGACCTATCTCCAGATGAAGAACGCCGCGTTCATGCAGGCCTTCGGCGCGTTCGCCCGGATATGGAGTTGCCGATGACACTCGCCGACGGCTCCGCGCGACTGCGCATCCTCACCGACCTCGGCGTCACCTTGCTCGTCGAGGCCGCCGCCGGCACGGTAAAGACGGCGCTGATGGCCGGACGCCTGACCATGCTGCTTGCGCGCGGCGCTGAGCCCGGCTCGATCGCTGCGATCACCTTCACCGAGCTTGCCGCGAGCGCGCTGTCGGCGCGCGTGCATCGCTATGTCGACGAGCTGCTCGCGGGCCGCGTACCCGACCCCCTGCGGGTTGCTTTGCCGGAGGGACTCGACACCGACCAACGACGTGCGCTCTCTTCCGCCGCAGCCAGGCTTGACGAGCTGACCACCGCCACCATACACGCCTTTTGCCAGACGATCATCTCCAGCTACGCGGTCGAGGCCGACATCGATCCGGGCGCGCGCATCCTCGACGCGGTGCAGGCGGCGGCGGCATTCGACTCAGTCTTCGAGCAATGGCTGAAGCGGCGATTGAATGCGCCGGAGCGACCCGGCGATCCGATCGCGACGCTCTCGCGCGACGATCCGCGCCGCATCGTCGGCACCCTCGAGGAGCTCGCCCGCTTCCGCCTGAGGTATCGCGGCGCGCGCACCTTGCCCGCCGACCTCGGCGGCCGCCCCGACATCGACCTGGTCGATGCGGTGGCAGATTTCCGGCGGTGGATCTCGTCGCAACCAGCCGAGCCCAAGAGCCTGGAGCTGGTCGGCGAGCTCGAGACGCTCGCCAACTTCTATGCGGGCAGCTTCGATCCTCCGCCCGATTTTGCGACGCTTTGGCGACTCGCGCATCCGCCGCAGCTTGGGTGCATGCGTCGGCATAGCTTCGATCTGCTCACCCCAAGGCGGAAATCGGCCTGGGAGCGGGTCGCCGGCAAGGAGCAGGGCGCGCGCCTCAACGCGGAGGCGAGCGCATGCTTCGAGCGGGTCGATCACTGCTACCGCGCCCTGCTGGGGCGGATCGCGACCGCGCTCGTCGCCCAGCTCTCCGCCGAGCTCGACGAAGTGCTCGACGACTATGCCGGCTTCAAGCGCGCCGCCGCAGTCCTCGATTTCGACGACCTGCTCGAGAAGGCGCGCGCGCTGGTGCGCCAGCATGACGATGTGCGGCGCGCGCTTGGGCAGCGCTACCGTCACATTTTCGTTGACGAGTTCCAGGACACCGATCCGATCCAGACGGAGATCCTGTTCCGGATCGCCGCAGAGGATTGTGCCGAGCGTTGGCAGGACAGCGTGCTGCGCGCTGGGGCGCTGTTCATGGTCGGCGACCCCAAACAGGCGATCTATCGCTTTCGGGGCGCCGACATCGGCTCCTATGCGCAGGCGCGGGCCTCCATTGAGCGGCAGTGGCCGGACAACATCGTCCAGGTCACCGCCAATTTCCGCTCGCGCCCCGACATCCTCGCGCACATCAACCGCTGCTTCGCGCGTCCGCTGTCGGGGGACGGCCAGCCAGGTTACGTGCCGCTCGCGCCGACGCTAGAGGCCCCCGACCATGATCTGCCTTGCGCGGCGCGGATCACCGTGGATGTGCCGCCCGACTCGCGCCCCGCCCAGATCCGCGACGCCGAGGCCGAAGCCGTCGCCGACCTCTGCACGCGTCTCATCGGCAACTTACGCATTCGCGACGAGGAGGGCGCGGTCGTGCCGCTCACCGCCGGCGGCATCGCGTTGCTTGCGCCGACCGGCGCCGAGCTCTGGCGCTATGAGCGCGCGCTTGAGCAGCGCGGCCTCCCGATCGCCTCGCAGGCCGGCAAGAGCCTGTTCCGCCGGCAGGAGGTGCAGGATCTGCTCGCGCTGGCCCGGGTGCTCGCCGACGCCGGCGACACGCTGGCGTTCGGCGCGTTGATGCGCGGGCCGCTGGTCGGGCTGACCGAGGAGGAGCTGCTCGACGTCACCGCCGCGCTTCCACCACATCCCGATCGCGCGCAAGCGCCCCCGCGCTTCTCGCTGCTGACCGATCTCGATGATGTCGCACATCCGCTCGCGCGTCGCACGCTTGCGATCCTGCAGGATCTCAGGCGCCGCGCCCGGGCGACCACGCCGGCGCTGCTCCTCGCCGAAGCGGTCGAGCGCCTGGCGGTCCGCCCTATTCTCGCCGCGCGCGAAGGCGATCGCAGCGCCCGCGCCGCCGCCAATGTCGAGGCGTTCCTGGAACGCGCGCGGCCCTATGGCGTGCGGGGCCTCAAGAAGTTCGTCCGCGATCTCGCCCGGGAATGGCGCGATGGCGCACCCCACAATGAGGGTCGCGTCGACGCGGAAGGCGACGCGATCGAGATCATCACCATTCACAGCGCCAAGGGCCTGGAATGGCCGGTGGTGATCCCGATCAACACCGGCACCTTGCTCCGCTCGCGCGAGCCGTTCGTCTATCGCGCCGCCGACGAGACGCTGCATTGGCTGATCGGCGATGTCGTTCCGCCCGACCTGCTTCGCGCGCTCGAGTCCGAAGACGACAGCCTCGCGCGCGAACGGGAGCGCCTCTGGTATGTCGCCTGCACACGCGCTCGCGAGCTTCTGATCGTTCCCGAATTGCCGCAGGCCGAACAACGGTCGTGGGCGCGGATCGTCGATCTCGCGCATCGCGACTTGCCGCAGCTCGACGTGTCACGTTTGACGCCCGCCGGCCCCGCGATCGACGTCGAGCCCCCGAATGTGCAGACACAGGCGCTGTTCGAGGCGGAGCGCGGTGCCATTGCTGCCGTCGCAACGCCGCTCCGATGGTTGCAGCCGAGCGATCGCGACCCCGATCGGATGCCGATGGGCGAGGCGATCGCGATCGAGCTCGGCGATGCCCCTGAAACTGAACTGCCGGTTGGCGCCGGCCGCGTGCGCGGCCTGATCCTGCACAAGCTCATGGAGGAGGTGCTCACCGGCGAACTGCCCGAAGGCGCATCGAACTTCGCCGCACGGGCGCGCATGCTGATCACGGAACTCGCGATTGATGCTGAGAATAGTGCGCCGCTTCCTGACCCGGACGAGATCGCGGCAACCGCGATGCGCACGCTCGCGCTGCCCGAGATCTCCACGCTCAGGCCGTGCCTCGTCCCCGAATGGCCAATCTACGCGATGCTCGCGGGGCTACTTGAGCCGACTGCGCTTGCCGGGCGGATCGATGCGATCGCGCTTCAAGAGGGGCAGCCGGCGGTCGTGCTCGACTGGAAGAGCGATGTCGCACCGAGCGAGCAAGACATGCGCGAGCACGCGCGCCAACTCAGCGACTATCTGACCGCGATTGGCGCTCCACAGGGCGCGCTGGTGTATATGACGTCCGGAACCATCCACTGGGTTCGAAACGTGGATGGCTCCGCTAAGGCAACGGGACCGGATTAGCGCGAGCCACCTTGCGTATGCGCTACTCTGAGGGTGATGGAGGGGCAGACTTGATGGCAGACAGAGACAATTTCCCCACGCTGCGCGAACGCGCGGTGACATTGCTGATCAACCTGGCGGTATTCTACGCGGCCTTCTTAGCGGCGACGGGCCGGCTGCTGCCTACGGGCGGCCTTGAGAGCGTCTGGCTGATAAGCGCCTTCGCAATGTGGTTCCTCAATCTTCTCTCTGCGCCCTGGTTCCTGCCGCCGCGTGATGCGCTGGCCAATGGGATCACGGCAGCTGTCATCCTCGTGACTATCGACCTATCAGTGGCGGGCCAGTTTCGGGCAGAACTGGAAGCGATACGTTGGGGCAGCCTCTTCTACTGCCTTGGCGTCGCCGGCTTGGCGCTTTCTGCATTGTTCTTCCACGATCGCAACAAACGGGCTGCGACAGGACGATTCTTGTTCCAGCTGACCGGGATCCTCGGACGCGGGGAGATACTCTACACTGCGCCCGCGGTCATCAGCATCGTCGGAGCATTCCAACAGAGCTTCTCGACGATCGGATGGCTGATCCTGCTCTGGATTCTGTTCACGATCGCGCGCCCGGTGGAGCGAGTCGCTGCGGCCTGGAGGCTGTGGAGGGTGGACGTGGCTCTGGATGCCAACGCACGATCGGTTGGCATAATCGACAGGATCGACCATCCAAATATTGTTCGAGTTCGGCTCAAGCCCGGTGGGATATGGAAGCCGCGTGTGCTTCACGTGGCCGCAATGCCCGATGGGGATCAACAATTTGTCCTGTCACTGTTCTCACAAGTGCAAGGCACTGAAGTTATTGGCACCGGCCTCTGCGTAGCCGCCGCCGATGACAAGCTGCACCTTCCGATGGGGCACGTCTGTGTGTTGCACGATGAGGAGAAGACAGCGGGCTTCATCGAAGCGCTCAGCGGAGCAAAGGGGGCTGAGCTGATTGGCTTCACGGTCGAAAACTCTTCGATCGGAGCGCTTCGATTCGAGGTCGCCGCATCGACGAACCTCGCGGAAGGCAATGTGGTCTTTGCGCGGCTGAATGGTCAGGACGTCTTTTACCAAATTCTCGATGCGGAGACGGCCGAAGAAAGCTTCGATCGCAATCCGCGCGGCACTCATATCGTTCGCGCGGCGCAGCTTGGCTGCTATTCGTCGGACAGCGGCTTCACCAAATATCCGTGGTTGCCTAGCATGAACACGCCGCTCTTCGCGGCCGGCGGCATCGCCTTCCCGGCTCCCAAGATCGGCGTGCGTGAATTCGAGATCGGAAAGGTCCCATCCACCAATGTCGACGCAGTCGCTAACATCGACGAGCTAGTCGAATATCATACCGCCATTCTCGGCGTCACCGGCACCGGCAAAACGGAACTCGCGCTGGATATTGTCCGTGAGGCAGTGAAGCGCGACGTCAAGGTTTTCTGCGTGGATTTCACTGCCGACTATCGCCAGCGGCTGGCCGATCTTGAACCCGAGTTTCCATCACCGACAGCCGGACAGGCCAACGACCTCGAAACGAAGCTGTTCGCTGCCGAAACTGGAGAATATGGCGCCAAAAAGGAAAAGGCGGTGCTCAAGAACGCGATTGATGCCTTGCGCACGCAGACGGATGCGCAAGTGGATGCGTTCCTGAGGGAGAATAGAAAGCATCTCGCCATCTTCGAGCTGGCCGAGATCGCCAACACGAAGGCGACGCTGCGTCTGACCGAGCTCTACCTGTCCTCAATCATGAATTGGGCCAAGAAGAATCGACGCGCCCGCCAAATCATGCTTGTCCTCGAAGAGGCGCATACGATCGTGCCGGAGCAATATGGTTCAGGGTTTGACTTCGACACTCAGTTTGTGGTCAGCCGAATCGGACAGATTGCGTTGCAGGGCCGCAAGTATGGCGTGGGGCTACTCGTGATCACCCAGCGCACGGCGCTGGTCAGCAAGACGATTCTGTCTCAGTGCAACACGTTCCTCACCCACAGCCTGATCGACCAGACAAGCCTAAACTTTCTCGAGAGTGTGTACAGCAACCAGCACACTCGACTCATTCCCAATCTTGGCCAATTCGAGTTCCTGGCATTCGGCAAGGCGCTCCGCGCTGAGCGCCCCATCTTGCTGAGGCGTCCATTTGATCCTGCGAAAAGGGCGGCGAGCGATGCGTTGCGACGGCCGCTCGAAAAAGTGGAGCCGCAACCGACCCTGCGTGCACGCGCTTCTGACTGATGGAGCATAGTCACCGGCGTCCCCGAATCTGGCCGCGACGTGGGCCGATGTTCCGGGGATGAAGTAGAAAGGGCGGAATGGGCCGCACAGCAACGGGTCGGTGTAGGAGTCTTTGTGGGAGTGGCGCACCCAACAGGATTCGAACCTGTGACCTCCACCTTCGGAGGGTGGCGCTCTATCCAGCTGAGCTATGGGTGCATGCCGTGGTGCTTACGTGGTGCTTACGCGGGTTTCTTGCGAGTGAGAAATCTCTGAGCACCGATCTCGCAAGTCCTTATTTTTCAAGCTCCTTTCGATGTCCTTTGCTGTGCGAACCGGCTTGACACGTGCCTTCGGAGGGCAGCGCTCTATCCAGCTGAGCTACGGGTCCCCGAAGGCTTCAATACCCAATGCATGGCCGCCGCGAAAGCCCTGCTCTAGGATCACGCTGGCCGCCCCCGCCGGACATCGCATCCATGAACCTCAGCCCGATCCCAGGCTCCAACGAAGCCCAAGCGCAGTTGCGGGCGCTCTATGCCGAAATGGCGCCCAAGCACCTCTACCCGCTGTGGGAGGTCCTGCACGCGCTGGTGACGCCGACGCCCGCTTCGCCGG
>JACAEG010000263.1 GCA_013388965.1 Pseudorhodoplanes sp. | reverse complement strand
GCGGCGTGATGCTGTGTCCCGAGGGGCGGCGGCTCTTTCCCGATCTGACCGTGCTCGAGAACCTGAAAATCGGCGGCCATTGCACGCGCGGCAAGGGCGACATGAACAGCGACATCGATCGCGTCTTCTCGATATTTCCACGTTTGAAGGAGCGGCGCCATCAGGCCGCCGGCAGCATGTCAGGCGGCGAACAGCAGATGTGCGCGATCGGTCGGGCGCTCATGAGCAGACCGCGGCTGCTGCTGCTCGATGAGCCGTCGCTCGGGCTCGCGCCCAAGGCCATCGCCGATGTGGCGGCGGTGATACGCCAGATCAGACAATCGCGGATCACCGTGGTGCTGGTCGAGCAGAACGCGCGGCTCGCCCTGCGGCTTTCGGAATATGCCTTCGTGCTGAAATCCGGCGCGCTCGTTCGCGAGGGGCCTGCGGCCGAGCTGGCAAACGATCCCGATGTTGTCGCGGCCTACCTGGGCGGGTGAGTTCCAGCCTGACGATCGGGGCGTTAACCGGCGCGCTCGATCAGGCCGGGTCCGATTTGCCCAAGGTCGCGCAGCCCCAGCAGCGCCATGTTGCGCGAGATTTCGCTCGACAGGATCTCGATGGCGCGGCGTGCGCCCCTGCGGCCGTCGGCCACCGCCGCGAACAGGAATGGGCGCCCGACAAAGACGAAATCGGCACCCAACGCCAGTGCCTTGAGGACATCCGAGCCGCGCCGGATCCCGCCGTCGAGCATGACCGTCATGCCGCCGGCGCTTTCCACGATTCGCGGCAGTACGGCCAGGGGCGCAATCGCGCCGTCGAGCTGGCGCCCCCCGTGGTTGGACACGATAATCCCATCGACACCGTAGGTCTTGGCGATGCGGGCATCGTCCGGCGAGAGAATGCCCTTTATGACGAACGGGCCCTTCCACAACCGCCGAATGAGCCTGACATGATCCCAGGACAGCCGATCGCGGCTTCCCAGAGCGCGCTCCAGGCGGCGCGAGATGATCGGAGGGCCGCGCGTGGCGTCCATGTTCTCGAAATGTGGCACGCCGTGCCGGGCGAGCGTTCTTGCAAAGGTGCCCAGGAGCCATTTCGGATGCGTCAGGCCCTCCCATGCAAGGCGGGCGCTCGGCCGGATCGGCACGGTGAAACCGTTGCGGATGTTATTCTCGCGGTTGGCCGCGACCGGCACGTCGACGGTCAACACAAAAATCTCGTAGCCAGATGCGGCGACGCGCGCGACCAGCGGCTCGATGCGCGCGGCATCGCCTGGCAGGTAGGCCTGATACCAGGTCGTCGGGCCAATCTCTCTGATCTCCTCCAGACGGATCAGGGACGAGGCGCTGACGATCATCGGAATGCTGCTCTCTGCGGCAGCGCGGGCCAGCACGATGTCGCCGCGATAGGCGCAGATGCTGGCGGACCCCATGGGAGCAATTCCGAAGGGGGCCGCGTAGGTGCGGCCAAACAGAGTCGTCCGATGCGAGCGGTTGGAAACGTCGTTAAGGACGCGGGGGACGAAGGCGTATGTCTGAAAGCTTTGCGCGTTTGCCCGGAGGCTCGCGTTCGTCTCGACCCCGCCGGCGATGAAGCCATACAACATTCCAGGCAGACGGCGACAGGCAACGGATTCGAAATCCTCGAGGCTCAAGAACCTGTCGGACGCGCGGGACCTATTGACGTGCTGGCGAATGCCCACGCCGGGTAGAGGCTGCGTACCGCTGTCTTGTAGCGCCGTCATGTGCGAATTCATTCATGTCATGCGCATGCAGGCGGCTCCGCGACCGGGGAGCCAATTCTTCTGGACACCCGAATCGGCGCGGCGAACTGGCGAAAATGGAAGGCACTCATTACTCATCCGACTTTACATCAATTCGCGCAGCCATATTGCTGAATAGCGCAATTGCGGTGCAATTTGCTGTTTCCCGATCGGAAATAGTCCGCCCCCGGCCACAGGGGCATCCGCGATATCGTGGCTCGTCCACGATTTCGTCGAATGCGCGCAATTCATCACGCTCGAGCGCGCCAGCCTGTCGGGACCGGGAGATGGCGTTGCACGCGAGCGTTTTGTCGGCGATGACGTAGGCGCGCCGTTGCGCCGGCGTCAGGTGATCGAGAACAACGACCGGAACCGTGTCGATGCCCAGCTTGCGCGCCGCCGATTGGGCAACGCGAGCCAACGCGAAACGGGACATTGGCGCGGCAAGCATCCTCAAGGACGGGCGGGCCGTGTTCAGCATTGCTGGCAACAAATATCGTATCGTGGTGTGGATCAACTACCCGTATCGGGTTGTTTACATCCGCTTCGTCGGAACGCATCGCCAGTACGACAAGATCGACGCGCAGACGATTTGAGGAGCAAGTACGAGGGACGTCAAACCAATCAAGACCAAGCACGACTATCACCGCGCGCTCAAAGAGATCGAAGGGCTCTTGGATGCGAAACGGGGTACGCCTGAGGGCGACCGGCCCGCGAGAGCCGCATGGCCGCGCGCTGACGCTGCTTTCGTCGGATCGTGGCAAGTTGAGTCGCAATGAAGCCGACCGGGGCATCCGGCGCGAATTGCTCCGCTTCGTCCCTGTCTTCCACGATCAACACCGGGCATCGGTCCGCAAGTGAGGTTGCAATCCCATCCCGCCAACGGCCGTGTTGCGAGGCCGCCACGATCCCGGCCGCCGCAGCCGTTCGCGTGCGCGCGGATCGCAAAATCAAAGGGGGGGGTGGCGGAGAGGGAGGGATTCGAACCCTCGATACGGTTTCCCGTATACACGCTTTCCAAGCGTGCGCCTTAAGCCACTCGGCCACCTCTCCGGATCGCGGCCCGCCGCGAAGGCGCGCACTATAACCATCGGCAGTCCCCTGACAAGCAAAGCCGCGTGCCGGCGGACCGGGCGCAAGGCGTTGCCCAAGTTGGGGAATTCGGGCCGCCCCGGGTTTGGCGCGCTTGCGGCGCCCGCGGGCCGGCCCTAAAGAGGAGCCATGCCGAAAGCTGTCGCGGGCCCCGAGATCGAGCGGCTCATTCAATTGCTGGCGCGGCTGCCGGGGCTCGGCCCGCGCTCGGCGCGGCGCGCGGCCCTGCATCTGATCAAGAAGCGCGACCAGCTCATGGGCCCGCTCACCGACGCGCTCGAGACGGCGCATGCGAAAATCGTTGTCTGCGCGACCTGCGGCAACATCGATACGCACGATCCCTGCACGGTCTGCACCGACCCGGGCCGCGATGCGTCTGTCCTGGTGGTGGTGGCCGACGTCGCCGACCTGTGGGCGCTGGAGCGCGCGGGCGCCGTCAGCGCGCGCTATCACGTGCTTGGCGGCACGCTCTCGCCGCTCGACGGCATCGGCCCGCAGGATCTGACCATCGATGCCTTGATGTCGCGCGCGCATCAGCCTGCCGTCAAGGAGGTCATCCTCGCGCTCAACGCCACGGTCGACGGGCAGACCACGGCGCATTACATCACCGATCTCCTCCACGACGCGAATGTGAAGGTCACGCGGCTCGCGCATGGCGTGCCGGTCGGCGGCGAGCTCGATTATCTCGACGAAGGCACGCTCTCGGCCGCGATCCGCCAGCGCACGCTGATCTGAGGACGGCGGATCAGCTGTCCTGCGGCTTTTCCCGCTGCCAGGGGAAGCGGCCCTCGATCTCGACCTGCATGCTGACGCTGAGGAAGGTGCGGATCACGACGATGATGCCGAGGATCGCAACGCTGTCCAGGGTCGGGGTGACGGCCACGGTGCGGATGATGTCGGCGGCGACGAGAATTTCGAGACCGAGCAGGACCGCGCGGCCGATATCCTGCCGGAGCTGCCGATAGGCGCTCATCGCAGGTGCGGACAGAAATCCGAACGCATAGCGACAGGCTGCGATCAAAAGCCCCAACGCAATCACGACGACCCCGACGAGATCCAGCGCCGCGCCCGTCCATTCGATCCAGCCCGAAAACATCGGCTCCCCCCGATTGTGACGATCAGGATTTCCTTCTTGCCAATTCGGCGAAATGCCCGCGATGCTGCAGCCACGCGAGCAGGATCAGGCTCGGGATCGCGACCAGCGTGCTGAGCACGAAGAATAGCGGCCAGCCGGTCGCCTGCGCCACGAAGCCGGCGCCGGACGAGAGATAGGTCCGCCCGATCGCGGCCAGCGCGGTGAGCAGCGCGAATTGCGTCGCGGTGTGCAGCGGATTCTGGCAGAGCGCAGAGAGGTAGGCGACGAAGATCACCGTGCCGATCGCGCCGGTGAAGCTCTCCGCGGTGATCGCGGCGGCGAGCGCCCACTCGTTCGTGCCCGCCGCCGCCAGCCAGACGAACACAAGATTGGAGACGGCCTGGAGCGCCGCCCCGATCCACAGCATGGTCGCGAGCGGCAACACACGCGCCAGCGCGCCGCCGGCGAAGCCGCCGATCAGCGTCGCCGCAAGTCCGACACCCTTGACGATATTGGCATAGTCGGTGCGGGTGAATCCGAGGTCGATCACGAAGGGCGCGGTCATGGTGCCCGCGAAGGCGTCGCAGAACTTGTAGAGGATGACGAAGGCGAGAATGGCGATCGCGGCGTCGCGCGCCATGAATTCCGAGAGCGCGCCCCATGCCGCATGCCAGAGGCGCCGCAGCCGGTCTTCCCTGTGAGCCTTCGCAACCTCGGCAGCTTCCGGCGTCCGCGTTGCGAGCAGGGCGGTCACGATCCCGACCAGCACGAGCGCAGCCATCACAAGATAGCCTGCCGACCATGCGGACCGGCGATCGAAGCCAAGTCCCTCCTCGAAGCCGGTCACCGCATAGAGTGCGCCGACGGTCGAGGCCAGCATGCCGATGCGGTAGGCCGCCACATAGGAGGCCATGCCGGCGGCCTGCTCGTTCTCGTCGAGGCTCTCGATGCGGAAGGCGTCGATCACGATGTCCTGCGTC
>JACAEG010000218.1 GCA_013388965.1 Pseudorhodoplanes sp. | reverse complement strand
GCGCGCGCCGGAGGCGCGCGCATCCTCGAGCGCCATCAGGCGGGTCGTCACGGGCGAATTCTGCAACACGAAATCGTTGGCGATATCCTCGACCCTTTCCAGTTCTTCGGCCGTCATCGGCCTGGGATGGGAAAAGTCGAAGCGCAGCCGGTCTGGCGCGACCAGCGAGCCCTTCTGCGCGACATGGTCGCCCAGCACCTGGCGGAGCGCCTCGTGCAGCAGATGCGTCGCCGAATGATTGGCGCGAATGGCGGTGCGGCGCGCGTGGTCGACCTCGAGCACGAGCGCGCTGCCCACCTTCAGCGTGCCCGCCTCGACCACGCCCGTATGCACGAACAGGTCGCCCGCCTTCTTCTGGGTGTCGGTGACGCGAAAGCGCACGCCCTCCCCGGCCATGATCCCGCTGTCGCCGACCTGCCCGCCCGATTCGCCGTAGAAGGGCGTCTGGTTGACGACGACCGCGCCGGTCTCGCCCTTTTTCAGCTCCGCCGTTTCCTTGCCGTCGCGCACCAGCGCCGCGACCACGCCCTCCGCGGTCTCGGTCTCGTAGCCGAGAAATTCGGTCGCGCCGAGCTTCTCGCGCAGGCCGAACCAGATCGCCTCGGTCGCCGCGTCGCCCGAGCCCGCCCAGGAGGCGCGGGCCTTCTCGCGCTGCTTTTCCATCGCGTCGGTGAAGGCGGCGACGTCGACGCTGATGCCGCGCGACTTGAGCGCATCCTGCGTCAGGTCGAGGGGAAAGCCGTAGGTGTCGTAGAGCGTGAAGGCGGTGTCGCCGTCGAACATGTCGCCTTTCTTCAGCGACTTCGACGCCTCGTCGAGAATCGAGAGGCCGCGTTCGAGCGTCTTGCGGAAGCGCGTCTCCTCGAGCTTCAGCGTCTCGGCGATGAGGGACTCGGCGCGCACCAGCTCGGGAAAGGCCTGGCCCATCTCGCGCGTCAGCGCCGGCACCAGTTTCCACATCAGCGGCTCCCTCGCGCCGAGGAGCTGCGCGTGCCGCATGGCGCGGCGCATGATCCGGCGCAGCACATAGCCGCGGCCCTCGTTGGAGGGCAGCACGCCGTCCGCGACGAGGAAGGACGAGGAGCGCAGATGGTCGGCGATGACCCGGTAGGACGCGACGGTCTGCTCGTCCGGCCCGCGCCCGAGCGCCGACGAGGTCATCTCGATCAGGTGGCGGAACAGATCGGTCTCGAACACGCTCTCGACGCCCTGCAGGATGGAGGCCATGCGCTCCAGCCCCATGCCGGTATCGATCGAGGGCCGCGGCAGCGGCACGCGCTCCTCCTTCGTCACCTGCTCGAACTGCATGAAGACGAGGTTCCAGAATTCGAGGAAACGGTCGCCGTCCTCCTCCGGGCTTCCCGGCGGGCCGCCCCAGATATGCTCGCCGCGGTCGATGAAAATCTCCGAACACGGGCCGCACGGCCCGGTATCGCCCATCGCCCAGAAATTGTCCGAGGTCGCGATGCGGATGATGCGGTCGTCGGAAAAGCCCGCGATCTTCTTCCAGTATGCCGCCGCCTCGTCGTCGGTGTGGTAGACGGTGACGAGCAGCCTGTCTTTCTTCAGCCCGAAATCCTGCGTGATGAGGTTCCAGGCAAGCTCGATCGCGCGATCCTTGAAATAGTCGCCGAAGGAAAAATTGCCGAGCATCTCGAAGAAGGTGAGATGGCGCGCGGTATAGCCGACATTGTCGAGGTCGTTGTGCTTGCCGCCGGCGCGCACGCATTTCTGCGAGGTGGCGGCGCGGCTATAGGGGCGCTTCTCGAGTCCGGTGAAGACGTTCTTGAACTGCACCATGCCGGCATTGGTGAACATCAGCGTCGGATCGTTGCGCGGCACCAGCGGCGAGGACGCCACGACCTCGTGACCGTTGCGCGCGAAGTAGTCGAGAAAGCCCTTCCTGATCTCGTTGACGCCGCTCATCCGCCTACCGCCTGCACAGCTCCGCACCTCCGGCAAAGCCCGGATCGGACCCTGCGGTCGACATCGTGGGTTTGCCTTGAAGTTTCAATGGGCTTTTAGCGGCGGTGCCCCTGCCTGTCCAATAAAAGGCGGCGCCGTCGCCCGATGTCGCGATGCCGGATTGTCGGGATGTCGGGATGTCGGGCGGCGCGCGGCCTCGCAGGGATGCGCCCCGCATCCCGCTGCGCCCGGCCAAGGGACGACCACCCCGGGGCGCGGCATCCCCGGGGGGTCGAGACGCACACACCCGGACCTTTCGCAGCCCCGGACGGGTCCGGGGCGGCTTGACGCAACACGACACGGCACAGGAAATGGTCGCGCAGCCGGCGGGAGGGCTCGAGGGGGAACGCCGTCCGGGCCGGTTGCGCGAGCCGGCCGCCGAGGCAGGCGGCCGGACGTGATACGTCAGTCCTCGGAATCCCCGTCGGCGTCGGTTTCCGGCTCGCCCTTCAAAATCTGCTCGGCGATCAGCCCGGAATTCTGCCGCACCGCGGCCTCGATGCGGGCCGCGATGTCGGGATTGGCTTTCAGGAAGGCCTTGGCGTTCTCGCGCCCCTGCCCGATGCGCTGGCTGTCATAGGAGAACCAGGAGCCGGATTTCTCCACCACCCCGGCCTTGACGCCGAGATCGATCAGTTCGCCGGTCTTGGAGACGCCCTCGCCATACATGATGTCGAACTCGACCTGCTTGAAGGGCGGCGCGAGCTTGTTCTTGACCACCTTCACGCGGGTCTGGTTGCCGACCACCTCCTCGCGCTCCTTGATCGCGCCGATGCGGCGGATATCGAGGCGCACGGAGGCGTAGAATTTCAGCGCATGCCCGCCGGTCGTGGTCTCGGGCGAGCCATACATCACCCCGATCTTCATGCGGATCTGGTTGATGAAGATCACCATGGTGCGCGAGCGCGAGATCGAGCCGGTCAATTTCCGCAAGGCCTGGGACATCAGCCGGGCCTGCAGGCCGACATGGGTGTCGCCCATCTCGCCCTCGAGCTCGGCCTTGGGGGTCAGCGCCGCCACCGAATCGATCACGATCACCGAGATGGCGCCCGAGCGCACCAGCGTGTCGGTGATCTCCAGCGCCTGCTCG
>JACAEG010000294.1 GCA_013388965.1 Pseudorhodoplanes sp. | reverse complement strand
GCGGGGGCAAGGGCGCGGCCGAGCCCGGTGCGCTCGCGTGGGTGCGCCCGCTGCATGCCATCGTTGCGACCTTCGGGCCGGAAACCGAGGATCCGGAGGTGGTGCAATTCGAGGTCGGCGGAATCAAGGCCGGGCAAATCACCTACGGCCACCGCTTCATGGCGCCCGGCGCGATCGAGGTGCGCCGCCAGGACGACTGGATGGCCAAGCTCGAAAAGGCGAAGGTCATCGTCGATCCCGCGCGCCGCAAGGACATCATCCTCCACGATGCGAAGGACCTCGCCTTCGCGCAAGGCTTCGAGCTGGTCGAGGATGCCGACCTGCTCACCGAGACCGCCGGCCTCGTCGAATGGCCGGTGGTGCTGATGGGCTCCTTCGACCGCAGCTTTCTGTCGATCCCCGGCGAGGTGATCCGCGCCACCATCCGCAACAACCAGAAATGTTTTGTGGTGCGCGATCCGCAGTCATCGAAGCTGGTCGACAGGTTCATCCTCGTCTCCAACCTGGAAGCGACCGACGGCGGCCGGGAGATCGTGGCGGGCAACGAGCGCGTCATCCGCGCGCGGCTGTCGGACGCGAAATTCTTCTACGAGACCGATCTGAAGACGCGGCTCGAGGACCGGCTGGAGAAATTCAAGAGCATCGTGTTTCACGAGAAGCTTGGCACGCAATGGGAGCGCATCGAGCGCATCGAGCGGCTCGCCGCCGAGCTTGCGCCGCTGGTCGGCGCGGATGTGGAGAAGGTAAAACGTGCGGCGCGGCTGTGCAAGGCCGACCTGCTCACCGAAGTCGTCGGCGAATTTCCCGAGTTGCAGGGGCTGATGGGAAAATACTATGCCGAGGCGCAGGGGGAGGACGAAGCCGTCGCGCATGCCTGCGAGGATCACTACAAGCCGAAAGGCCCGGACGATCTGGTGCCGGCCGATCCCGTCTCTGTCGCGGTCGCGCTCGCCGACAAGATCGACACGCTTGTGGGCTTCTGGGCGATCGACGAGAAGCCGACCGGCAGCAAGGACCCCTATGCGCTGCGGAGAGCGGCGCTCGGGATAGTTAGGATCGTCTTAGAAAATAATCTGCGAACATCGTTGTTGCCGATATTTGCAACGGCTGTCTTTCAAAGGATGACGATCTTGTGGAGTGCAGAGGCCAGCCTCTATCTGGAGTCTCTCCCTGCATGGCTTTTAAGAAAGGATGCTCGGCAATATTTGTCGCAGTTAACTCACGACCAGCTCTTCTACAATTATGATCGTTTATTTTCTGATGCGATCGATATGGCTCTTCGCTTTATCGAAGAGAAAAAAGATACATCTGATACGTCCGATATACACCTTGATTTCTCTGATGCAGAAATTTTGGATTTTGTGTCGGAATTGAAGGAAGCCAAGAACGCGCCCGAAAAGATGGCCATTCAGGTTGGGCGGCTTCTTCATCGTATGAATGAGCTGAGATACTTGTCATTTGAAACAAGCGCAGATGACTTGGCGAGATTTTCAAGCCTTGAGAGTTACCGCGATGGTAGCTTGCCAATTGCAAGTCGAATGCCTGAGTTCGCGAGATTTCAACGTGATATTGGGCATGACCTCCTCTCCTTCTTCGCCGACCGCCTGAAAGTCCAGCTCCGCGAGCAGGGCGCGCGCCACGATCTGGTCGACGCCGTCTTCGCGCTGGAAGGACAGGACGATCTGCTGATGATCGTGCGCCGCGTCGAGGCGCTCGGAAAATTCCTCGATACCGAGGACGGAAAAAACCTGCTCGCGGGCGTGAAGCGCGCCTCCAACATCCTGCGCATCGAGGAGAAGAAGGACGGCAAGGTCTATGACGGCGCGCCGGACGAAAAGCTCCTGACGGAGCCGGAGGAGCGGGCGCTGGCGGGCGCGATCGACACCGCCAGGGAGGATGCCGCCTCCGCCGTCGCGCGCGAGGATTTTGCCGCCGCCATGTCGGCGATGGCAAAACTGCGTCCGGCGGTCGATGCCTTTTTCGACAAGGTCACGGTCAATGCCGAGGACAAGGCGCTGCGCGAGAACCGGCTCAAGCTGTTGAACGAAATCCGCGCCGCCACGCGCGCGGTGGCTGATTTCTCCAGGATCGAGGGGTAAGTCCCTCGCCCCGCAACTGTCATCGCCGGGCTTGACCCGGCGATCCATCGTTCGCAAGTGATGGATCACCGGGTCACGGCCCTTCGCGCCGGCCCGGTGATGACAGAGGTGAGTCAGGCAAGCCATGCCCGTCTATGTCGATGACGCGATCTGGATGCGCTGGGGCACCCGCTGGTGCCACCTGCTTGCCGACGACATCGACGAACTGCACCGCTTCGCGGCTTTGCTCGGCATCCAGCGCTCGTCCTATCAGGGACCGCCCAGGACGGAGAAGCCCCATTACGACATCACGGCGTTCGAGCGCGACCGTGCGTTGCGGCTCGGTGCGACGCCGTGCGACCGCGCAACGATTGTCGCGGTGCTGCGCCGCGTGCGCAAAACCGTGCCGCCGCCAACCGGCGGCAGCAGGGCGGACGCGGCCTGACGCGATCGGAAGGGCCGCTATCGGCCCGCGAACAGGCATCCGATCGCCAGCACGACATATCCGGCGGTCATGACCCAGAACGAATACAGGCTGATGAACGGAATATTCACGAACAGCCCGATCACGGCCAGGACGGCCAGGACGAGCGAAATCAAAAAGACGACCTGAGTCGGTGCGCTGAGATTCATCGAAGCCCCCGATATTGCGCGCCGGCCCCCGCCGGCGGCTGCAGCGGACAGCGCGGCGGGTTCCGAGTCAAGCGCGGTTCCCTGCACGAAGGGGGATAACCTCGCCAATGTCGCATGGGAATCACGCCCGCTTTGCTAGGCTCCGCCGCGCATCGGGGTCGGAGCGGGGGCCGTCCCCGCCGCTTTGACCACGGTCCCTCGCTTCAGGAGATTTCCGTGACGATTACCATCGCCAATCTGGCACCGATCGTGGCCCTGATCGCAGGCGTTCTCATCCTGCTGATGCCCCGGTTGCTGAATTTCATTGTTGCAATCTACCTCATCGTGACCGGGCTGCTGGGCCTCGGCATCTTCAAGTAGCTTCCTGAAAATTGCGGATTTTCGTGCGGCCTGCGGCGTAGCCCGCGGGCCGCCTTCGACGTTCGGAGCGGGTTGAAACGCTCGCCGAAACCGGCCAAGACAACCGGGAAAATGAAGGCCAAAGCCGGCCCCCCCGGCCGGCCGCGGCGAGCGTTGAGGCTTAAAATCCGATGGCAAAATGGGTCTATACCTTCGGCGACGGCAAGGCCGAGGGCAAAGCGGATATGAAGAATCTCCTCGGCGGCAAGGGTGCGAACCTTGCCGAAATGGCCAATCTTGGCCGCCCGGTGCCGCCGGGCTTTTCCATCACCACCGAGGTCTGCACCTATTATTATGCCAACGGAAAATCCTATCCCGCCGAGCTGAAGGACCAGGTCGCGACCGCGCTCGCCCATGTCGGCAGGATCGCGGGCAAGACCTTCGGCGACGCCAGTAACCCGCTGCTGGTTTCCGTCCGCTCCGGGGCGCGCGCGTCGATGCCGGGAATGATGGATACCGTTCTCAATCTCGGATTGAACGACAGGACCGTCGAGGCGGTCGCGAAGCAATCGGGCGACCGCCGATTTGCCTACGATTCCTATCGCCGCTTCATCACCATGTTTTCGGGCGTTGTGCTCGGCATCGACCACCACCACTTCGAGGAAATCCTCGACGAGCACAAGGACAAGCACGGCTATTCGCTCGACACCGAGTTGTCCGCCGACGACTGGGTGGAACTCGTCGCGCAATACAAGGACCGGGTGCAGGAGGAAAGCGGCAAGCCGTTCCCGCAGGATCCGAACGAGCAATTGTGGGGCGCGATCGGCGCGGTCTTCGGTTCGTGGATGAACCACCGCGCCATCACCTATCGCCGCCTGCACAATATCCCCGAAAACTGGGGCACGGCGGTCAACGTGCAGGCGATGGTGTTCGGAAACATGGGCGACGATTCCGCGACCGGCGTCGCCTTCACCCGCAACCCGTCCACCGGCGAAAAGAAGCTCTACGGCGAATTCCTGATCAACGCCCAGGGCGAGGACGTCGTCGCCGGCATTCGCACGCCGCAGGAGATCACGGAGGAAGCGCGCAGGGAGTCGGGCTCCGACAAGCCCTCGCTCGAACGCGCCATGCCCGCCGCCTTCGCCGATCTCGAGCGCATCTATGCGGCGCTCGAGAGGCATTACCGCGACATGCAGGACATGGAATTCACCATCGAGAAGGGCAAGCTGTGGATGCTGCAGACCCGTTCGGGCAAGCGCACGGCGAAAGCCTCGCTCAGGATCGCGGTCGAGCTCGCCGGCGAAGGACTGATCACCAACGAAGAAGCGGTGGCGCGCATCGATCCCGCCTCGCTCGACCAGTTGCTGCATCCGACCATCGATCCGAAGGCCGAGCGCAGGATCATCGCGAGCGGCCTGCCGGCCTCGCCCGGCGCGGCCAGCGGCGAGATCGTGTTCACATCGGAGGACGCCGAGACGCTCAAGGCGCAGGGCCGCAAGGTCATCCTTGTTCGCGTGGAAACGAGCCCGGAAGACATTCACGGCATGCATGCGGCGGAGGGAATCCTCACCACCCGCGGCGGCATGACCTCGCATGCGGCGGTGGTCGCGCGCGGCATGGGCAAGCCCTGCGTGTCGGGCGCCGGCACGCTGCGCGTCGATTATGCCAAGCAGAGCATGACGGCGACCGGCCAGACCTTCCGGAAGGGCGACGTCATCACCATCGACGGCTCGACCGGTCAGGTGCTGGCCGGCCGCGTGCCGATGATCGAGCCCGAATTGTCGGGTGAATTCGCGACGCTGATGGGCTGGGCCGACAAGGTGCGCAAGCTCGGCGTGCGCGCCAATGCCGATACGCCGGCCGATGCGCGCGCGGCGCTGAAATTCGGCGCCGAAGGCATCGGTCTGTGCCGGACCGAGCACATGTTCTTCGACGAGGATCGCATTCGCGCGGTGCGCGAAATGATCCTGTCGGACGACGAGAAGGCGCGCCGCACGGCGCTCGCCAAATTGCTGCCGATGCAGCGCGGCGATTTCACCGAGTTGTTCGAGATCATGCAGGGCCTGCCGGTCACCATCCGGCTGCTCGATCCGCCGCTGCACGAATTCCTGCCGCACACGCAGGAGGAGATCGCCGAAGTCGCGCAGGCGATGGGCACCGATCCGCAAAAGCTTGCCGACCGAGCGCGCGAGCTTTCCGAATTCAACCCGATGCTCGGGTTCCGCGGCTGCCGCATCGCCATCGCCTATCCGGAGATCGCGGAGATGCAGGCGCGCGCGATTTTCGAGGCGGCGATCGATGCCGGCAAGCGCACAGGCAAGCCGGTGGTGCCGGAGGTGATGGTGCCGCTGATCGCGACCCGTGCCGAATTCGACATCGTGAAGGAGCGCATCGACGCGATGGCGGAAGCCGTGTCCAGGGAGAAGGGCGTCAAGCTCGACTATCAGGTCGGCACCATGATCGAATTGCCGCGCGCCTGCCTCGTGGCCGACAAGATCGCCGAGGGCGAGGGCGGCGCGGAATTCTTCTCGTTCGGCACCAACGATCTCACGCAGACGACGTTCGGCATCAGCCGCGACGACGCGGCGAGCTTTCTCACGCCCTATACCGCGCGCGGCATCCTGCCCGTCGATCCGTTCGTGTCGATCGACCAGGAGGGCGTCGGCGAACTCGTTCGCATCGGCGTCCAGCGCGGCCGCAAGGTGCGGCCGAATCTGAAGGTCGGCATTTGCGGCGAGCATGGCGGCGACCCGGCCTCGGTCACCTTTTGCCACCATGTCGGGCTGGATTACGTGTCGTGCTCGCCCTTCCGCACCCCGATCGCGAGGCTGGCGGCAGCCCAGGCCGCGCTCGGCAAGGCGCCGGCGACCCAGGCCTGATTGGCGCTCCGGTCACGGGACGGGTATTCGCTCCTCCCGCGGCTTGCTAAGGTCTGTTCCGGACAGAGCGGGCTTCGGTCGAAAAACCCTGCGTTTCAAGAGGTTTGGCCGGGCCCGGGCCGGCCGGTCCCGTTGCGCGTGCAGCGGCGCCGGCAGGCAGGGAAACGCGAGGGGACGATGGCGCAGGACGAAACGCCGGCGACGGCGATCGTGGATTCGGCGATCGAAGACGAGCGCCTGAGCAAGGCCCAGGAATTCATCGAGCAGGAAGAGGGCGCGACCAACCGGTTCGCCGGATGGAGCGCGACCTTCGTGACAACCATCGCGGTGGCGATGTCGCTGTTCCATCTCTATGCCGCCTACGACATCGTCCCGACCCAGCCGCTGCTCTACACCCACGTTGCCTTCGTGCTGGTGCTCTGCTTCCTGCTGTTTCCGATGGCGACGCGGTTTCGCAACCGCATCCAGTGGTTCGACGTCCTGTTCGGCGCGACCGCCGTCGGCATTCTGGTCTATGCCATCGTCGGCGGGGAGGATTTCACCGACCGCGCCACGTCGCCCACGCATCTCGACGTGACGCTGGGCGTCATCTTCATCGCCCTGCTGGTCGAGGCGACGCGGCGCACTATCGGCCCGATCGTTCCGATCATCGCGCTTCTGTTCATTGCCTATGCGCTGGCAGGCCCGTATCTGCCGCAGCCCTGGAATCATCGCGGCTACGGATTCTCCGCGCTTGTCGGTCATCTCTTCATCACGCTCGAAGGCATTTTCGGCGTGCCGGTCGACGTCTCCGCGACGCTGATCGTGCTGTTCACGATCTTCGGCGCATTCCTGCAATTCTCGGGCGCGGGAAAATTCTTCATCGACTTCTCGATGACGCTGATGGGCAACAAGCCGAACGCAGCGGGACGGACGGTCGTGCTGTCGTCGTTCCTGCTCGGCGGTCCGTCGGGTTCCGGCGTCGCGACCACGGTGACCATCGGTGCGGTCGCCTATCCGATGATGAAGAAGTCCGGCTTCGAGAAGAATGCCGCTGGCGGTCTGCTCGCGGCCGGCGGACTCGGCGCGATCATTTCGCCGCCGGTGCTCGGCGCCGCGGCCTTTCTGATCGCCGAATTTCTGAAGATCAGCTATCTCGACGTGATCTGGATGGCGCTGATCCCGACCTGCCTTTACTACCTGTCGCTGTTCTTCATGGTGGAACTCGACTCGCGGCGCTATGGCGCGCGCGGTGAGGCGTTCGTCCCCGAATATTCATTGTGGGGACTGACGCGGCGATACGGCTTTCATTTCGTCTCGCTGGTTTCGATCGTCATCTTCATGCTTTGGGGCTATTCGCCGACCCTATCGGTATTCTATGCGACGCTGCTGACCTTCGCGATGAGCTTTCTCGCGCGCGAGACCGCGCTGATGCCGCGCAAGCTCGTCCGTGCGCTCGCGGAAGGATCGACCAGCGCCTTGACCGCGGGCACGACCTGCGCCACCGCGGGCATCATCGTCGGCGTCGTCACCCTGACCGGGCTCGGGCTGAAATTCTCCTCCATCGTGATCGACTATGCCGGCGGCAGCCTGCTTCTGACGGCGATCTACACGGCGCTGATCGTGTGGGTCATCGGGCTCGCCGTGCCGGTCACGGCCTCCTACATCATCTGCGCGGTGATCGCGGCCCCGGCGATGATCAAGCTCGGCGTGCCGGACTACGCCGCGCACATGTTCATCTTCTATTATTCGGTGCTGTCGGAGGTCTCGCCGCCGACCGCGCTGTCGCCCTTCGCGGCCGCGGCCATGACCGGCGGCGATCCCTACAAGACCACGCTGCAGGCCTGGAAATACACGCTGCCGGCTTTCCTGGTGCCGTTCGTGTTCGTGCTCGATCCGCAAGGCGTGGGTCTGCTGATGAAGCTGCCCAAGGACGGCTCCTGGATCGACATTGCGGAGATCACCATCAAGGCCGCGCTCGGGCTTGGGGCGCTGGCCTGCGCCGCGCAGGGCTGGGGCCTGCGGCGCGCCACCGCCGATGAACGCGCGCTCCTGACGCTGGCGGGACTACTGCTCGTGTTCCCGAGCCTGATCGAGGCGCTGGTGGAAAGGCTGATCGGCCGGGACATTAGCTATACCGCGACATTTGGCATAGTGATCGCGGCACTGGTGCTGATAAAACAGCGCATCCTGCCCGCGCCGCCGCATCCGGCGTCGACGGGCGAACGACACTAAAAAGTTGCTCAACGGAGGAAACCGGAATGACGAAAACCAAGCTCTTCTTCGGTGCCGTACTCGGCACGGCGCTGCTGGCGGGTTACGCCATCGCGCAGCAGCCGATGAATATCGCCATTGCAACCGGCGGCACCGGCGGAGTTTATTATCCGATGGGCGGCGGCATGGCGAATATCCTGTCGAAGACGCTGCCCGGCGTGCAGGCGACGGCGCGTGTCACCGGCGGCTCGGTTGACAATCTGAAGCTGATCGGCTCGCAGCAGAGCGAAGTCGCGTTCTCGATGGTCGACGCCGCGCGCGATGCCTTTCAGGGCGTGGACAAGTTCAGCAACAACAAGGTCGATGTGCGCACGCTGAAGGTGCTCTATCCGAACCGCATGCATGTCGTGACGGTGGACGGCCGGGGCATCGAGAAGATGTCCGACCTCAAGGGCAAGCGCGTCTCCACCGGCTCGCCCGGCAGCGCCACCGAGGTGATGGCGTTCCGCGTGATCGAGGCCGCGGGCCTCGACAAGGACAAGGACATGACGCGCGAGCGGCTCGGCGTCGCCGAATCCACCAATGCGTTGAAGGACGGCAAGATCGACGCCTATTTCTGGGTCGGCGGCCTGCCGACGGCGGCGGTGACCGATCTCGGCGCCAGCCCCGGCGTCAAGCTCAAGCTGATCGACCATGCCGACGTCGTGGACAAGATGAACGCCAAATACGGCGGCATCTACAGCACGGGCGTCATCCCGGCCAAGACCTATCCGGGCCAGGACAAGGACAACAAGATCGCTGTCGTGCAGAACATTCTCGTCGCCAATGCTGCGATGACCGACAAGGTCGCCTACGACATCGTCAAGACGCTGTTCGAGAAGAGGGACGAACTTGCTCTCGTTCACGGCGAGGCCAAGGCCATCGCGCTCGACACGCAGAACAACAAGAACACCACGATCCCGTGGCATCCGGGCGCGGCCAAGTATTTCGCCGAGAAGGGCGCGAAGATGTAATCGCGCATCCGCCGCAGGCGAAAGCATTGCGATGGCCCCGCTGTGCGGGGCCATCTGCGTTTTTGCGTCCGGCTCGGCCGCCGTTGAGACTTTGTTTACTCCTGGGGCGTGCGCGGTTAACGCGATCGCAACGATAAGCGGACAATTTGACGGACTGTAACCGCGGCGTCATTGGCGCGGTGTCTGTATGCGTCATCCGTTGCGTCGGTAGCTTAGAGTGGGCGTATCCGTGACAGTCCCGCGTAAGAGGCCGAAGCGCGGCCGCCGCCGCCGCTTCGGCCTTGCTGCTTTCATTGTCGCCCTGATGCCGACGAATGTCGGATATCAGGATCTGGCGGCGCTGATCGCGCAGCAGCCCGGTGTGTCGCAGCGCTGGCGCGAGCACGTCTTCACCTCCCCGTTCGGCACGATCCACGCCGCAACCTTCAGCTTCCCCCGGCCGATGGGCACGGCGATCCCGGATCCCTTCGGCTTGCGGCCCGTTGCCTTCGATCCGCGCAGTCTCGACGTGACCGGCTCGATCCCGCGCGGGCGCGAGGCAGAGCCGCTCCTGCAGGCCGCCCCGGCCCCGATCCAGTTCCCGCGCGTCGATCGCAGCTTGAAGGGAGACCTTCTCGTCCCGCGCGACAGGCCGCCTCCGGCCGAGCGGCCGGACGAAAAGACACCGTTGCCGTCGCGCGATGTTGCGAAGACGGCCGCCGCGCCCGCGGCAGAGCCGCGCGCCATCCAGCCGGTGCCCGAATTGCCCGCCGACGCGCCGGACGCAGTTGCCGCCGAGACGCGGGAGGAAACGCGGCTCGTCGCCCTGCCGCCTGCACCAGCGCCGCAGCCGGCCACCGCTTCGGCATCTGCCGCGCCCGCCGAATCCGCGCCACCCGACGCCTATGCCGACATGCCGCTCGGCGGTCCCAGGGCAGCCGGTCCGCAGCCGGCGCTAGGCGGCGTAACCCTGCTCGAGGGCGAAGAGGTCGTCGTCGAGAACGGCGTTCCGCTGACCGACGAGGAGCCCGGCGACGAGCCCGCGCCGGCCGTCGCCCCGTCCGATGCGGAGAATCCTTCCATCCGCTCGGCGCGAATCTATTTCGGCGCCGACTCGATCGGCGCCTCGCCACACACCCTGCAGCCGTGGCGCGACGGCGAAGCGCCGCGGCTGATGACGCTGCATCCGCTGATCGATCCGGATTTCAAGCGCGCGGCGCTCGATCTCGAGGAAGCGCGCAGGCGCAACGAAAAGCAACCCGATGTCTCGGGTGAGACGGTTGCGCCGAAGGGCGTGATCAGGGGCGGGACCGGTCCGATGACGCCGGCCGAGCGGCTGGGGCTGACCGGCGCGCAGCGCGCCAAGCACGAGCGCTGCCTCGCCAACGCGATCTATTTCGAGGCGCGAGGCGAGGTCGAGCGCGGCCAGATGGCGGTCGCGCAGGTCGTGCTGAACCGCGCCTTCTCGGGCTATTACCCCGACAATGTGTGCGGTGTGGTTTACCAGAACGCGCATCGTCATCTGGCCTGCCAGTTCACGTTCGCCTGCGACAACGTCCGTGACGTGGTGACCGAGCCGGAAGCCTGGGAGACCGCCAAGCGCATCGCGCGCGACACGCTGGACGGCAAATTGTGGGTTCCGGAAGTCGGCATGTCGACGCATTATCACGCGACCTATGTGCATCCCTGGTGGGTGCGCACGATGCGCAAGCAGCACCGCCTCGGAATCCACATTTTCTACCGGCCGACGCGCTGGGGCGACGGCGCGGACGCGCCGAAATGGGGACCGGCCGCGACCGCCATTCCGAGCACGGGGCAGGCGAAGCTCTAAGGGGACGCTTGCGGGAATCGCAGGGCTGCCCCGCGAAATTCAGAGCCCAGGACGCGAAGGCGTATGCGCGGTTGCGCGCCGGATTTCCGGCCGTGCGGGCGATCGGAAGTTCGAGCTGACGCACGGCACGCCGGATATCTCCCAGGACGTCACATTCAGCACCATGCTGCACGCCGCCAGGCGGTCGCCGCTCGGCGTCGCCAGGCAGATCGTGGCGCCCAGATCGAAATCGCGGCCCTGCGCGCGGCACGTGCAGTCGGCGCGCGCCGGTCCGGCCGCGACCAGAACGAGCAGCAGGGAGAAGGGCAGGATCGGAAGCCGTCCCATGATGCCATCCTGCGCTCGCGGAGACGCGGCCGCAACGGCGGAAGCGGGCCACCCATGACGGATGGAGATTGGTGCCATCACCAAGATTTGTTAGGGCAGGGATGACCCAGCCCCTATCTTCCCGCGACCGCGCAGGCCGCCCGATTGCCAGGAGCCGACCGATGTCGATGACCCGAAATCCCGCGCTTGCCTGGCGCACGCCCGCGGTCATCGTGATCTGCGGCTGCCTGATTGCCCTCATCAGTTTCGGCCCGCGCTCCTCGCTCGGGTTCTTCCTGACGCCGTTGTCGCAGATGAACGGCTGGGGTCGCGAAGTCTTCGCTCTCGCACTCGCGCTGCAGAATCTTCTCTGGGGTGCTGGCCAGCCCTTCGCCGGCGCGGTCGCCGACCGCTTCGGCACGATACCGGTGCTTTGCACCGGCGCGCTGATGTACGCGCTGGGTATCGGCCTGATGGGCTATTCGACCACGCCCGGCATGCTGAACCTGACCGCCGGCGTCCTGATCGGCTTCGGATTGTCGGGCTGCTCGTTCAATCTCGTGATGGCCGCATTGGGGAAACTGGTACCGGAGGAATGGCGCTCGATGGCGTTCGGTGCGGGAACGGCCGCGGGTTCGTTCGGACAGTTCCTCTTTTCGCCGCTTGCCGTGTCCCTCAACGACGCGTTCGGCTGGCAAACCACGCTGGTGATATTCGCCGCGATCCTGCTCCTCATTCTTCCGTTGTCGCTTGCGCTCGCGACGCCGCGCGCCGCGCCGGCCGCGCCCGGCGCCGTCGCGTCCCAATCGGTCAGGCAGGCGCTGACGGAAGCCTTCGGTCACCGCTCCTATGTGCTGCTGGTGCTCGGCTTCTTCACCTGCGGCTTCCAGCTTGCCTTCGTGACCGTGCATCTGCCGGCCTATCTCATCGATCGCGGATTGTCCGCCGAGGTCGGGGGCTGGACGCTCGCGGTGATCGGTCTTTTCAACATCGTCGGCTCGCTGTCCGCCGGCTGGCTCGGCAGCCGCATGCCGAAGCGCTATCTGCTTTCGGGGATCTATTTTGCGCGCGCGCTCTCGATTGCGGTGTTCATCATGCTGCCCGCGCATCCCGTGACGACGCTGATCTTCGGCGCGGTCACGGGCCTGCTCTGGCTGTCCACCGTGCCGCCGACCTCCTCGCTGGTCGCGCTGATGTTCGGCACGCGCTGGCTCGCGATGCTGTTCGGATTTGCCTTCTTCAGCCATCAGGTCGGCGGCTTCCTCGGCGTCCTGCTGGGCGGCATCGCCTTCGAGCGGACCGGCTCCTACGATCTCGTCTGGTGGCTGTCGGTGCTGTTCGGCCTGCTCTCCGCCGTCATCAACCTCCCCATCGTCGAGAAGCCGGTCGCCCGGCCTGTCGGCGCCGCCGCCTGATCGCCTCGCGCGGCGCCGCTTGCGCGGCCGCGCGGATCGCGCCAGTACATGACCGCGGCCCGTGCCGGGTCGCGTCAGGTCAGTGCGCGAGGATCTTCTATGGCGACGTTCAAGGCGGTGGTGATCGAGAAGAGCGAATCCGGGCAAAGTGCCGCGCTCAAGGATTTCGACGAGGCCGGTCTGATGGACGGCGACGTCACCGTCCGCGTCGAATGGTCGACCATCAACTACAAGGACGGTCTTGCGATCACGGGCAAGGCGCCGGTGGTGCGCCGCTTTCCGATGATCGCGGGAATCGATCTGGCCGGCATTGTCGAGCAGTCCTCCAATCCGCAATGGAAGCCGGGCGACAGGGTCGTGCTCAACGGCTGGGGTCTCGGCGAGACCCATCTCGGCGCCTTTGGTGAGAAGGCACGCGTGAAGGGCGACTGGCTCGTCCCGCTGCCGGCCGGCATGAGCGCGCGCGATGCGATGGCGATCGGTACCGCGGGCTACACGGCGATGCTCTGCGTCATGGCGTTGGAGCGCGCCGGCGTGACGCCGGACAAGGGTCCCGTCATCGTCACCGGCGCCGCCGGCGGAGTCGGTTCGGTCGCGATCTCCATTCTCGCCAGGCTCGGCTTCCAGGTGATCGCCTCGACCGGCCGGGCGCAGGAAGGCGACTATTTGAAGTCCCTCGGCGCCGCCGAGATCATCGACCGCAAGGAATTGACCGGTCCCGTCCGCCCGCTCGCCAGGGAGCGCTGGGCTGCCGGGATCGATTCGGTCGGCTCCACCACGCTGGCCAATGTCCTCTCCATGACGCGCTATGGCGGTTCCATCGCGGCCTGCGGATTGGCCCCGCGGATCGCGTCGTCTGGATTCTGCCGATGGCCCATCACTTCGCCGTCTCGATCATGCTCTACCTGCTGCACGGCGCGACGACGCTGATCATCAACTCGCACCTCGCCGAGGACGTGCTTGCCGCCGCGCGCCGGCATCGCGGCTCCGTGCTTTACGGCGCGCCCTTTCATCACGCACAACTCGCCGGTGAAGGCTCCGGG
>JACAEG010000293.1 GCA_013388965.1 Pseudorhodoplanes sp. | reverse complement strand
GCGCGCGCCGGCTTGGCGGGATTGCAGCCACCTGCGATGGCCGGGGCGCAAGGCGTCCCCGGCGTGCCGCCGCCCGCGGGTCTTGGGCCGATACCGCTTCCCGTGCCAGTGCCGGTGCCCGTGCCTGGCGCCGCCGGTGCCGGAGGAGCGGGCGGCATCACCTTCGATCTCGAGCTGAAGAAGGCGGTGCCTTCGGTTGGCGGCCTCGGGCCCGGCGCAGGCATGTTGGCAGCCGCCTGCACACCCGGGATGAATTGCAGGTTCGAGATCACCGTCACCAACAAGGGACCCGGGCCCTATGCCGGGTCGCTCGAGCTCACCGATGCGATGCCCACGGGCTGGTCGTTCGCATCGGCTGCGTCGCCCTGGGCCTGTCAGCAGCAGGGCGTCACCGCTTCCTGCGCGCATCCGCCGA
Organism: Pseudorhodoplanes sp.; assembly: GCA_013388965.1. GTDB lineage: Bacteria > Pseudomonadota > Alphaproteobacteria > Rhizobiales > Xanthobacteraceae > Pseudorhodoplanes. Next base: position 3,790 of record JACAEG010000293.1, on the reverse strand, counting down.
TGACGCTCGCCTCCGGTCAATCGGTCACGATGGTCATTGAATTGCAGTCTATCGCGGCACCGGGCGGCCAGCCGGCCGAAGCCGAGAATTGCGCAGAGATCGACTGGAAAGGTCCGGGCGACCTCAACAAGGCCAACGACCGCGCCTGCGAGAAGGTCATGGTCGGCGCCGCGCCGTCGGATCTGCAGATTTTCAAGTCCGGCCCGAAGGAATGCGCCCGCGGCTCGACCTGCACCTACACGATCAGGATCGTGAATGCCGGCCAAGGCCCGTACCAGGGGCCGATCGCCATCGAGGAAAGAAACTTTCAGCAGGCCGGTCTCGTCCTTCAGCCGGCGGGCACGAGCCTCACAGGCTGCAAGGACACGGCGCTCGGCAGGATCGCTTGCGATCTGGGAAATGTCATGCTGGCTCCGGGAGCATGGGTGGACGGAGTCATTGCGGTGACCCTGCCCGCCGGTCTCGATCCCAAGATCGACACGCTCAAGGATTGCGTGACGATCACGAAAAGCGTCGGCGCGGTATCGAAGCCCGAGAGCTGCTTCGACACCTCGCTCAAGGCCGACTTCGATCTGAAGGCGGCGAAGCAAGGACCGGCCAAATGCTACGAACCGGGGCCATGCACCTTCACCCTGTATGTGTGGAATGTCGGCGGCGGGGACTATGAGGGCCCGATCACGCTCACGGAGTCGACGCAGTATCCGGTCGAGCTGAACAGTTTCAAGCCGAGTCCTCCGTGGAGCTGCACCGAGAGCGCCGGCAAGGCGGCCTGGGTGACCTACGAGGTGACCTGCACACATCCGTGGGTGAAGCTGGAGAAGGCGACAGGGCTTGCCGGCATGATCGGACTTGCCGGGCCGTTGAATCTGACGCTCGGACTTCACGACACGATGCAAACCGAAATGAAGAACTGCGCCAAGGTCGGCTACAAGGGCGGCAAGCCCGATGCCAACCCGGCCAATGACGAGGTCTGCATCACGACGCCGCTGGAGCAGAGCGGCGGAACGCTCACCGGCGGGGCGGGCCCGCATTGGCAGCTCATCCTTACGGGAATCGGCACGCTGGCCTGCATGTTCAGCGATTGCACCGAGTACGAGTTCACGGTCGCCAATTCGGGCCCGTCAACCTATTCCCTGCCGACAACGCTGCGGGTGAAGCTTCCGGAAGGCGCGCGGCTCAGGAGTGCAAGGGGAACGCAATCGGGCAAGGCGTGTCCGGCAACCGGATGGTCGTGCGAACAATCCGGGCAGGACTTGATATGCCGGCATTCGGATTGTGCGCTTGCCAGGGACGAAAAGACCGCGGTGCATCTTGACCTGCGCCTCCTCGCGGAGGGCGCGCCGCCTCCGCCGAAGGGAACAACAAAGACCGTGTGCGGCGAACTGGAATGGTTTGCCGCTCCCGGCACGGCCGCCGACATCGAGCAAGTCGCCACCCGGCGATTGTCCCGTGCCTGCGTGACGACGCGGATCCTGGTGCCCGACGAGGCGGCGACACGCCCGGCTTGTGCGCCCGGTTACGTGGCGACCGCCGACGGCCGATGCTGTCTCGCCACCCAGATGACAGTGACGGGCGTTTGCTGCCCGCAGGGCCGCAAGCCGGATGCGCGCCGGCAAACGTGTATTCCGGCCGCGCCCGATCAGCCGGCGGCCGTTCCGCCGCCCGCGCCGCCACCAGTTGTCGCTTGTCCGGCGGGCACGGTGCGCGCGGCGAACGGGGCGTGTTGTCCGCCCAGCCAGATGACGACGCGCGGCGTATGCTGCCCCCCGGGACAACGGCCCGATTCTCGCCGCCGCGCCTGCATCCCCGTCGCAAAGGAAACGCCTGCAATAAGGCCGCCAGCTCCGCCGAAATGCACCGGCGGGAAGGTTCTCATCGGAAATGTCTGCGTTTGCCCGCCGGGCACCGCCGATCTGCGGGGAGTATGCGTGCCGATCAGTCCCGCCCAGCCGACCCCGCCGAAATGCACGGGCGGCAAGGTTCCGGTCGGAAACCGCTGCGAGTGCCCCGCCGGCACGCGGGAGATGCGGGGCCTGTGCGTGCCAATCCAGCAGGCGCCGCAAGCGCCGCAATTGCAGCCGATCAAGCCGCTGCCGGCGCAGCCCAAGCCGGCGACGCCGCAAATGCAACAGTTGCAGATCGGGCCGGCAAGAATCGTCTGCCCGACTGGCACGGCATGGAGCGAGCCAAACAAGAAGTGTCTGCCGGTCGTGCAATAGCCGGCCCGACATGAACGAGCGGCCTGTTGCGACCGGCTACGCGCAGAATCCCCGAAGCATGCAGCCATGAAAGAATTCACTTCGGTGAAATTCCCGATCACGGCGCGGTTCGGCCGGTTCCTGCTCGGCAAGATTGCGCTTCCGCGACGATATTCCGAGCCGGACGAGAAGCGGCTGCTCAAGCGCTTCTGGCAGAGCGCATCCGGCTACTGGAAGGGGCGCGGCGCCTGGCGGGCGCGGGCTCTGCTGGCAACCATGATCGTCACCATGATCCTGCAACTGGCAGTGCAATATCGGATCAATTTCTGGAATCGCGATTTCTTCAATGCGATCGAGCAAAGGCTCGGCGCCGAAATCTGGGCGCAGACCTTGCGCTTTCTCCCGCTTGCGGCAGCGAGCCTGGCGCTTGCGGTCCTGTCGGTCTGGGGCCGGATGACGCTGCAGCGCAATTGGCGCGAATGGCTGAGCAACCATCTCTACGACTACTGGCTGGAGAATGATCGCCACCGCCGGCTGCGCTTCACCCTGGGCGATCATCAGACGCCGGAATACCGCATTGCCGAGGACGCGCGGGTGGCGACCGATCTGCCGATCGATCTCGGACTCGGTCTTTTTCTGTCCATGCTCACAGCGATCACCTTCATCGGTGTGCTCTGGAGCGTCGGCGGCAATCTGGAGTTCGCGATATTCGGGTTGAATCTGTTCGTGCCCGGCTATCTTGTGATCGCGGTCGTCTTCTATTCGGCCCTGCTGACGGCGGGCATGCTGCTGGTCGGCCGCCACCTGGTCCATGTGCTGGAGGAGAACAAGCGCGCCGAGGCCGAATTGCGCGCGGTGGGCGCGCATCTGCGCGAGAGCGGTGAGGGAACCGCCATTTCCGGCGGAGGCGATGGCCGCCAGCTGATCGGCGCGGCGCTGAAGGACGTCATTGCCTGGTGGCTGGCCTATTGCTGGCAGCTGATGCGGATGACTGTCGTGTCGCACGGCAATACGCTGCTGACGCCGGTCGTCGGGCTTCTCGTCTGCATGCCGAAATATCTCGCCGGCAGCATGAATCTCGGCGAGGTTGTCCAGGTCGCCGCGGCGTTCGGCATCGTGCAGAACGCGTTCAACTGGATCACGGACAGCTATGCGCGCCTCGCGGAATGGGCTTCGTCGGCGAATCGCGTGGCGGCCCTTCTGCTGTCGCTCGACGAGATCGATCGGCCCGCAGGCAGCGAGCCGGATGCAGGAAGCGAGGCGACCGATTGACCGTGAAGTAGAATGGTGGGCGCTGTAGGGATTGAACCTACGACCTCTCCCGTGTGAAGGGAACGCTCTCCCGCTGAGCTAAGCGCCCGATACCCAATCGGCGACTAATAGGGACCGCGCCGAAAGCCTGTCAAGCGAGGCGGCCGCGCGGCGCGCCTCGCGGAGTGAATTTCCGATAATCCGGCTTACCGGACCTGGGCCGGCGGCGGCGGGGCCGGAGGCCAGGGCGAGGCCGACGCGGGCGGAGCGGCCGGGCGCATGGCGTGCGGCGGCGGAGGAGCAGGCTGAGCCGACGGCGTCGTGGCCTGCGCATCGGGGGC
>JACAEG010000313.1 GCA_013388965.1 Pseudorhodoplanes sp. | reverse complement strand
GCGGTGGGCATCGTGGCCAACCAGCCACAGGTGCTGGCCGGCGTGCTCGACATCAACGCCAGCGAGAAGGCCGCCCGCTTCGTGCGCTTCTGCGACTGCTTCAACATCCCGGTCGTCACGTTCGAGGATGTTCCTGGCTTCATGCCGGGCGTGAGCCAGGAGCACGGCGGCATCATCCGCGCCGGCGCCAAGCTGCTGTACGCCTATTGCGAGGCGACCGTGCCGAAAATCAACGTCATCACGCGCAAGGCGTACGGCGGCGCCTATTGCGTGATGAGCCCGCGCAGCACTCGGGGCGACCTGGTGTTCGCCTGGCCGTCGGCCGAGCTGGCCGTCATGGGCCCCGACGGCGCAGATGGCGGTGATGGGGGCGAAGGGGGCGGTGGAGATCATCTTCCGCGCCGACATCGCCGACGCCGAGAAGACCGCGCAGCACACCAGGAACTACGAGGAGCGGTTTCTCTCGCCCTTCGTCGCCGCCGAGCGCGGCTATATCGACGACGTGATCATGCCGCACTCGACGCGCAAGCGCATCGCGCGCGCGCTCGCGATGCTACGGGGCAAAAAGGTCGAGATGCCGGCGCGCAAGCACGATAATTTGCCGGTGTAGGCGGTCGTATTAGCTAATCTCAGCCAAAATCGATTCTGCCTCTTTTGAATAGGCCTTCGTCTCAGGCTTCAAATCAAGCGCAGCTTGAAATGCTTTCCCTCTATCCGAAATAGCTTCTGCAGCCTCAAGAAATCTAACCGTGGCAGCGAGCTCAAGTGCTCGCCAATTATGAGCTTGCAGTTTCTTGATTAAGCTCGCAAACGCATTTGAGGAGCTGCCGGTTTCCTTAAGGAAGGCTCGTCCAGCCTCGGTTAGCCTATAAGTGTATTTAGATATGTTGTCGGTTACAGGAGCTTTGTCCTCAGCCAGCAAACCGGCAGCAGTTGCAAACTGCAAGGTATCGGAAAGCTCCCGACTGTATGGGCCATAATTATGATAGAAAAATTTGAAAGGCCGAAACTCGGAGTACCCCTGCAAAGCTAGCAGATAAGCCAGTTTTTGAATCTTAATCCTAGTTTCGATCGCCCCGTCGGAAGCCTCAACAAGTTGAAGCAGCCCCTTCAATGTGTTTGGACGCGTCATCACCAGGCTCTCCCTAAGAATGAATAACAGACATAAGAGAACATATCAAGAACAATCCAAAAGTTTACGTCGCACTTCGGGAGGTACAATGATTCGGTCGAAATACCGCTTCCCCTTAAATGCTTGCACGATGGGGCTCTTCTCGTCGTTTTCAAGAGGGGTCGCTGAACCGTCCTCGGCGACTAACCAAATTGAGTCGGCGGTTGATTCAGGGCGCCAATCGTAAACCTTATAGCTAGTGCGAGTTGGATCGTCGTATCTGACAAAGTGTTCTTGGCTGCTATGCCACCCTTCTGCCTCAGGATAGAGTTCCAGCGTAAGCTCCTTTGCTTTGTTCAATAGGGTCTGCGTCTTAGTGAAGTTCTGCGGATCGACTTCGATTGCCTTGAAAAGTCTTCGCTCCAGAATTCTTCTGGCAAGTTCCGCGAGTACTTTGTCCGCATGCCGCTGCCAGGATTCGATTAGAGTCCAACAATGAAATTCACTTAATTGCGAATATGTAGCGAGATCAATTTTGTCTCCGTGCTCAAAAAGCTCCGCCATCGGATGGGGTCGGCCACCCGCTTGGAGAGGCAGTACAGCTTTGTCTCCCTCTTTGTGCAGGACCCATGCTCGCTCAAATAGGCTTATCAGCATTTGGGTCGCGGCTCGCACTGTGTGGTGGTAGTAGATCGCGCGATATAGCTGGTCGAGAGTCACTAAGTAGGCTTCGATCGCTTCGATAGCTCCGCGCTCAACCGCAATATTCGCTTCATTGTGGTAAATTAAATCAAGTATCCGCTCTGCATCGAAGCCATGTCCGCGGATGCCTGCAAAAAGAGCATCCCTCTGTGAGTAGTCAAGGCGGTCCGCATCGAGCTGGCTGGAAACAATCTTATATTTCCAATGATCTGCTTTCCTAAGTTTCTTGTCGAAAAATGACCGCAGGCTCTCAGGAAGCTGCGGATCAATATCGTTCAGAATACGATTTATCGGTGAAGAATCTTCTCTGATGAATCTCAAAGTCATTTGTTCGTGGTCAAACGCAACATTGTTACTCCTAAGAATTTCTTCCATTGCATGAGAGAACGGACCGTGGCCCACATCATGCACCAGAGCTGCTATGCAAGTTTCGAGTTTGACGTCACAGTCTTCTTGCTCGCTCGTGTTGCGGCAAATGCGCTCGTACATAGTTCGAGCTAAGTGTTGAACTCCTAAGCTATGTGTAAAGCGGGTGTGTTCCGCGCCGTGAAAAGCTAGATTGGTGAGCCCGTTCTGGCGAATGAACCGAAGCCTTTGAAACGGCTGGCTACTGATTATCTTCTGCAATGCCCAACTTAGTCGTTCAGCGGCAGCATTTTTTTGCGGTGGTGGCTGATCCAAATCCGTAGCCTCGAACCTTAGCTGCAGATGAAGTGGATCTCGAAAAAATTTAGGTCTTGGCATATCTCTAAACTCGAATACGTTGTTTTCATTCTGGCTTTCCCGCGAAAATTGTCCACCCTTTCGTTAGGACGAAAATCCTTTAGGTCGTTGGTATTGTTACGGGATCGCTGTGCGTGGTTCGTCCGAATTTAAGCTACAAACGGCTCAATATATCGGGTGACCCTCCTTGATTGAGGCGCGACAACCCAATTGCTCACCCCAATGCATCACCTCATCCCCATCCTCCTCGCCATCCTCCTTTTCTCCGCGCCCGCGCACGCGCAGCTCAAGAACGAAAACCTGCTGGTGACCCTGCCGGAGGGCTACATCGTCGGCTTCCAGGACAGGAACGCCCGGCAGCAGATGACGGAGATGGTGCCGCGCGGGCAGACCGTGAAGGATTGGACCGAGATGGTCACCGTGCAGATTTTCTTCGGCCTGACCAATGTCACACCGGAGGCCTACAAGCAGCGGCTCGAGACATTGTGGGCCGAGAACTGCAAGGGCGCGCAGTCCAATCCGGTCGGGCAGGGCAACGAGCGCGGTTATCCCGTCACGATATGGATCGCGTTCTGCCCGCTGAACAAGGAGACCGGCAAGCCCGAACTCACCATGCTGATGGCGATCGGCGGCAGGGACTCATTCTATCTCGTGCAGAAGGCGTTCCGGTTCAAGCCGGACAAGTCGCAGATCGAGCAATGGTCGCGCTATATGCGCGGCGTCACGGTCTGCGACAGCCGCGTGCCCGAGCGCGCCTGTCCGCAGACGAACTGACGATGCAGCAGGCAAGCTCGGCAAGCGTCGCCCGGATGGCGCGAAGCGAAATCCGGCCCGCTCCTTTGCGCGGGCCAGCCCCTTGTGGCAGTAGCTCCGGGAACGACAACAAACGCCAAGAGATCGATCCCATGAAATCCTTCACCCGCGCCGCGCTCGTGTGCGCCGCACTCGCGCTCACGGCCTCAGGACCCATTGTCATGACAGAAGACGCCTCCGCCCAGTCCGCCAAGCCCGTCACCACGGCCTCGGGCCTGCAGATGACCGACACCGTGGTCGGCACCGGCGCCTCGCCCGCGGGGAAGACCGCGGTGGTGCACTACACCGGCTGGCTCTATGTCGACGGCGCCAAGGGGAAGAAATTCGACTCCTCGGTCGATCGCAAGGAGCCCTTCGAGTTTCCGGTCGGCGCAGGCCGCGTGATCAAGGGCTGGGACGAGGGCGTCGCCACCATGAAGGTCGGCGGCAAGCGCACGCTGATCGTCCCGCCCGCGCTCGGCTATGGCGCGCGCGGCGCCGGCGGCGTCATCCCGCCCAACGCCACGCTGATCTTCGACGTGGAACTGCTCGGCGTGAAGTGAGGGGGGCCTCCGCCCGCCCGCATCGCACCACTCTGATACCGCCGCGAAACCGTCACGATAGCGTCATGGCCGGGCTTGTACCGGCCGTTCGCGTCTCTATGCTGGGGCCGACAACGACAACGATAAGCGGCGACGGACGGGGGGCCCTCATCATGCGCAACTTCATGCACGCGGCCGCGGCGGTGGCGGCGCTTGCCTCGCTCGCCGTCGCCGGCTGCGCCGG
>JACAEG010000232.1 GCA_013388965.1 Pseudorhodoplanes sp. | reverse complement strand
GTGCCCCAGGGCCGACCCGAGGGGCGCGGCGACCTGCGTGGCCGGCGGCGTGGGCGGGCCGGCCTGCCCCACGGGCGCGCGCGCGCCGGCGCGCGGTGCGGCGCTCGCCGAGCCCGAGCGCAGCGTGCCCTCCGTGTGCCCGTACTGTGGCGTGGGCTGCCAGCTCACGTACCACGTCAGGGAGGGGCGCATCGCCTACGTCGAAGGCCGCGACGGGCCCGCCAACCACGGCCGCCTGTGCGTCAAGGGTCGCTACGGCTTCGACTACGTGCACCACCCGCAGCGGCTGACGAAGCCGCTGGTGCGCCGCGCCGACGCCCCGCCCAAGGCGGTGATCGCCAGCGGTGCCTTCGCGATGGACCCCGAACGCTGGCACGAGGTGTTCCGAGAAGCGACGTGGGACGAGGCGCTCGACCTCGCCGGCGGCCGGCTGCGCGAGATCCGCGACCGCCACGGCCCGCGCGCGCTGGCCGGCTTCGGCTCGGCCAAGGGCAGCAACGAAGAGGCCTACCTGTTCCAGAAGCTCGTGCGCACCGGCTTCGGCACCAACAATGTCGATCACTGCACGCGGCTTTGCCATGCCTCGTCGGTCGCCGCGCTGCTGGAGGGCGTGGGCTCGGCGGCGGTGACCGCGACCTTCAATGAGGTGAAGAATTCCGACCTCATCATCGTCATCGGCGCCAACCCGACCGAGAACCATCCGGTCGCCGCGACCTTCTTCAAGCAGGCGGCCAGGCGCGGCGCGAAGCTCGTCGTCATGGACCCGCGCGGCCAGGCGCTCAAGCGCCATGCCTGGAAGATGATGCAGTTCAAGAACGGCACGGACGTGGCGATGCTCAACGCCATGCTGAACGTGATCGTGACCGAGAAGCTCTACGACCAGCAATATATCCAGACCTATGTCGAGGGTTTCGACGCCTGGAAGGAGAACATCAGGGACTTCACGCCCGAGGAGATGGCGCCGATCTGCGGCATCGAGGCGGAGACCCTGCGCGAGGTCGCGCGCGCCTATGCGCGCGCCGAAAGCGCGATCATCTTCTGGGGCATGGGCGTGTCGCAGCACACGCACGGCACCGACAATGCGCGCTGCCTGATCGCGCTCGCGCTGATCACCGGCCAGATCGGGCGGCCAGGCACGGGCCTGCATCCGCTGCGCGGCCAGAACAACGTGCAGGGTGCTTCCGACGCCGGCCTGATCCCGATGTTCTTCCCCGACTACAAGTCGGTGGAGAACCCGGAGATTCGCGCGCAATATGAAAAAGCCTGGGGCGTGAAGCTCGATCCCAGGCGCGGCAAGACCGTGGTTGAGATCATGCAGGCGATCCACGATGACGAGATCAAGGGCATGTATATCGAGGGCGAGAATCCGGCAATGTCGGACCCCGATCTCAATCATGCGCGGCAGGCGCTCGCGCATCTCGAGCATCTCGTGGTGCAGGATTTGTTCCTCACCGAGACGGCGGTCTATGCCGACGTGATCCTGCCCGCCTCGGCCTGGCCGGAAAAGGACGGCACCGTCACCAACACCAATCGTCAGGTGCAGATGGGCCGCCAGGCGATCCCGCTGCCGGGCGATGCGCGCCAGGATCTCTGGATCATCCAGGAAATCGCCAACCGCATGGGCTGCGGCTGGACCTACAAGCATGTCGGCGAGGTTTTCACCGAAATGGCCTCGATGATGCCGGCGCTCGCCAACATCACGTGGGAGCGCGTCGCGCGCGAGGATGCCGTCACCTACCCGGTCGACGGACCCGACGTGCCGGGTCGCGACGTCGTGTTCGAGGACGGCTTCCCGCGCCCGGGCGGCTTCGCCAGGCTGGTGGCGGCGAAGCTCACGCCGCCCGACGAGGTGCCCGATCACGACTATCCGTTCATTCTCTCCACCGGCCGCCAGCTCGAGCATTGGCACACCGGCTCGATGACGCGCCGGGCCGCCGTGCTCGATGCGCTGGAGCCGTCGGCGGTCGCGCAGCTGTCGCGCGGGACCATCCGGAAGCTTGGCATCGAACCGGGCGACATGGTGCGCGTGACCACGCGCCGCGGCAGCGTCGAACTCGCCGCGCGGCAGGACGACGCGATCCCCGACGGCGTCGTGTTCATCCCCTTCGCCTATGTGGAAGCGGCGGCGAATCTGCTCACCAATCCCAAGCTCGATCCGTTCGGAAAGATACCGGAATTCAAGTTCTGCGCGGCGAGGGTGGAGGCCGTGGGGGTGAAGCTGGAGGCGGCGGAGTAGGTCTGACCGCGCTTGCGGGGCCGAAGGCGCAAATCCGCCGCGAAAGGCCTGCGGCCGACCTGTAAGCTTGTGTTTCCCGCCCCGACCCGCTAGCAGTCCCTTCCCCCCAGCAAGGACCGCCTCATGTACGCCGCGTCGACTGGCCATGCGCGCTTCTACCAGCGAAGCGGGCCGCACTCGCTCGCGACGGTCGCGCAGGCGGCCTGCGGCGTCGCGGCTTCGCAATCCGACATCATGCTCGAGGGGGTGGCGCCGCTGCAGACGGCGGGGCCGTCGCAGGTCAGCTTTCTCGACAACCGGCGCTACGCGGAGGCGCTCGACGGCACGCTCGCCGGGGCAGTGATCGTGCATCCCGACATGCAGCCGCGCGTCCCGTCGCGGACGGTGGCGATCGTCACGCGCGAGCCCTATGCCGGCTGGGCGCGCGTCGCAGCCCTGTTCCATCCGGTGCCGCCGGTGGCATCCGGCATCCATCCGTCCGCCGTCGTCGACGATACCGCGTCCGTCGATCCGTCGGCGGAGCTGGGCCCGCTCTGCGTGGTCGAGGCGGGCGCGGAAATCGGCCCCGGCTGCCGCATCGGAGCCGGTGCGGTGATCGGCAGCGGTGTCGTGCTCGGCCGCGATTGCCGCATCGGCGCGCATGCGAGTCTCAGCCACGCGCTGCTCGGCGCGCGGGTCTATGTCTATCCCGGCGCGCGGATCGGACAGGAGGGTTTCGGCTTCGCGACCACGAGCGCGGGCTTTCTCACCGTGCCGCAGCTCGGCCGCGTCATTCTCGGCGACGATGTCGAGGTCGGCGCCAACACCACGATCGACCGCGGATCGGCCGGCGACACCGTGATCGGCGCGGGCACGCGGCTCGATAATCTCGTGCAGATCGGCCACAATGTCGTCATCGGGCGCTGCTGCGTGATCGTGGCGCAGGTCGGCATTTCCGGTTCGACGACGCTCGACGATTTCGTGCGCGTCGGCGGCCAGGCCGCGATGGCCGGGCACCTGCGGATCGGCAAGGGCGCGCAGATCGGCGCGCAGGCCGGGGTCATGACCGACATCGATGCCGGCGCGCAGATGCTGGGCAGCCCGGCGCAACCGAGCCGCGACTTCTTCCGCCAGGTCGCGATGCTGAAGAAGCTCCTGCCCAACCGCAGGAAAGATTGACGGCGCGAAATTCCGCTCTAGCTTTCCGCCCCGCAACGGGGCGATGGAGATTTCCCATGTCGACGCGCAGCAACGAGCGGCTCGCCTGGTTCAACGGCGAATTCATGCCCGAGCGCGAGGTGCGCATTCCCTTCCGCGATTCGAGCTGGGTCTATGGCGACGGCTGCTTCGACATGACGCGCAGCTTCGGGCACAGGCTGTTCAAGGTGAAGGAGCATGTCGAGCGCCTCTACCGCTCGCTGAAATATCTGCGCATCGATCCCGGCTTCGGCCCGCAGCGCATGTGCGCGCTGACCGAGGAATTGTTCGAGAGGAACCGCCACCTGCTCGGGCCTGACGACGATTACTGGGTAGGCCAGCGCATCAGCCGCGGCGTCAAGGACGTGCCGGGCGACAATCTCGACCATCACGGGCCGAACATCGTGCTGGAATGTGCGCCACTGCCGCTCGTGCAGCGCGCCAAGCTGTTCAAGGAGGGTATCCGCGTGGTCGTGCCCTCGCAGCGCCGCGTGCCGCCGGATTCGCTGACGCCGCGCGCCAAGACCCACAATTATCTCAACCTGATCGTCGCCAATCAGGAGGTGCAGAGCATCGATCCCGAGGCCTGGGCTGTGCTGCTCGATATCAACGGCAATCTCTGCGAGGGTCAGGGCTCGAACGTGTTCGTCGTGCGCGAGGGCGAGATCGTCACGCCGCGGGAGAAATTCGTGCTGCCGGGCGTCAGCCGCCAGACCGTGATCGACCTTGCGCGCGAGGAAAAGCTGACTGTACGCGAGGACGACATCGATCTCTACGACGCCTACAACGCGGATGAGGTGTTCCTGACCTCGACCTCGCTCTGCATCTGCCCGGTCACGAAGGTGAACGGCGTGGGTATCGGCCCCGAGGGGCAGGTGTGGGGACCGGTGACGCGCCGGCTCGCCGACGCCTATCGGCGCTTCGTCGGCCACGATTTCGTCGGGCAATATCTCAAGCGTTACGTCGAGGGCATGGACGCGCGGGCATTCTAGCGATTCATCCGTCCGCTCGCTCCCGCGCATGCGGGGACCCGGAAGGGACAGATCCGCCGGATTTTCGCTTGTGCGGGAACGGGCGGAGACTGCTCGAGAGTGCGGCCCGAATGCGCCATTGCCGATTGGCGTCGCTATTCGATCCCCAGGAACCGCTTCACCGGCACGACCGAGCGCGCCGGATCTTCCTCCTCCGGCGCGTGGCCCATGTCGTCGAAGATGACGAGGGTCGAGCCTGCAATGTCGCGGTGAAAGCGCTCGGCGTCGTCCGGCGGCAGCAGGGTGTCACGTCCGCCCCAGATGATCAGCGTCGGCAGTTTCAGTTCGGGAATGCGATGCGCGAAGCTCGCGGTCGGGCGCTGCTTCGCGCGCTCGATCAGCGCGCGGCGATTGCCCTCGCGCTGGGTGAGTTCGATCGAGCGCTCGATCAGCTCGGGCTTGACGCGCGAGGGATCGCCGAAGACGTTGTTCACGCCCTGCACCACCAGAAAGCGCGGCAGCGTGTTCTGCATCAGCCAGCTTACGCCCGGCATGCGCAAAAGCCGAAACCCGATCGGCACCGAGGTCGAGTGGAACGGATAGCCGCCGGCATCGACGAGGATCAGCTTCTCGACGCGATCCGGCTGCGCCAGCGCCGCGCGCCAGGCGACCGCGCCGCCGAGCGAATTGCCGCCGGTCATGACGCGCTGCACGCCCATCGCATCGAGCAGCGTGAACATCACCCGCACGTCGTTGTCCACGGAGTATGTGTTGTCGGGGGAGGGGCCGGTCAGGCCGAAGCCGGGCAGGTCGAAGCGGATGATGCGCTTTCTGTCCTTCAGCGCCTCCGCCCAGCCGTCCCAGGCATGCAGCGAGGAACCGGTCCCGTGCATCAGCACGAGCGGGGCGGGATCGTCGCGCGGGCCTTCGTCGCGGACGTGGATTTTCATGCCCGCAGCCTCGACGAATTGCGAGGGCGGCTGCGCCCAGCGCGCCTTCAGCTCCTCGACGGATTTTTCCGGCGCCCAGGTGAGCGCGACGAACAGGCCGGCGGCGAGCATCAGCACAACCGCGAATCCGGCAACGATGGTCATGACCGCTCTCATGCTGTGCTTTCGGCGCGGGGCAGCATTCATCGGCAATCCGCGTGGCGGTTCGAAGGCGCCGGGCTGTCTCGTGCGCGGTGCGGCCGCAGCGCGGGCGGCCCTTGACAGAATTCCGAGATAGGAATATAAGCTTATTATCCTGCTCGATGAGGGGCGCCTCCGGAGGCGTTCTGCAGGCGGAGCGGGATGCGGCGCCTGCGCCCGTGCCTCGCAAGCACGGTCCCGGGCGACGGCGGGGCTCCGCCCGCGGCCACTGATGGGCCGCCGCCAGGAGCTGGCTGAACAATCCGGCGCCAATGCCGGAGGCGAAGCGCGGCCCGCCGTCGGAATGAGAACGCCGCAGCGTAGCGCCGCGAGGCGAGCGCGTGTGCGTCAATCACGCGCGCCGCGCCTTCATCGGCGCGAGTTGGTGCGCCTCGCGGCGCTCCGCTCCCCTCGCATTGTCTCGCGAGGGGCCCGACGCAAGACTCGGGTGCGCCAAGCGCCGCGAGAACGCGGATGCTCGCGCATTTTTTGCTATCGTCCGGCTGCGAATCCTCTCGACCATCGGCCATCGCCATGACCGCGCATTCCGCCCCTTCCGCCAAGACCAATCCCAATGCCGGCCAGATCGGCATGGCGGCGGCGGTCTCGATCGGCATCGGCGGCATGGTCGGCGCCGGCATCTTCTCGATCCTCGGCGTGGTCGCGCAGGCCGCCGGCAACGCGATGTGGCTCGCCTTCGTGATCGGCGGCGCGGTGGCGCTCCTGTCCACCTATTCCTATGCGAAGCTCGGCGCCGTGTTTCCGTCGGCCGGCGGGGCGGTGCATTTCCTCGTCAAGAGTTTCGGCGACGGCGTGCTGGCCGGCGGTCTCAACCTGTTCATGTGGCTGGGCTACATCATCTCGCTCGCGCTTTATGCGACCGCCTTCGGCAGCTATGCCGCGACCTTCATCACCACGACGCCGTCGCCGCTCCTGCTGAAATCGCTCGCCGTCGGCTCCGTGCTGGCGCTGACGCTGGTCAATGCCTTCGGCGCGCGCATGATGGGCCGCGGCGAGACGATCATCGTCGCGGTCAAGGTCGCGATCCTCGTGGTGTTCGCTGCGGCGGGCCTGTTCTTCGTCAAGCCCGGCAACCTGTCGCCCGCGGCGTGGCCGGCGATGGAGTCGGTCCTGTTCGGCGCGGGCGTGCTGTTCATCGGCTACGAGGGTTTCGGGCTCGTCACCAATGCCGCGGCCGACATGCGCAATCCGCGCGTGATGCTGCCGCGCGCGCTCTATGTCAGCGTCCTTCTGGTCATCGGCATCTATCTTGCGGTGTCGGTCACCGTCACCGGCAATCTGTCGGATGCGCAGATCGAGGCGGCGCGCGACTACGCGCTGGCGGAAGCGGCCAGGCCCTTTCTCGGCGAGTTCGGCTTCCGGCTGATCGCCGTCGCGGCCCTGTTCTCGACCGCGTCGGCGATCAACGCCACGCTCTTCGGCTCGGCCAATGTCTGCTACATGATCGCGCGCGACGGCGAATTGCCGGCCGACCTGTCGCGCACCGAATGGAAACAGGCGACCGGCGGGCTTCTCCTCACCGCCGGGCTCGTCGTGCTGGTGACGCTGTGCTTCGATCTCTCGGGCATCGCCATGATGGGCAGCGCCGCCTTCCTGCTCGTCTATGCCGCGGTCAATGCCGGGCATCTGCGCGTGCTGAATCAGACCGGCGCCAACGCCGTGATGGTATGGCTCTCTCTGCTCACCTGTCTCGCCATGTTCGCCGTTCTCGGCGTCTATACCTTTCAGCAGCAGCCGGCCGCGATCGTGGCCCTGGTCGCCATTGCCGCCGCGTCCTTCGCCGCCGAATGGGGCTATCGCCGCTGGACCGGGCGGACGATCCGGACGCAGACGGTGGGGCAGGCTAGCCGAGCGTGAACGCCTCGTGCACCGCGCTCTGAACCGAGCCGCCCATCACGGGGCCGCCCCCGGCGACATAGATGAAATCGCCGATCGCGACCGCGCCGAGCCCGTGCCGCGGCGTCATCATCGGGGCGTAGGCCGTCCACGAATCCGTCGCGAGATCGTAGGCCTCGTTCTGGCCGAACACGCGGTTGGTGCCTTCGCCGCCCATCACGAAAATCCTGTCGCGGTAGAGCACGGCGCCGTGACCCGAGCGCGCGGTCGGCAACGGCGCGCGCGGCCGCCACTTGTCCTCGCGCGGATCGTAGCTGTGATGAAGGTTGGAATTGGTGTGGAAGGAATCCACCCGCCCGCCGACCACATGGATCAGCCCGTTCGCGTTCAGCGTGCCGGTATGGTCGCGGCCGGTCGGCAGCGGCGCGCGCGTCGACCATTGGTCGATGCGCGGATCATAGACCAGATGCCAGTCCACCGAGCGCTTGGTCTCGAACGTGTCGCCCACCGCCCCGCCGATGGCGTGCAGGAAGCCGTTCGATTCCACGCAGGCGATGGCGCCGCAGGCTTTCGGCAAGGGCGCGATCGGCTTCCAGCTTTCGGCCTCGAGCACGAAGCACAGATTGTCCGGCTTGCGGTTCTGCTCGACGAAGCCGCCGATGGCGTAAAGCTTGCCGCCGACCACGGCGACCCCGACATGGTTGGCCCCGCGCGGAAGCTGCGGCGCGTTCAGCCACTTGTCGGAGGCCGGGTCGTAGACATGGTGATAGGGGCGGTCGACGCGCTGCTCGCCATAGCCGCCGATCATGTGCATGCGGCCGTTGAGCGCGGTCGCCCAGGCCATCTCGCTGCGGGGCAGGGGCAGCGGCGCGCGCGTCACCCAGCGGCCCGGCTCGGCCGCCCTGGGCGCCGGCGAATCGAAGACCTGCTGCGCCCGCATGGTTTCGAGCGGCGCAGCCGTGTTCTTCGGATCGGTCAGAGTCGAATAGATCGGGTCATGCCCGGCATGTTGCGCGAGGGCAGGGGCTGCAAGGGTGGTGCCGAGCCCGGCGGTAAAGAGACGTCGAGAGATCATGAACCCGGTTCCGGGCGTCGATATCGAAGCCGCCCGCTGGCATTGTCGAGTCCGGTTATGACCAAAGCAAGACTGCGCGTTGCGCCGCAAGGCCGGAGACCGTATCCAAATCCCATAGTTAATGCGGTTCTGGGGAGGGTAGGGGCATGAATTACCTGATTGTCTTTCTGGGCGGCGGGCTCGGGGCGGCGCTCCGGCACGGGGTCAATGTCACGATGCCCCGGCTGGTCGGAAACGGCTTTCCCTATGCGACGCTGTTCGAGAACGTGACCGGCTCCTTCGTCATGGGGCTGATCGTCTCCTGGTTCGCCTTCAAGGGTCAGGGGTCGCAGGAATGGCGGCTGTTTCTGACGACCGGCATTCTCGGCGGCTACACCACCTTCTCGGCCTTTTCGCTCGACTTCGCCCTGCTCTATGAGCGCGATGCCCTCGGGCTCGCCGCGCTCTATGTCCTGGCCTCGGTCGGACTCTCGCTGCTCGGCATCTTTGCGGGGCTGGCGCTCGTGCGGGCGCTCGCCTGACTTGACCATTTTCGCAGCATCGCCAGCCGCCGATCGCGCCAATGCATGCCGGCGCGGGTCTTCTCGCGCAGGGCGCCGTTGAATATTCGGGATTTTTTGCGCCACGGTTGATGGCCCCTTTCTTGCTGGTCCGATCGAGCCGCGCAGCAGGGGGATTGTCATGGTGCGTGCGACGATCAAGGCCGAGCCGCATCCGCTCGCGATCGATCTCGACCGCGCCGCCCTGATCATCATCGACATGCAGCGCGATTTCCTCGAGCCCGGCGGCTTCGGCGCCGCGCTCGGCAACGACGTGACGCTGCTCGCCGCCGCTATCGGGCCCTGCAAGGCGGTGCTGGATGCGGCGCGCGCCCGCGGCATGCTCGTCATCCACACGCGCGAGGGCCATCGCCCCGATCTCAGCGACGCGCCTCCGCTGAAGGTCGAGCGCGGCGATCCGGCGATGCGCATCGGCGCGCGGGGCCCGATGGGACGCATTCTCATTCGCGGCGAGGCGGGCCACGACATCATCGCGGCACTCTATCCGATCGACGGGGAGCCGGTGATCGACAAGCCCGGCAAGGGCGCCTTCTATCAGACCGACCTCGAACTGATGCTGCGCAATCGCGGGATCGAGACGCTGTTCGTCTGCGGCGTGACGACCGAGATCTGCGTCAACACGACGGTGCGCGAAGCCAACGACCGCGGCTTCCGCTGCATCGTGCTGTCGGATTGCTGCGCCTCCTACTTTCCGCAATTCCACGAGATCGGCCTCGCCATGATCAAGGCGCAGGGCGGCATTCTCGGCTGGGTGTCGGATGCGGCATCGGCGGCCGCGGCGATCTATACGGCAACGGCGAAATCGGGGCGCGCTGCCTAGCGCGCGAGGTGGGGGATACGATCATGAGCAAACAGAGGGTGGCGCTCTGGACACCGGGCGACTGGAACGCCTTTTTCGGCTTCGGCACCAACATCCTCGTCAACATGCTTGTGCTGACGGGTCTGCTTCGCTTCGTGCTGAAAATGCCGGACTCGCTGGTATTCGGCCGCATCCTGCCCGCGATGGGCCTGATGATGTGCCTCTCGACCATGTACTATGCCTGGCTCGCCTGGCGGCTCGCGCAGAAGACCGGCCGCGACGATGTCTGCGCGCTGCCGTCGGGCATCAGCGTGCCGCATATGTTCGTGGTCACCTTCGTGATCATGCTGCCGATCTCGCTGCGCACCGGCGATCCGATCAAGGGCTGGGAAGCGGGCCTTGTCTGGGTGTTCTTCCAGAGCTTCATCCTGATGATCGGCGCCTTCGTCGCGCCCTATATCCGCAGGATCACCCCGCGCGCCGCGCTGCTCGGCACGCTGGCCGGCGTCTCCGTGACCTTCATCGCGATGCGGCCGGCGCTTGAAATGTACATGACGCCGGTCATCGGCATCACCTGCTTCGCCATCATCATGGTGGCGTGGTTCGGCGGCTATCGCTATCCCAAGGGCATCCCGGCGGGGCTTGTCGCCATTGCGCTCGGCATGGTGATCGCCTGGGGCTCCAACCTGTTCGGACTCGGCATCGGCGGGATGAGCCTCGACAAGCTCGCCGGCTCCTTCGCGCATTTCGGCTTCTCGGTGCCGATCCCGGCGATCGGGCATGTGTTCTCGGGCTTCGAGTTCCTCGGCATCATCCTCGTCACCGCAATCCCGTTCGGCATCTACGATCTCGTCGAGGCGATGGACAATGTGGAGAGCGCAGAAGCCGCAGGCGATCCCTTTCCGACCACGCAGGTGCTGACCGCCGATGGCGCGGTCAGCCTGATCGGCTGCCTGATGGGCAATCCCTTCATCAACGCGGTCTATATCGGCCATCCCGGCTGGAAGGCGATGGGCGGCCGCATCGGCTATTCGGCGGCGACCGGGATCATGGTGATCGTGCTGTCGTGGTTCGGCATCATCGCCGTGCTGCTCTCACTCATTCCCGTCGTCGCGATCTCGCCGATCCTCCTCTACATCGGCATGCTGATCGGCTCGCAAGCGTTCCTGGAAACGCCGCGCAGCCATGCTCCGGCCATCATCCTCGGGCTGGTCCCGCATGTCGCGGCGTGGGGCAAACTGCAGATCGAAGGTGCGCTGGGTGCCGCCGGTACCAATGTCGCAACCGTCGGACTCGACAAACTCGGTCAGGTCGGCGTTCTTTACCACGGACTCCAAGTAGTCGGTGGTGGCGCGATCCTTGGG
>JACAEG010000217.1 GCA_013388965.1 Pseudorhodoplanes sp. | reverse complement strand
TGGCCAAGACAAGCGCGGCCATGACAAGGCGGTCAAGGTGGCAAAGACATCATCCCAATTGTTCGGCGACACCTTCTCCGCCAACCGCGCGGTCGGGCGCGTCGCTTTCTCGGTGAAGGCCGAGCGCGGTCGCACGCGGCGCGATGCGGTGCATGAGGCCGGCTCGCTGCGCGTGCGCTTTCCCAATGTCGAAGACGCCGAATGCGAGGCCGTGCTGGTGAATACCGCCGGCGGCATCGCGGGCGGCGACCGTTTCGACATTGCGGTGACGGGCGGGGCGGGCGCGCGCTTGCTTGCGGGGGGCGCCGCGGCCGAGAAGGTCTATCGCTCGCACGGCCCGGAAGCCGAGATCGCGCTGCGGATCGACGTGCGCTCCGGCGCCGCGCTGCGCTGGCTGCCGCAGGAAACCATCCTGTTCGACCGGGTCGGGCTCTCCCGCCGCATCGAGGTCGACCTGGCGGAGGACGCCTCGCTGGTGCTCGCGGAAGGCGTGGTGTTCGGGCGCACGGCGATGGACGAGACGGTGATCCAAGGCCGGCTGCACGATCGATGGCGCGTGCGGATCGGCGGCCGGCTCGTCTTCGCCGAGACGCTGGCGCTCGATGGCGATGTCGCGGGCCAGCTTGCCAGTCCGGCGGTGGGAAACGGCGCGGCGGCGATCGCCACTGTCTTGATCGCGCCCGGCAACGAGGCGATTGTTGAGGCGATGAGGCAAGGGGATTTTTCGGGCGAGGTGGGCGTGTCGGCGTGGAACGGGATCGCGCTCGCGCGGCTCTGCGCGCGCGACGGCGCGACGCTCCGGCGCGACCTGATCCGGCTCTTCGCCCGCATCGGCCGCGGCCCGCTGCCGCGGCTGTGGCATTCCTGAGGCGACGAGCCGGGGCCACCGGCGAAAGGGATAGACTTCCGGTCTCGGCCGCTGCGATGGTTTTGGTTGCGAGCCGTCACCATTGACGGGCAATCGAGCAGACGCTGGGATTCCACCGACGACCGTTTGTCACCCCGAGCAACCTGCGCTGAGCAAATGGCCATAGCGGACCCCGATTCTCTGCCCGAACCCTCTCAGCTGTCCGACATGGCGATCCTGGGGATTGTCGCGGCCTATGCGGGTGCGTTCGTCGTTTTTGGACTTGCCATCGACGGTCCCGAGGCTGTCATGCGCGGGCTCATTGAAATCGTGTCGACCCGGGATGCCCTGCTTACGGATTATTTCGGCGCAGGCGGCAGGGGCGCCGCGTGCGTCAATGCCGGGATGCTCACGCTCGCGGCATGCCTAGTCTATTACAGGTGCGCCGCAAAGTTGTCGGGCGCGTCGGTGGCATGCCTGTTTCTTGTTCTTGGATTCGGACTCTTCGGGAAGAACATATTCAACATCTGGTTCATCGTGCTGGGTGTATTTCTTTACTGCAGGTTTGCAGGCGAATCATTTGCCGCGCACATCAACACAGCCTTTTTCGGCACCGCGCTCGCGCCCATCTTTTCGGAGATTGCCTTCAGCACGGCCTTGCCGTTCGAAATCGGGCTTCCGCTCGGCGCGGCAACCTCGACGGCCATCGGGTTCGTTCTGGTGCCTGCCGCGGCGCAACTGTTCAAGGCCCATATGGGCTTCAGCCTCTACAATATGGGTTTTACAGCCGGCATAATCGGCGTGCTGGTCGTTGCGCTCTACAAGTCTTATGGGTTCGTTCCCGATCCGGTGATGATCTGGACATCCGGAAACAATCTGCTGTTCGGCGGATTTCTTCTCGCGCTGTTCCTGTCTATGGCGCTGTGCGGATATATCATCGACCGCAACATCGTCGCGCGCATGCGGCAGATCATGCGGAAGTCGGGGCAGGCGCCGTCCGACTTTGTCTCGCAGGTCGGCTTCGGGCCGGTGCTCGTCAACATGAGCCTGACCGGCACGATCGGTATTTGCTATGTATTGCTGGTCGGCGGCGACCTGAACGGCCCCGTCATCGGCGCAATCTTTACCATTGTCGGCTTTGCCGCCTACGGCAAGCATCCCAGAAACATCCTGCCGATCATGGTCGGCGTGTTTCTGGGTTCGCTCGCCAAGCCCTGGGGCGCCGCGGATCCCTCCGGATTGCTGGCCGCCCTGTTCGGCACGACGCTCGCCCCCATTGCCGGACGCTTCGGCTGGCATTGGGGCATCGTCGCCGGCTTCCTGCATTCCTCGGCCGCGCGGAGCGTGGGCACGGTGCATGCAGGGCTGAATCTCTACAACAATGGCTTCGCGGCCGGCATCGTTGCCGCCGTTCTCGCCGCCGTCATCCTCGGTATCGAGGGGAGGCAGAACAGGCAAGCGCCGAAGTCCGACGATTGAAGCGCGTGCCGGGCTCTACCTCTCATTGCCGCTGGTCGACGGGGCGTTGGTCTCATCAAGAGACAGGCGTGGCAACAGGAAAAGCCAAGACACCAGCACGAAAGGCGCGGTCAGGGCGGGAATGGCAAACGGCGTGAATGCGACATTCATCGCAGCTTGGACAACGACGGTAAACGCGGTCGCCAATGCCGCATAGGCCGCCACGCGAAAGCTCGGACGATAAGACACGGTCCCGAGCGTGATCGCGGTGAGGACGGGGCTGAAGCCCAGGAGCCCGCCCGTTATGAGGTCGCTTTCGGCGCCAAGGAGATGCGTCGTCGCGACGGACAATATCGCTCCTCCCACCGCAAAGGCTGTGGCCGCGGGTGAGCTGACGAGCAGTCCCGCAATCAGGAGCAGGGCGGCGATTCCGTCTGATTTCAGAAAGACTTGCGAGATGCTTTTGAAAACTCCCTGTGCGAAGCCGAGAATGTCGAGCGGTTCGGTGTGATACGCCTGATAGGCGCCGACCACCGCTCCGGACGGGAGCGACGTCCCGCTCAGTCCGGCGAAGCCATAGCTTGCGAGCAGCATCAGCCAGGCGATCAGAACGAAGGGGGCGGTCAGCGCGGGCAATCCCCGGGGCTTCAGCACATTGAATGTGCCGCGCGTCACTATCACGGTGATGACGGCGCCAAATACGACGTAGCACCACAGCAACGCCCCCGGTGCGAGGAACGTGGCCAGCGTCAGGCCGACAAGCGTTGCGTTGTAGCCGTGGAGACCGGATTCGATTTCGGTCGAATCGAAACGAAGCCATTGCGCGGTCAGGGTTGCAACGACGACGGCGAGAATTGCGGCAAATGCCAGCCGCCAGGCGTCTGCCGCGAAGGATGCCCAGACGATGGCTGCGAGAAACAGCGCGCCGGTGAGCGGATTGTTCTGCAGCATGACCTGCGCGATCCCGCGCAGGCAGGCATCCGCAAACCGGCATACAGACGATGAACCACACCACCCGTTCATAGGAGGTTCCTCGCGACATGCTTGCCATCGATCATCCAAGTCTGTCACAATAGCAGAAACGGCTTGGCCGCGAAGATCGTGCGATCCAATTTCGGGACCTTGATGTCGCTCGCGCCACGCTGCCTGGCGCCACGGGACGGATCGAAAGGCTCGCAATGCTGCTGACACCGCGCGAAAAGGACAAGCTTTTGATTTCGGTTGCCGCCATGGTGGCGCGCCGCCGTCTCGAGCGAGGCGTCAAGCTCAATCATCCGGAAGCCGTCGCGCTGATCACCGACTTCATCCTGGAGGGCGCGCGCGACGGAAAGTCCGTCGCCGACCTGATGCGAGACGGAGCGCATGTGATCAATCGCCAGCAGGTGATGGACGGCATCGCGGACATGATCCACGACATCCAGGTCGAGGCGACGTTCCCGGACGGGACCAAGCTTGTGACCGTGCACGAGCCGATCCGATGAAGGAATCGAGAATGAAGACCTTTTGTTCTTTGCTTCTTGTGACGCTGGTCTCGGCGCAGGCGCTCGCGCATCCCTCCGTCGTCCCGCATGACCATCCGCATGACGCGAGCCTGTTGCCGGATCTCGGAGCCTTGTTGATGTCCGCCGTATTTGTCGGAGCGGCCATTCTGGCGCGTCGTCTGTTCCGGAAGGGCTAGGCCATGATCCCCGGCGAATTCCTGATCAAGCATGGCGAGATTGAGCTGAACGCGGGCCGCAAGACGGTCACGCTCAGCGTCTCGAATACGGGCGACCGGCCGATCCAGGTCGGCTCGCATTACCACTTTTTCGAGACCAATCCTGCGCTCAAGTTCGACCGCAAGAAGGCGCGCGGCATGCGCCTCGACATCGCGGCGGGCACCGCGGTGCGCTTCGAGCCGGGCCAGACCCGGGAGGTGACGCTGGTCGCGCTCGCCGGCAAGCGCACGATCTACGGCTTCCGCGGCGATGTCATGGGGAAGTTGTGAGATGTCCGTCAAAGTCTCCCGCTACCTCTATGCCGAGATGTTCGGTCCCACGACCGGGGACCGCGTGCGGCTCGCCGACACCGACATCATCATCGAGGTCGAGAAGGACTTCACCGTCTATGGCGAGGAGGTGAAGTTCGGCGGCGGCAAGGTGATCCGCGACGGCATGGGCCAGTCGCAGGTGACCAAC
>JACAEG010000005.1 GCA_013388965.1 Pseudorhodoplanes sp. | reverse complement strand
GGGGGGGGGCCGCGGCCGCGCCGGGCTGGCATGCACTGGGCTGGCGCAAGCGCGTCGAAATCCTCGAGCGCGCGGCGGAGGAAATCGAGCGGCGCAAATACGAGCTTTCGGTCGCCTGCCTGATCGAGGTCGGCAAGTCGCGCATGGAGGCCGTGGGAGAGATCGAGGAAAGCATCGACCTCATCCGCTATTATTGCGGGCAGATGGCCGGCCACAACGGCTACGCGCAGGACATGCGCCGCGCCTTCCCGAACGAGCGTGCGCAGGTGGTGCTGCGGCCGCACGGCGTGTTCGCCGTCATCGCACCGTTCAACTTTCCGGTCGCGCTGTCGGTCGGAATGATGACCGGCGCGCTGGTCGGTGGAAACACGGTCGTGTTCAAGCCAAGTCCGATGGCAGGGCTGACCGCGCATCTGTTGTTCGAATGCCTGCGCGCGGCGGGCATTCCGGCCGGCGTCGTCAATCTCGTCTGCGGCGGCGGCGCGCCCGGCTCGCGGCTTGCGAGCCATCCGGAAATCGACGGCGTCGCCTTCACCGGCTCGCATGCGGTCGGGATGGAGATTTTCCGCAAGGCCGCACAGCGCCCCTTCGCAATCCCCGTGCTTGCCGAGATGGGCGGAAAGAATCCCGCCTATGTCACCGCGCACGCCGATCTTGCAACGGCCGCGTCCGGGGTCATGCGCTCGGCGTTCGGATTGCAGGGCCAGAAATGCAGTTCCTGCTCCAAGGTCTATGTCGAGGACAAGGTCTATGACGATTTCATGGGCCGGCTGCTCGCGCTGACGCAGGCGATCGCAATCGGCAATCCGGAGGAGCAGCACATCTTCATGGGCCCGCTGATCAACAAGGCCGCCTCGGAGCGCTTCGAGACGGCGGCCGACAGCGTCCGACAGCAGGGCGCATTCGCGGCCGGCGGCGAGATCCTGTCAGGCGGGCTGTTCGACAAGGGCCATTATGTGCAGCCCTCGATCGCGATCGACCTGCCCGACGATCACGACCTCTTCCGCGAGGAGAAATTCCTGCCGCTGCTCGCGGTCAAGCGCTTCCGCGATCTGCCGGAGGCGATCGAAGACGGCAACAGCGTCGCCTACGGGCTGACCGCCGGCATCTATTCGCGCGACGAATCGGAGCTGAAGCTGTTCCTCGACCACGCCGAGGCGGGCGTGCTCTACGCCAACCGCGCGAGCGGCGCCACCACCGGCGCCTGGCCGGGCATTCAGACTTTCTGCGGCTGGAAGGGCTCCGGTCTCACCGGAAAGGGCGGACTCGGGCCGTGGTATGTGCCGCAATTCATGCGCGAGCAAAGTCACACGGTGATGGAGTGAACCGACGTCGCGCCGACCATGCGGCTTGTTGCCGGCATGGCTGCGTGTCATTATTCACGGGTCGGATACAGCAAACGATTTTGATCGGAGCCGAAGGTGATCGCATCGGTCAGTGAAAGCGGACGGCAGGGTCATCGGCTGGCGCTGCTGGGACAAAAGTTGGTCCTGACCGCCCTGTTCGCCATCGCGCTTTATGCCGCGCCCGCGGCAGCCTTTCAGAAAAGCACGCTTGAGATTCTCACCAAGTCCGGCCCGCAGCGCTTCAATATCGAACTCGCCATTTCGATGGCCGAGCAGGAGCAAGGGCTGCAATTCCGCAAGGAATTGGCCCCGGATTACGGGATGCTGTTCGATTTCGGCGACGAGGAGAAAGTCTCGTTCTGGATGAAGAACACCTTTGTGCCGCTCGACATGATCTTCATTCGCGGCGACGGCACGATCGCGAGAATCGCCGAAAACGCAGTGCCGCTGTCCCTCGATAGTGTGCCGTCGGGTGAACCCGTGCGCGCGGTTCTCGAGGTCATCGGCGGGACCAGCAAGCGGCTTGGCATTGCTCCCGGCGACCGTGTGGTGCACCCGATCTTTTCCCGGCAGTAAGGCGCGAAAGATCGTTTTCCTCGGATAAAGGCCGCTGATTCCCTTGGGAAAAAACGGCCGAGAGCGGCCGAATTGTGCAGTCACCGCGGCCAAAGTTGACGGCACAAACACCTTTATTTGATAAGTTTTTACAATTGCCCCGTTCGAAAATCGCTATGATATATGCGTGGAGCCGACCCTCTTCGGCCGGCCGAGCCGCTTCCGACGCGAGGCGCTAAATCAAAACGCTATGGAGAGTGAAGATGAAAAAGGTTCTTCTCGCGGCGACGGTGCTGGCGATGATTGCAGCCCCCGCGCTTGCGCAACGTCAGGACACCGGTCCGGCCAACCAGCGCATGGACACCGGTCCGGCTAACCAGCGCATGGACACGGGCCCGGCCAACCAGCGCCAGGACACCGGCCCGGCCAATCAGCGTCAGGACACGGGCCCGGCCAATCAGCGCCAGGACACCGGTCCGGCCAACCAGCGCCAGGACACCGGCCCGGCCAATCAGCGTCAGGACACGGGCCCGGCTAACAAGAAATAGCCGTTCCGAACACTCACCATTGGGCCGGACATCGCGTCCGGCCCAATGTCGATTCGAAGCTTGGGAGCGCCAATTCATGACCTCCATCTTCCGCAATCCCTGGGCGATCGCCGTTCTCGCGGTCGGTTTCGCAGCTTTTGGGCCCGCTGCAGCGCAAGATCCGTATGGTGTGCAGTCCACGCAACAGCTCAGCCCTGAGCCGAAGAAGGCCGCGCAGCCGAAGCCAAAGCCGCAAAAGGCCGCGCAACAGCCCAAGAAGCCTGCTCAGGAGCCGCAAAAGGCCGCTCAGGACAAGCCGAAACAGCCGACGGCATCCACCGAATCCCGTCAGTCGAATGTCCCGTCGAGCAAGCTCGCGCAGCCTGAAGAGCAGGGTGGCGACGAATTCAAGCTCAACACCAAGGACGTGTTGCGCGTGCCAAAGGGCGGACTGAAGCCCAATCAGTTCACCGTGGAGTATGTGCAGCCGAAGGAGCCCAAGCACTTCGTCATCCACGACATGATGAAGGAGAAGAAGCTGCTGGAGAAATTCCAGGCTTTCCTGGCTCCGATTCATCTGCCGAACCAGGTCAAGCTGCAGATCGCCGGCTGCGACGGCCGGGCCAACGCCAATTTCTGGCAAAACACGATCACGGTCTGCTACGAATATTTCGAGTTTATCTGGGCGCATACGCCGAAGATGGCGAAGGCCGGCCTGTCGCCGCGCGACGCCATGATCGGTCCGACGGTCGATGTCTTCCTGCATGAGGCCGGGCACGCCATTTTGCAGCTGCTCGACATCCCGCTGCTTGCGCGCGAAGAGGACGCGGCCGACTACATCGCGACCTTCCTCATGCTGGAGTTCTGCCCGGAGGATGCGCGCCGCCTGATTCTGGGCGCCTCGTTCATCTCGGGAAGCGAGGCGATGGCGGAGCAGGGCAAGGCTCCGGAATTGGCCGCCTTGGCGGACGTCCACTCCCTGCCGGCGGTGCGCTACTTCAACCGGTGGTGCATGGCCTATGGCAAGGATCCGGTCCTGTTCGCCGATGCGATGGAGCTTGGCATGCTGACGCGCCAGCGCGCCAAGCATTGCAGCTACGAGTATTCCTACATCAGCGACGCATTCAAACGTCTGATTCACCCTTACGTCGACGCGGAGATGGTGAAGCAAGTGAAAGCCAAGAAATGGTTCCAGTTCGAGACGCCGTTCGCCGAGGTGGTGGCGCGTCCGGCCGATTCTCCGCAGGCTCCGGAGAATACGCCCAGCGCGAAGCGCTGAACGCTTGAGACGCAGAGTGTGACGATGCAGCGGGCGCTCAACGGGCGCCCGCTTCATTTCGAGGGCTCGGCAAGGCCATCGCCCCCGCTGCATCGTTTCCCGAATCGCGGCGGCAAAGCGGCGTTAATGCTTCGTTGCCTTGTTTCGATGCAATTTTGCGATTTGGTTCGCATCACATTGATGCAAATCATGGTGCATCGCCGTTGATCCGCTTTTCTTAACAAAAAAGAGTCGATGAGCCACGTAATGCTTCGGTTCGTTTGCGGGAGATTTTCGCAGCCGGCTTGGATGAGCCGGCCTGGAAATCGCTCGCAAACGTCTTGCGGTGCAACGTTGCAAAAGGCTCGGATGTGCCGGCGAGTCTGCTCAGTGCGTCGATGACGGGAATATGAACAGCCCTTCACCAATGCAGTTCGATAAGACCTTCGCGGGACCTTGATATTCGCTTTTTCCGGTCTAGCTAGGGGTCGACTCGTCGGCGAACCGAGCCGAGGAATTTAGTCAGGTCTCACCAGGAGGGATTGTCACATGAAACGAGTTCTTGCCGCAGCGGCTGTGCTGGCAATGGTTGCCGGTCCGGCGCTTGCACAGCGCAGCGATACCGGCCCGGCCAACCAGCGCATGGATACCGGCCCGGCCAACCAGCGCCAGGACACCGGCCCGGCCAATCAGCGTCAGGACACCGGTCCCGCCAATCAGCGCCAGGATACCGGCCCGGCCAACCAGCGCCAGGACACGGGTCCCGCCAACCAGCGCAGCGATACCGGCCCGGCCAACAAGAAGTAATCGGTCTTCCGATTTCTCCAGTGGGCCGGACGTCTCGTCCGGCCCATTGCAGTTTTGGAATTGCAATTGCGGCTCGGAAGACGTTGCGTCTCGGCGGCCGCCCGCAAGATCGGATCACGCGGCACCGCATTGCCCTCCGAACTATTTTAAGCTTAAAATAATTGGATGGACCGTCCTGCCATCCTCCAGAGCGGCCGCCCGGAAATGCAGGCGGTGATTTTCCTGCACGGAATCGGCGGCGCGGCTCGCGGCTGGCAGCCGCAACTCGACAGTTTTTCCTCGGCCGGCTATCGCGCGGTCGCGCTCGATCTGCCGGGCTATGGCGCCCGGCCCGCCGTGACGGCGATGACATTCGATGACCTCGCCGCCGATCTCGAAGCGACCGTCGATGCCCTCAAGCTGAGCAAACCGATCCTTGTCGGCCATTCGATGGGCGGCATGATCGCGCAAACCGCCTTGCGCCGCCGGCCGGACGGCTATGGCGGCGCGGTGCTGGTCGGCACGAGTCCGGCCTTCGGCAATCCGGCCGGCGATTTCCAGAGGAAATTCGTCGCCGACCGCCTCGACCCGCTGGCGGCGGGCAAGACCATGCCGGAGCTCGCCCCCTCGATGGTCGACGGCATGATGGGCCCCGCGCCCGACGCCGCCGGCCGCGCGCTGGCGGTGTCCCTGATGGCGGCGACGCCGGAAGCCACCTATCGCGCCGCCGTGCATTGCCTCGTGACGTTCGACGAGCGCGCGAACCTGCCGAACATCCGCGTGCCGGTTCTGTGTCTCGTAGGCG
>JACAEG010000326.1 GCA_013388965.1 Pseudorhodoplanes sp. | reverse complement strand
CCCGCGCGCGGGGAGAGGGAAGACCGCGCTATTTCCTAAAATTTGCCTCTTATTGCGCGGCTCTTGCGGGATGGTTTTTTCGCAACTTGGTTCCAGGATCGGAACAGGTTTGGTCCGCGCCGATGGCGCGGGCCGGGAATGCGATTGCCCCGATCCGAGTCCATCATGTGCAGTTCTGCCGAGCCCACCGCCACCGCGCCCGAATCCTCCAGCCTCATCGACGAACTGATCGGCATCACCGCCACCGGCGGGTTGTCCGAGCGCCTGCGCATCCTGCAGCGGGTGACCGACCTCTTCGTTGCCGGCTCGCGCCGCTATTCCGGCGACCAGATCGCGCTGTTCGACGAAATCCTGCAGGAACTGACGGCGGATATCGAACTGAAGGCGCGCGCGAGACTGGCGCAGCGACTCGCCGGCGTGGATCGGGCGCCGCCCAACATCATCCGCCGGCTTGCCTTTGACGACGCCATTGCGGTCGCCGGTCCCGTGCTCGTTCATTCGCGGCAGCTGAACGATGCCGACCTGGTCGAGAACGCCACGAGCAAGAGCCAGGATCATCTGTTCGCCATCGCCCAGCGCCTGAAACTGAGCGAGAGGGTCACGGACGTGCTGGTCGAGCGCGGCAATCGCCGGGTCGTGCGCAAGCTCGCGGGCAACAAGGGCGCGCGCTTCTCGCCGGCCGGCTACAGCAGGATCACGGATCGGGCGCGCCGCGATGCGAGGCTCGCCTTGACGCTCGGGCAGCGCAGCGACATCCCGCGCCAATGCTTCCTCAGGCTGCTGGAGAACGCTTCGGCGTCGGTGCGCGCGAGGCTCGAAGCGATCGCCCCGCATGCGGCCGACGCGATCCGCGACACGATCGGCGACGTGGCGAGCGCGATGCAGAACGAGACCCGCAGGGCGTCGCGCCATTATGCGGCGGCGGCCCGCGATGCCAATCGGCGCTTTCGGACGACGCGCGTCACCGAGGCCAATGTTCATGCGCCGGCACAGGCGCAGGAATTCGAGAAGACCGTGGTCGCGCTCGCGAAGCTCGGCCGCTTTCCGGTCGATCTGGTCGAACGCGCATTGCTCGACGAGGGTCAGGACATGGTCCTGATCCTGGCCAAGGCCGCCAATTGCTCATGGACCACGGCGAAGGAGCTGCTGCAGATGTATGCCGCGCGCCGCTGCATGACGCCCGACGAGACGTCGCTCGCTTTCGAGCGATACAGAAAGCTCAGTCACGACACGGCGCGCAAGGTGGTGAAATTCCACGAGCTGCGGATGGCGCGGCGATCGAGAGCGCCCGCCTTCCGCATCCGTCCGGCGCAGGACAGGAGCGCTGCCGCAAGGGCCCGGTCCGCAGGCGCGGATCGCGTTGTTCTGGCGACTGCGTCCGGCGCGGCCGGCTGAGCGGTCTTTGCGCGCGGCCGGGAGATCATCCGCTCGTCCCCGCGCAAGCGCGCACCCCCGGAGGGATAACCGCTTTCGCGGTCGGGGGCGCAGAGCATGCGGTCCAATTCAGGACTGTCGTCTAGAACCGCCGCATTCGCTCGCCGACATAATCCAGATGGCGCGCCAGCGTCTCCGGGGTTGCGACATTCATGTGGTAATAGGCGAGATACTCGATCTTTGCGCGCCGGCCGGTCAGCGCGCCGAGATAGCGCCTGATCACCCGGCGCGGCGGGTCGCCCATATAGAGCGCCATCCAGCGCGGCCGGCCATAGGTCGTCACCGCCGCGATCTTCCTCAGATGGGTGAGGGCCGGCTTCACTTTGGCGGGATCGCTGATGTCGAAGGACACGCCCGGCATCAGCACGCGGTCGAACCAGCCTTTCAGGATTGCGGGCAGGCCGAAGCACCAGACCGGAAACACCAGCACGATGGCATCCGCGCGCTTGAGCCTCTCGACATGGGAGGCCACCGGCTGCTGGTTCAGTGCCGTGTCGTGATAGTTGAGCCGCTCCTCGCGGCTCAGCACGGGATTGAAATTCTCCGCATAGAGATCGCAATCGTCGACCTCGTGACCGGCCTCGCGCAGCGATGCAATCACCCGGCGGTGGAGGGCCGCGTTGAAGCTGGTCTCGACCGGATGGGCATAGAGAACAAGAACCCGCATGGCATGGCTCGCCTTCACGGAATGGTGCTTTCCTCGACCGGGGGCGCGCCGCTAGATTGGCGCCCTTCGCGTGCGCCGGCCCGGAATTCCGGCGCGAAAGAGGGACGAAACATGCTCAAATTCTACTACAGCGGCGCTCCCAATCCGATGAAGATCGCGCTGTTCCTGGAGGAGGCCGGTCTGCCCTACGAGGCAATTCCCGTCGACACCCGCAAGGGCGACCAGCACAAGCCCGAATACCTGAAGATCAATCCGAACGGCAAGGTGCCCGCGATCGTCGACGGCGATGCGATCGTGTTCGATTCCAACGCGATCCTGCTCTATCTCGCGGAGAAGACCGGCAGGTTTCTGCCGAAGGAAAAGTCGGACAGGGCGCGCGGGGAGCTGCTGTCCTGGCTGATGTTCGCGGCCACCGGGCTTGGGCCCTTTTCAGGCCAGTCGGTGCATTTCCGCAATTATGCGCCGGAGAAGCTCGCCTACGCGATCAACCGCTATGCCTTCGAGGCGCACCGCCATTACGGCGTTCTCGACGAGCGGCTCGCCGCGCGCAAATACATGCTGGGCGACGACTACACGATCGTCGACATGGACGTCTGGGGCTGGGCGCGGATGATGCCGATCGTGATCGGCGAGGAGCACTGGGCCAAATATCCGAACCTGAAGCGCCTCGTCGACGAGATTTCCGCGCGGCCCGCGGCCGTGCGCGCGATCGCCATCAAGGACCGGCACAAGTTCAAGACGGAGATGGACGAGGAGGCGCGCAGGGCGATGTTCCGCCACATGGACCAGCAGGTGGCTTAGACACCAGGCAGTTCCCCGATTCATCGCCCTGAGAGCTTGGCCGGATCGCAAGTATCTCAGTATTCGTCATGGCCGGGCTTGTCCCGGCCATCCACGTTCTTTCTCGCTGCTTGGCTGTTAAGACGTGGATGCCCGGCACAAGGCCGGGCATGACGACATCGTTGGGCCTGGATTTTGCCGGGTTCGTTTGGGTCAGACTCTCAGAATGCCGCCGCCACTGCACGGCCGACCGAGGCGAGCGTGGCGTCGCGCGCCTCGGGCGGAGCGCTGGTCCCGGTGAGAAAGGCCGCGACGATCAGCGGCTTGCGGTTCGGCGGCCAGATCACGGCGACATCGTTGGTCGTGCCGCGTGCGCCGGAACCGGTCTTGTCGCCGCTGCGCCAGTTTTCGGGCAAACCCGCGCGCAGCCGCGTGCCGCCGGTCTTGCTGGCAAGCAGCCACTGCGTCAGCCGCTCCTGCGAGGATGCGCCGAGTGCCTTGCCGAAAAGAATCGTATGAACGCTCGTCACCATCGCTTGTGGCGTCGTGGTGTCGCGCGGATCGCCCGGCAAGGCTTCGTTCAGCGACAATTCGTTGCGGTCGAGCCGGCTCACGCCGTCGCCGATCGCGCGCAGCCAGGCGGTCAGCCCGGCCGGCCCGCCAAGCGCTTCCAGCATGAGGTTGCCGGCGGTGTTGTCGCTCAGCGTCACCGCCGCCTCGCAGATGGCCGCCATCGCCATGCCGTCGCCCGCATGCTTCTCCGTCGCCGGCGAATAGGTAACGAGATCGCCCGCATTGAACACGACGCGGCGATCCAGCCGCTCCTTGCCGGCATCGACACGCGCCAATATCGCGGCGGCCGCCAGCAGCTTGAACGTGCTGCACATCGGAAAGCGCTCGTTGCCGCGATGGGCGGCCTGCCTGCCGGTGCCGGTATCGAGCACCGCGACGCCGAGCCGCCCGCCGCTGTCGCCCTCGATCCTCGCGAGTTGCGCCGTCAGCGCGTCCTGCGCGCTTCGAGCGGCCTGCACGGCACCGCCCAGCCATGCCAGGCTGGCCGCGCCGAGCAGCCATTCACGCCGTGTCGTCATCGCCGCACCTCCTGCCGCATTCCTTGCGGGCCGCATCATCAGCGCGACAACAATGGCGAAGTGTTGAAGAAAAGCCGGCAATACCGGCCGCCAAATCGATCCGGCAGACGCGGCGTCAGCCGTCCAGCGTCGGGGCGACCCGCTGCGCCTCCGCCACCAGGGCCGCGGTCAGCGGCGTCATCGGCTCGCGCTCCGGCACCACGAGACCGATGGTGTGAACCTCGTCCGGCTCCGTGATCGGGATGGCGCGGATCGTCTCCGTCAGCCCGAGCGTCTCGGCGAGTTTGGCCGGCATCACGCTCGCCCAGCGGCCGGTCCGCACATGCGAGAACAGCAGGATCATCGAATCTGATTCCAGCATGGGCCGCGATTCGTGGCCTGTCCGGTTGAGCAGGCGGTCGATGATGCGCCGGTTCTGCATGTCGGGCGTCAGCAGGCAGAGCGGGACCTGCGAAACCTCCTCCCAGGTGACGCGGTCGCGATCGCCGAGCGGTGCGTCGCGCGATGTGAGCAGGCGATAGCGCTCGCGATAGAGCGGCACGGTGTTCACGCGGCCGAGCGGCTCGTTGTCGAGATAGGTGATGCCGGCGTCGATCTCGAGATTTTCAAGCTCCGCCAGAACCTCGACCGAGGTGCGCGACCAGATCGTGAATTGCACATTCGGGTGCCGGGCGCGGAACGGCGTGGTGAGGCTCGCGACCATGCCGAGCGTCGTCGGGATTGCCGAGATTCGCAGGCGGCCGTTGAGGCCGCGCCGCATGGCATTGACCTCCTCGCGCATGGCGCGCTGGTCGCCGACGATGCGCCGCGCCCAGGCCAGCACGCGCTCGCCCTCCGGCGTGAAGCTCTGGAAGCGCGATCCGCGGTTGACGAGCAGGACGCCGAGCGATTCCTCGAGCTGCTTCACCCCGGCCGACAGCGTCGGCTGGGTCACGCCGCAGGCCTCCGCCGCGCGTCCGAAATGTCTCTCCCGCGCGAGAGCGAGGATAAAATCGAGCTTGTCGATCAAGGACCTTATCTCGCGTTCACTCGATCTATTGAGTATTATGTATTATAGAATGTCAATAGGAGTTTCCAATCGATAGATTGTCATTGCGGGCTTGTGTCATGGGTAATTCGAGCCTTTTCTGTAGGAAATCCAAGGTGACGCCATGGAATCGCAGACCTTGCAGGCCGAAGCCCGGCCCGGTCCGGGACGGGGAAAACGCAGGCCCTCCCGCCAGACGCCGAAGGGTCGCCAGATCGATCCGCAGGCGCTCGACGAGGTGCGCGCGCTGCTGACCGACCGTCCGCGCCGGCGCGATCTCCTGATCGAGCATCTGCACCTGATCCAGGACAAGTACGGTCACATTTCCGCCGCGCATCTCGCCGCGCTCGCCGCCGAAATGCGGATGGCGCAGGCCGAGGTTTACGAGGTCGCGACCTTCTATTCCCATTTCGATGTCGTGAAGGAAGGCGAGACGCCGCCGCCGCCGGTCACGGTCCGCGTGTGCGACTCGCTTTCCTGCGCGATGGCCGGCTCGGAAAGGCTGATCGGAGAGCTGCGGGCGACGCTCGGCAAGGATGTGCGCGTGATCCGCGCGCCCTGCATGGGCGCCTGCGAGCGCGCGCCGGTCTGCGCGGTCGGCCATGTGCAGACCTTCAAGGCCGATGCGGGAAGCGTCGCCGAGGCGGTCAAGCGCGGCGCGCATGCGCACGCCATCGCCTCCGAGATCGGCTTCGAGGCCTATCGCAAGGCGGGCGGCTACGCGCTGCTGAAGGATTGCCTCGACGGCAGGCGCACGCGCGACGACATTGTCAGGATCGTCAGCGATGCCGGCCTGCGCGGTCTCGGCGGCGCCGGATTTCCCACGGGGCGCAAATGGTCGCTGGTGCGCGCGGAGCCCGCGCCGCGGCTGATGGCGGTGAATGGCGACGAGGGCGAGCCCGGCACCTTCAAGGATCGCTACTACCTCTCGCGCGATCCGCACCGCTTCATCGAAGGCATGCTGATCGGGGCCTGGGTGATCGAGGCGCCGGACGTCTATTTCTATCTGCGCGACGAATATCCCGAAATCCGTCTGATGATCGAGGCGGAGATTGCCAAGGTCGAGGCCGCGGGCTTGATGCCGCATACGCGCTTTCATCTGCGGCGCGGCGCCGGCGCCTATATCTGCGGCGAGGAAAGCGCGATGATCGAATCGATCGAGGGCAAGCGCGGGCTGCCGCGCCATCGTCCGCCCTATGTCGCGCAGGTCGGCCTGTTCGGACGTCCGACGCTCGAGCAGAATGTCGAGACGCTCTACTGGATCCGCGACATCGTCGAGCGCGGCGTGTCGTGGTTCACCTCGCAGGGTCGTCACGAGCGCAAGGGCTTTCGCTCCTTTTCGGTGTCGGGGCGCGTCAGGGAGCCGGGCGTGAAGCTCGCGCCCGCCGGCATCACGATGCAGGAGCTGCTGGACGAATTCTGTGGCGGCATGGCCGAAGGCCACACCTTCAAGGCCTATCTGCCGGGCGGCGCCTCGGGCGGCATTCTCCCGGCCAGCATGGCCGACATCCCGCTCGATTTCGGCACGCTGGAGCAATACGGCTGCTTTATCGGGGCGCATGCCGTGGTCGTCCTGTCGGACAAGGACGACATGAAGGCCGTCGCGCTCAACCTGATGAAGTTCTTCGAGGACGAAAGCTGCGGGCAATGCACGCCCTGCCGCGTCGGCACCGAGAAGGCCGTCAAGCTGATGGCGAGCGGCCCCTGGAATGAATCCTTGCTGAACGAGCTGTCGGCGGCGATGCGCGATGCCTCGATCTGCGGGCTCGGGCAGGCGGCGCCGAATCCGCTGCAGAGCGTGCTGAAGCGTTTCCCGGAGGATCTGAAGAAGCCGCTGGGGAGCTGGTGATGACGGTGGAAGGTTCGAGGACGATGCGATGAGCAGGAGCAACGGTAGCGACCAATCCATCACCTTCACCCTCGACGGCCGCGAGGTGACGGCGGGGCCGGACGAGACCATCTGGCAGGTGGCGAAGCGCTGCGGCACCGACATCCCGCATCTGTGCTACGCGCCGGAGCCCGGCTATCGCCCCGACGGCAATTGCCGCGCCTGCGTGGTCGAGATCGAGGGCGAGCGTGTGCTTGCCGCAAGCTGCATCCGCAAGCCGACCCCCGGCATGAAGGTCAAGGCCGTGTCCGACCGTGCGAAGACCGCGCAGCGCATGGTGTTCGAGCTGCTTGTGTCTGACCAGCCCAGGCGCGAGGAGGCCGCGCACGATCCGCACTCGAAATTCTGGGCCTGGGCGGAAGCGATGGACGTCACCGTCGGGCGCTTCCCGGAACGCGCGAAGCCTTCGGCCGACCGCAGCCATCCGGCGATGGCGGTCAATCTCGACGCCTGCATCCAGTGCAATCTGTGCGTGCGCGCCTGCCGCGAGGTGCAGGTCAACGACGTGATCGGCATGGCTGGCCGCGGCCACGGCGAGAAGATCGTGTTCGACTTCGACGATCCGATGGGCGCGTCCAGCTGCGTCGCCTGCGGCGAATGCGTGCAGGCCTGCCCCACGGGCGCGCTGATGCCGGCGACGATGGTGGACGAGCGCAATGTCTACAAGGGCAGGCCCGACCGCACGGTGGATTCGGTCTGCCCCTATTGCGGCGTCGGCTGCCAGCTCACCTACCAGATCAAGGACGACAGGATCGTCGCGGTCGAGGGCAAGAACGGTCCGGCGAACCAGAACCGGCTGTGCGTGAAGGGCCGCTTCGGCTTCGACTACGTGCACAATCCGCAACGCCTTCTGAAGCCGATGATCCGGAGGGACGGCGTGCCGAAAATTCCGCACGAATTCATCGACCCGTCGAATCCGTGGACGCATTTCCGCGAGGCGACCTGGGAGGAGGCGCTGGCGCTGGCCGCGGGCGGCCTTGCGCGCATCCGCGACACGCACGGACCGGATGCGCTGGCGGGCTTCGGCAGCGCCAAGGGATCGAACGAGGAAGCCTATCTGTTCCAGAAACTGGTGCGCACCGGCTTCGGCACCAACAACGTGGACCACTGCACGCGCCTGTGCCACGCCTCCTCGGTGGCGGCCCTCCTCGAGGGCATCGGCTCCGGGGCCGTCTCGAACCAGGTCTCCGACGTCGCCCGCGCCGAGGTCATCTTCCTCATCGGCTCCAACCCGACCTCGAACCATCCGGTGGCGGCCACCTGGATCAAGAATGCGGTGAAGCGCGGCGCGAAGCTGGTGGTCGCGGACCCGCGCCGCACCGACATCGCGCGGCACGCCTGGCGCGTGCTGCAGTTCAAGCCGGACATGGACGTGGCGCTCCTCAACGCGATGATCTTCACCATCCTCGAGGAAAACCTCGTCGATCCCGAGTTCATCCGCACGCGCACCGTGGGCTTCGAGGCGCTCCGGGAGAACGCGAAGGGCTTCAGCCCCGAGGCGATGGCGCCCCTGTGCGGCATCCCCGCGGAGACGATCCGCGAGGTGGCGCGGGCCTACGCCACGTCGAAGGGCTCGATGATCCTGTGGGGCATGGGCATCTCGCAGCACGTGCACGGCACCGACAACGCCCGCTGCCTCATCGCGCTCACGCTCATGACGGGCCAGATCGGCCGCCCGGGCACGGGGCTGCACCCGCTGCGCGGGCAGAACAACGTGCAGGGCGCGTCCGACGCCGGCCTCATCCCGATGATGTACCCGGACTACCAGCGCGTGGACAACCCCGAGGCCAACAGGCGCTTCGAGGCGCTTTGGGGAACGACGCTCGACAGGAAGCCGGGCCTCACGGTGGTCGAAGTGATCCGCGCGGCCGACGCGGGCCAGGTG
>JACAEG010000249.1 GCA_013388965.1 Pseudorhodoplanes sp. | reverse complement strand
GTTTTCAAGGCCGCCAATGGAGCCGAGCGGGCCGGCCCCGACCTGAAGAAAGTGGTCGAGGAAGCCCGCACCATCCGCAATCTCCTGCACGGCCTCCACAGCCGCTACAGCCGCAAGGTGATCGAGCAGGCCGCGATCGCAGGCGTGCTGACGCCGAAGGTGACCAGCGATCCGGCCGCGGCGAATGCCGCAGCGGAATACATCGCGCGGCGGCTCGATGCCCTCGAAGACGAGACCGAGCGCGGCTGGACCGGCCGCTTCGACGAGACGGGCTTCCATTTCGAGCGCACGGTGCGCGGCGTGAAGGAGATCGCGGTGATCGACCAGGCGCTGCTCGGCTCAGCCGACGCGCGCAAGCTCGATGAACATGCGCCGTCGCTGCAGGAGCTTTATGCCAAGGCCGGCACGCTTCGCCGCAAGGACGAGACGATCGCCATCCACGGCCCGGTCAGCCTGTTCGAAGCTGTCACCGGCGCCGGCCGCAAGGGCGTGAGCCTGCAGCGCTACAAGGGGCTGGGCGAGATGAACCCGGAACAGCTCTGGGAAACCACTCTCAACAGCGACGTGCGCTCGCTCCTGCAGGTGAAGGTCAAGGAAGGCGACGACGCCGACGACATCTTCAGCAAGCTGATGGGCGAGCTGGTCGAGCCGCGGCGCGACTTCATCCAGGAAAACGCACTGTCATCGAGCGTCGACGCCTGATCGCCCCGTAATTTCAGGCGAAGATGAGTCGCCTTATGTTCGGGCAGGATTTCGTCTGCTTCCCGCGCAAACGGAGGCAAACGGATCGGAAGGTCAGATCAATCGGCCTCAGCGCACCGGCATCCGGCGGCGGTAGAACGCCTGACGGCGCTCGTTCAGACGAGCCGCGATCGTCCTGGCCTCCTCGACGGAGGCTGCGGCGAAGGTCCGATATTCCAGATCGGCGCGCATCGCCTCGCTCGCGCGCGAAAAAAGGCTCAGCAACCCGCCGCTGGACGACGGCACCATCTTGTTGAGGACCTGCGCAACGCTGTCGGTATGCCCGAATGCAACGACCTCGCCATTGGATGCCCGGCGAACCTCGTAGAGCCCAGGACCCGACGGCGCTTCGATCGGCGCACCGGCTTTCGTCGCCGGCATTGAACGCCACAAATCCCAAGCAAGCATCATCTTTGAATACCCTTTTAACTGATTGAAAACGTTCAATTCTCGCCGGGACGAGACGGCGTATGTGCGGATATTCGCGCGAAAACGCAACGCTTCTCCTAACAACCGAACCACAATTTTGTGTGAAGCCTTGCCGCGCGGGTTCAACGCGGCGAATCGATGCCGGACACCGGCATCAGGCGGCCAGCCGATTCCGGCGGGCGGCGCCCCGACCAGTCGCCGCAGGACATCGACGTCCTCCTACGCCAGTTTCCCCTCACATCTGACATAGACCCGTTGCGGTTTTGTCGATGGGGCGCCCTTGCGAAGATAGTTGTAGGCGACAATCGGAGCCAGGACGGAGTGGGGCTTGCTGGGCAGATCGATCCCGATCTCCGTGACCGACTTGAAGCCGGCATGCAGCCGGCCGAGCAATTCGGCGCCGATCTTTTTCGGATTGAAGGTGACGATGAGGATGCCGCCGGGAGCAACCCGGTCGACAATCGCATTGAGCACCTTCATGTCGTAGTGCGGACCGAACTTCTCGAAGTTGGTTCCGGCAAAGACACTGATGCACAGCGCAAAATCCGCCGGCGGAACGACCGAATCCTCGATCCTGGACAGGACGCCGCGGGCTTCGGGATAACGCTTCATGCCCTTCTGCAGGGTCGGCTGATCGAGTTCCACGCCCCAATATTGCTGCGTCCGGAAGACGCGCCTGTTGGGCATGGCACCGCACCCGAAATCGACGCCTACGGCCTTCCCTTCCGACAGCGGGCTGTCTTTCGCCAGCAGCATATAGATCGCCTGCTTGCACGGTCGCAGGCTCAGCCTCGGCATCATGTCCACGTCTCCGGCGCTGTGGCGGGCCGCCGTTCATCCTCCATGTCATCGGCCAAATCAACCGGTTCGTTCGTACCGGGCCGCCCCTCGCGGTTGAGCCTCGAGGACGGCACGAACGACAGGACGCGCGCCAGCCGGCCGGCGTCTCAGGCTGGGCAGACCCCAATGCGGGACCGGGGGCGACTATCGGCCCGGCAAGACCAGAAGCTTCGGTTCGGCAGGCAGGGTCGCTTTCGAGATGACGATCGACGGCGTGTCGCTGGTCTCGACCTTGTACTTCTCACGCACCCGATTGAGAAACCGCTCCAGCGTGAAGGCGCTGAAATAGTGCATCGGGATCATCAGCGGCGCCTTCAGCGACTCCAGAACCTCGACCATCCCGTCGAGATCGAGCGTATAGGTTCCATCGACCGGGAAAAGCACCGCATCGATACGGCCGATTTCGTTCAATTGCTGCTGGTTCAGCGTGTGATGCAGATGTCCGAGATGCGCGATGCACATGTTGGCGACTTCGAAGATGAAGATCGAGTTGCCGTGCTGCTCGGTGCCGCCGCCGTAGTTGCGGATATTGGTCGGGACGTTGCGCGCGCGCACGTCCCTGACCTGGACATCGTGGCGCACGGGCTTGCCGTATTCCTGCGCCCAGCCGCGCAGCACATGCGGAATTCTCGGGTCGGGATTGTCCGTATAGTGGGTCGAATGCGCGTGGTTCATGGTGATCACGTCCGGCAGCACGGGCGGGCGGACGTAATCGTTATAGTCGGTCGCGATGCGGACGAGCTGCGGGCTTTCGATCAGGAAGGTCGAATGTCCGGCATAGGAGATGCGCACTTCATCGCTCGCCAGCGCCGCCAGCCGGAACGCCGCAGGGACGATACGCGGGCGGTCCTGCGCGATCAGCCCCGGACAATTCTCCGTCATTTCCGGCTTGGTGGGCGCGGCCTGCGCGCGCTCGAAGGCCAAGGCGGGGAAGGCCCACAACAGGGCCATGCCGGCGGGAATAGCGGCTTTCAGGCCGAGCGAGAATTGCGCCATCGGGCTTGCCTCGTGCTCGTAAAAATATGGCACGTCGCAAAATCTGCGCCAACAACGGCACGAACAAGGCTGCGGCGACCCTGCGCCGCAGCCTTGAGTTCACGAAATCGGCAACCTTCCGAGCAAGCCAGGATTGCAGCAGACGCCAGCCCGACCGCTCATACCTGCGCAAGCGGGCACTCAGAATTCTGACGCCCCTGCGATCCTCTCAGCGGCGCGAGGAGGCGGAAACGATCAGTCCCTTGGACGTCACCACGACCCAGCGCCCGTCCTGCCGCTTGATGGTCTCGACGCGGCCGATCCCCGGCAGATGCGAGCCGGGGCCCACATCGAAATAGCCGAGACGTCCCTGCACAAGCGCACGGCCATCCTCGATCTCCCGCAGGAACCAGCCCTCGACGATCGCCGGGCGGTCCTCCTGCTTCGCGACGACCGAGCCCGTGATGTCGGACGCGGCGACGGTCTTGCGATCAAGCCGATCGATCGACTCGGAAAGCTTGGTGACTCTCGCCGACGATTCGGATTGCGCCTTCTCGACCCGATCCGCCCGCTCGCCGAGGCGAGCGAACTGGGCGTTCGCGTTCTTGCCGGCAGCCTCGAGTGCGGCTTTCAGCGAGGCGACCTCGGCCGAAAGCTGAGCGAGCGCCTGCCTCATGTCGCTCGGCTCGCTCGCGGTCGGCGGCGCGTCGGCCGGGCGCGTGAGAGCGGAGCCGGCAAGCGCGCCAACCACCGAGCCGAGCGCGGCGGCGATGGCGAGCGTCGCAACGACGATCGCGATCCGGCCAAGTCGCGGCCGTGCGCCGGCATGTTCGATCAGAGCCGTCGATCGGCTCGTGCTTGCATCTGCGTTGCGGGCATTGTCCGAAGCGGAATGCCCGTCATCGTCGCTGGACAGGTCCATGGCGGTCCCTTTGGTGAAGCCCCTCTTCACCAATCGGTAACCTTGTCCCGCTTACCAAAGCGTTAAGCCGGCGTGAGGTCGCTCGCAAGAACTCCGTCCTCAGACGGGAATGCCCCGCTCGCGCGCCAGGGTCTCGAGGGAGACTTCCGGTCGGGCGCCGAGATGCTGGATCACTTCGGCCGCGGCCAGCGCGCCGAGCCGCGCCGATGTCTTGCGATCCTTGCCGCGTGCATGCCCGAACAGGAAGCCAGCCGCGAACAGGTCGCCGGCGCCGGTGGTATCGACGACCTTCTCGACGGGAAAGGCCGGCACCGATTCGACCGTTCCGGCGGAGGCGACGACGCAGCCCTTCTCGCTGCGCGTGACGACCGCAAGCTGCGCATCCTGGCGCAGGGCGGAAAGCGCGGAGTCGAAATCGGCGGTCTCGTACAGGCTCTTGAGCTCGGCCTCGTTCGCGAACAGGAGATCGACGGTCTTGTCGCGCAGCAGCTTGACGAACTCGGCGCGATAGCGGTCGACGCAGAATGAATCGGAGAGCGTGAGCGCGACCGTGCGGCCCGCCTTGTGCGCGGCGGCCGCCGCCTTCAGAAAGGCGTCCTTCGCCAGCGGCGGATCCCACAGATAGCCTTCCAGATAGGTGATGGCGGAGGCCGCGATCATGCCCTCGTCGATGTCGGCCGGCTGAAGATTCTGCGCGGCGCCCAGATAGGTGTTCATCGTGCGCTCGCCGTCGGGCGTCACCATGATGTAGCAGCGCGCGGTCGAGGGACCGTCGGACGCCGGCGGCGTCTCGAAGCCGACCCTGGCGGCACGGATATCGTGCGCGAAGACGCGGCCGAGCTCGTCGTCCTTGACCTTGCCGACGAAGGCCGCCCGCGCGCCGAAGCTCGCGACGCCCGCGATCGTATTGGCGGCGGAGCCGCCGGAAATCTCCACCGCCGGCCCCATCGCCGCATAGATGCCCTGCGCCCGCGCCTCGTCGATCAGCGCCATGCCGCCCTTCTGCATGTTCTGGGCGACCAGAAAATCGTCGTCGGCGCGCGCGATGACATCGACAATGGCGTTCCCGATGCCGAGAACGTCGTAGCGGGGTGCTGTCATGAAAAATCCCTTCCGAAGGAGGCCGCACTATAGCGAGTGAACGCGAGGCATCAACATCGAGTCGCAGGCGTCGCCGCATTCCGCGGGTGGGCAACGGCCCTTGCCTCGGGGGCGCGCTCCGTGGCATGGGACGCGGCTGCGACGGAGGAATCTGCAATGGCGTTCAAGGAACGCGTGTTCTCGGGCGTGCAGCCCACCGGCAACCTGCATCTCGGCAATTATCTCGGCGCCATCACCAGGTTCGTCGCGCTGCAGAACGACTATGATTGCATCTATTGCGTCGTCGACCTGCACGCGATCACGGTCTGGCAGGATCCGGCCGAACTGCCGCGCGCGACGCGCGAGGTCACGGCCGCCTTCCTCGCCTGCGGCATCGATCCGAAGAAGCACATCATCTTCAACCAGAGCCAGGTCGCCGAGCATGCCGAGCTTGCCTGGGTGTTCAACTGCATCGCGCGCGTGGGCTGGCTCAACCGCATGACCCAGTTCAAGGAGAAGGCCGGCAAGGACCGCGAGAATGCCTCGATCGGCCTCTATGCCTATCCGACGCTGATGGCCGCCGACATCCTGCTCTACAAGGCGACGCACGTGCCGGTGGGCGAGGACCAGAAGCAGCACGTGGAGCTGACGCGCGACATCGCGCAGAAGTTCAACCACGACTACGGCGTCGACTTCTTCCCGCTCACCGAGCCGCTGATCTTCGGCGAGGCCACGCGCGTGATGAGCCTGCGCGACGGCACCAAGAAGATGTCGAAGT
>JACAEG010000279.1 GCA_013388965.1 Pseudorhodoplanes sp. | reverse complement strand
GGGCCGCATCATCGGGAATGTCGGTCGCTCCCGGCGGCAGGAAGATTACATCCGGATCGCCGGAAGGCGGTGCCGCGCGGCGGCTGCGCTGCGCCGAGGTGCCTTCCGGCACCGCAATCTCGCCGGGTCGCGCCGGCCGGCGCTGTGCGTTGGGCGTCGTGGCTCCGGGGGCCGCCCTGCGATCCGGCGCCGGCTCCTCCGTCGGGGTCGCGCGGACCGGCGTGGCGACGCCGCGATCATTTCCTCCGGAGGTCAGAAATCCGGCGATGGCCGAGGCCTGCTCCGTGCCCGTCGTGTAGTGCTGGCGGAGAAAGCCGGCGAGCGCGCCGGCAGAGCGGCCCTTGGCGAGGCCCTGCGGCTTCTGGTGGCAGACGGCGCAGCCGACGTTGAAGAGCTCGGCCGGCGACTTGCCCTCGTTGAGATCGATCGGCTCGCTTTGCGCACCGGACGGCTCGGGCGTCGGAGGCCGCGAGGGCCGGGTCTGAATGGCATCCCGCGGAGCCGCCGCCGCATAGACGGCGACCATCGCGGCTGCCGCCACGCCCGACGCGACCAGAGAACGCCAGAAAATCCGCGCCACCGGTATTGCCCGCCCTTTCCGGCCCGAACGGCCGACCTTGCCCGCGTTGCTTAACCCAAAACCGGATGAATGTGGCTCATTTTCGAGTGAAGGCGGGCGGATTGCTCCGCGCACGGAACTTTGTTGTAATTGAGTCGGACCGAAGCGAATTCCCGGTCGCGCTTGCAGTCTAAGCGGGATTGGCGGCGATGGATCATCTGCTGCAGGTTGCCCTAACACCCTTCATTCGCCGCGGAAATCTGCGGATCACCACCGCCCGCGGCAACAAACTCATCCTTGGCGACGGAAGCGGCCCCCCGGTTGCCGTGCGTCTGACCAGCTCGGCGGCCGAGCGGAAGCTCCTGCTCAATCCGGAGCTCAAGCTCGGCGAGGCCTATATGGACGGCACGCTGGTCGTGGAGGAAGGCACCATTGCCGACCTGCTCGCCATCCTACTCGGCCAGGACCAGAGCGGAAAGCTGCCGAGCTTTGCGCGGCCGCAATGGATGATTCGCTACCTGCGCCGCCGTGCCGCCCAGTTCAACCGGCGGACGCGATCGCGGCGAAACGTCGCTCATCACTACGATCTGGACGGCCGGCTCTATTCCCTGTTTCTGGATGCCGACCAGCAATATAGCTGCGCCTATTTCGAGCGCCCCGACCAGTCGCTCGACGACGCCCAGCTTGCCAAGAAGCGCCACCTTGCCGCGAAGCTGCTCGTCGCGCCCGAGCAGAAGGTCCTCGATATCGGCTGCGGCTGGGGCGGGCTTGCGCTGTATCTGTCCGAAATCTGCGGCGCCCATGTCACCGGGATTA
The DNA here is from genome assembly GCA_013388965.1 of Pseudorhodoplanes sp. Classification (GTDB taxonomy): domain Bacteria; phylum Pseudomonadota; class Alphaproteobacteria; order Rhizobiales; family Xanthobacteraceae; genus Pseudorhodoplanes. The sequence goes on along the minus strand of JACAEG010000279.1, from coordinate 4,185 downwards.
CCCTCTCCCAGGAACAGCTGAAGCGCGCGCGCGAGCGCGCCGCCGAGAAGCAGCTCGAAGGACGCACGGAATTCCGCCTGCAGGACTATCGCGACGTGCCGGGCCGGTTCGACAGGATCGTCTCGGTCGGCATGTTCGAGCATGTCGGCGTCGGCTTTTACAATCAGTTCTTCCGCAAGAGCGCCCAGTTGCTTGCCGACGATGGCGTGATGCTGCTGCACTCGATCGGCCGCTCTGAGGGGCCGAACGTCACAAATCCCTGGATCGAGAAATACATTTTTCCGGGCGGCTACATTCCGGCCTTGTCGGAGGTGCTGCCCGCAATCGAGCGGTCCGGGTTGCTGGTCACCGACATCGAAATCCTGCGGCTGCATTATGCCGATACGCTGAAGGCGTGGCGCGAGCGCTTCCTCGCGCATGCCGCCGAAGTCCGCCGCATCTACGACAACCGCTTTCTGCGGATGTGGGAATTCTACCTGGCCTCCTCGGAGATGGCGTTCCGCGAACAGGCCCTGATGGTGTTCCAGATCCAGATCACCAAGCGGCAGGACGTGGTTCCGATGACCCGCGACTACATAGCGATCGCGGAGAAGAAATTGCGGGCCGCGGAAGCGGCAAGCCGTCCGCCCTTGCGGCTCGCGGGCGAATAGGCCGCGCTCGCTGCACAAATCCGGTCGTCACGGTCAAGGCCGGGACGCAGGAATCCCGGCGGAATCGACGCGCGGTGGGTAACGGGGACATTCCCAATTGGCCCGCGCAGGTCCGATGCGCCGGTGGTAATCCCGATCTCCCGATGCATTCTTTTGGCGCAATTTCGGGCGCATTGATGGGACATGGCACTCGCTGATTCGAACGTCCGCAAGCTTCCCGCGGAGCCGGCACCGCTTTATCGCACTGCACCGCATAATATCGAAGCGGAACAGGCGCTGCTCGGCGCGATCCTCGTCAATAACGAGGCCCTTTATCGCGTTTCGGATTTTCTGGAGCCACGGCATTTTTTCGAGCCCGTGCATCAGAAAATCTACGAGCTGTCGTCCAGCCTTGTGCGCGCCGGCAAGGTCGCGAGCCCGGTCACGCTCAAGACCTTCCTCCCCGCGGATGCCGATGTCGGCGGGCTGACGATCAGCCAGTATCTCGCGCGGCTCGCCGCCGAGGCGACCACGGTCATCAATGCGGCCGATTACGGCCGCACCATCTACGATCTGTCCATTCGCCGCGCGCTGATCGTGATCGGCGAGGACATGGTCAACGAGGCCTATGACGCGCCCGTCGATTTCGCGCCCAAGAAGCAGATCGAGGATGCCGAGCGAAAGCTTTACGAGATTGCCGAAAGCGGCCGCTACGAGGGCGGCTTCCAGCGCTTCGCGCAGGCGCTCACAACAGCCGTCGACATGGCGGCACGCGCCTATCAGCGCGACGGAAAGCTGTCGGGACTCGCGACCGGGCTGCACGATCTCGACGCCAAGATGGGCGGATTGCAGCCCTCCGATCTGATCATCGTCGCCGGCCGTCCCGGCATGGGCAAGACCGCCCTTGCGACCAATATCGCCTACAACGTCGCGCGCGCCTGGAAAGGCGAGGTGCGGCCCGACGGACATACCAGCACGGTCAACGGCGGCATTGTCGGCTTCTTCTCGCTCGAAATGTCGGCCGAGCAGCTCGCCACCCGTATCCTGGCCGAGCAAACCGGCATTCCTTCGAGCACGATCCGGCGCGGCGGCATCACCGAATCCGATTTCGAGAAGATCAAGGACATCTCGATCGAGCTTCAGTCCCTGCCGTTCTACGTGGACGAGACCGGGGGACTGTCGGTCGCCCAGCTCGCCGCCCGCGCGCGGCGGCTGAAGCGCCAGCGCGGGCTCGATCTTCTCGTGGTTGACTATATTCAACTGTTGCAGGGCACGTCGCGACGCGCGTCCGAGAACCGCGTGCAGGAAGTGACCGAGATCACGACCAGCCTGAAAGCGCTCGCCAAGGAGCTCAATGTCCCGGTCGTGGCGCTATCGCAATTGTCCCGGCAGGTAGAGAGCCGCGACGACAAGCGCCCGCAATTGTCGGACCTGCGCGAATCCGGCTCGATCGAGCAGGACGCCGACGTGGTGCTGTTCGTCTTTCGCGAGGAATACTACCTGAGCAACAAGGAGCCGCGTCCCGGCACGGAAGAATACGTCAAGTGGCAGACCGAAATGGCGCTGGTCCACGGCAAGGCCGAAGTCATTATCGGCAAGCAGCGTCATGGCCCGACCGGCACGGTGCTGCTCCAGTTCGACGCGAGCGTGACGCGCTTTGGCGATCTTGCCAGCGAAAGTCACCTCCCCGAGCGGTTCTAGCGCGCATCGGCGGCGCAGATCGGCTATTGTTCGATTCAGACAGCCGCATCGGCTGGATATCGGCCTAGCGGGAATTGCCCTGTGGATCAGGTGACCGACGCAACCCAGGTGATTTCGATGGCGGGACCGCCGGCCGAGGAGGCCTGCGGCATCCTCACGATCGATCTCGCGGCTCTGGCCGCGAACTGGCAGGCCTTGCGCGCCCTGGCGACACCTGCGGAATGCGCGGCGGTGGTGAAGGCCAACGGCTACGGGCTCGGCCTCGAACAGGTTGCCGCACGCCTGCAGCGCGCCGGCTGCCGCACATTCTTCGTCGCCGATCTCTCGGAAGGGCAAAGGGCCCGCAGCGTCCTGCCCGAAGCCACGATCTACGTCCTCAACGGAATTCCGCCCGGCACATGCCCCGTCTATGCGGAGCACCGGTTGCAGCCGGTGATCGGCGATGTCTCCGAACTGGCCGAATGGGACACATTCGTCGACACCAGCGGCTGGAGCGGCGAGTTCGCGCTGCACGTCAATACCGGCATGAACAGGCTCGGCATCACGGTGGAAGAGGCCGTCGGCATCGCGCCGCGCCTTTCGCGCCCCGAGCACGGCATCACCCTGCTGGTCAGCCATTTCGTCGCATCCGAGATTCCCAGCCATCCCCGCAATCAGGAGCAGATCCTCGCCTTCCGCGAGTTGCGCTCGCTGTTTCGCGGTGTGCCTGCCTCGCTTTCGAATTCGTCGGGGATCTTTCTCGGCGCGTCGGCGATCTGCGATCTCGTCCGCCCGGGAGCCGCGCTCTGCGGGGTGAACCCGACGCCCACGTTGAAGAATCCCATGCTGCCGGTGGTGGATCTCAAGTCTCGCATCGTCCAGGTGCGCAGCATCCCGTTCGGCCAGACGGTGGGCTACGACGCGACCTGGACGGCGCGACGCGCTTCGCGCATCGCGGTGATTTCGACCGGCTATGCCGACGGATATTTTCGCTCCGCCAGCGGTTCCGACCAGAAGCCCGGCGGCGTCGCGCTGATCGCCGGCCGGCGATGCCCGATTGTCGGGCGGATTTCAATGGACCTGATGGCGCTCGACATCACCGATTTGCCGGAGCATTCCGTGCGTCGCGGAGATTTCGCCACGCTGATCGGTGACGGCCTGCCGGTCGACGAAGTGGCCGAATTTGCGGGAACGATTGGCTATGAGGTTCTCACAAGCCTCGGACGCCGCTATGCGCGGATCTATCTCGACGATGCCCACAACTAGCGATGCGCAGGCATTCGGCGGCCTGGAAAGACGATAGCGATGAGCCGCAAGGGCCCGAGCTTTGTCTGCCAGAATTGCGGCGCGGTCACCGCGCGCTGGCAGGGGAAATGCGAGTCCTGCGGCGATTGGAACACGATCGTCGAGGAGCAGACGGGCGCCGCGCGCGGACCCGGCCGCTCGCCAGGCAAGGGCCGCCCGTTTGCGCTTGAGCCGCTCGCCGGCGACGTGCGCGAGGCTCCGCGGCTTGCGACCGGCATAGGCGAATTCGATCGCGTCGCGGGCGGCGGGCTGGTGCGCGGCTCGGTCCTGCTGGTGGGCGGCGATCCGGGCATTGGAAAATCCACGCTGCTCATCCAGGTCGCGGCCGCGCTCGCGCGCAGCAAGCAACGCGCCGTCTATCTCACCGGCGAGGAAGCGAGCGCGCAGGTGCGGCTGCGCGCCGAACGCCTCGCGCTCGGATCGGCGCCGGTCGAACTGGCCGCCGAAACCTCGGTCGAGGACATCGTCGCCACGCTGTCGTCCGGCGGATTGCCGCGCCTCGTCGTCATCGACTCCATCCAGACGATGTGGACCGACACCGTCGAATCCGCGCCCGGCACCGTCACCCAGG
>JACAEG010000188.1 GCA_013388965.1 Pseudorhodoplanes sp. | reverse complement strand
GGATCTCGCGGAAGCCAAGGCATCGGGCGCGACCTCAGCGTATCTCGACCGGCTGGCGCTCGACGAGCGCCGCGTCGCCGCCATGGCGGACGGTCTCGACATGGTCGCCACCCTCGACGATCCGGTCGGCCGCGTCACCGAAAGCTGGACGCGTCCGAACGGCATGACGATCGAGCGCGTGCGTGTGCCGATCGGCGTGGTCGGGATCGTCTATGAGAGCCGGCCCAACGTCACCGCCGATGCCGGCGCGCTCTGCCTGAAGGCCGGCAATGCCGCAATCCTGCGCGGGGGGTCGGATTCGCTGCGCTCCTCGCGTGCGATCCAAAGCGCGCTTGCGGACGGCCTGCGCGAGGCCGGTCTGCCGGAAGACGCGATCCAGCTCGTGCCGGTGCGCGACCGCGAGGCCGTGGGCCTGATGCTGCGCGGGCTCGACGGCAATATCGATGTGATCGTGCCGCGCGGCGGCAAGAGCCTTGTCGCGCGCGTGCAGGACGAGGCGCGCGTCCCGGTCTTCGCGCATCTCGAAGGCGTCTGCCACGTCTATGTCGACAAGGCCGCCGATCTCGACATGGCGAAAAGCATCGTGCTTAACGCCAAGATGCGCCGTACCGGCGTCTGCGGCTCCGCGGAGACGCTGCTGGTCGATCGCGCCGCCGCCGCGAAATTCCTCAAGCCGCTGGTCGGCATGCTGATCGATGCCGGCTGCGAGGTGCGCGGCGACGAGGCGGTGCGCGCCGCCGATGCGCGGGCGAAGGCTGCGACGGAGGACGACTGGCCGACCGAATATCTCGACGCGATCATCGCGGCCAAGGTGGTGGACGGGGTCGATGGCGCCATCGCGCATATCGAGCGCTACGGTTCACATCACACCGACGCGATCGTGACGAGCGACACGAACGCCGCCGAGAAATTTCTCAGCGAAGTGGATTCGGCGATCGTGCTGCACAACGCCTCGACGCAATTCGCCGACGGCGGCGAGTTCGGCTTCGGCGCCGAGATCGGCATTGCCACCGGCAAGCTGCATGCGCGCGGACCCGTGGGCGTCGATCAGCTCACCTCGTTCAAGTATCGCGTCCGCGGCACGGGGCAGATCAGGCCGTGATTGCGGCGCCGTCTTTCCGGGGCGACCGCGAGGCGGTCGAACCCGGAATCCGGAGCCGGGGACAAGGCGCGCGTCCGGATTCGGGCTCTCGCTTCGCTCGGCCGGAATGACGATGAATCGAAAACCCCGCCTCGTCCTGCCTCCTCACACCCCCGGACTGCGCATCGGCCTGTTCGGCGGCTCGTTCAATCCGCCGCATGCGGCGCACCGCGCGGTGAGCCTGCTGGCGCTGAAGAAACTCGGCCTCGACCGGGTGTGGTGGCTGGTCACGCCCGGCAATCCGCTGAAGGATGTTGCCGGACTTCCCTCCCTCGACGAGCGGATCAAGGCCGCGGAGGCGGTCGCCGATCACCCGCGCATCGCCGTGACCGGGTTCGAATCTGTCATCGGCACGAAATACAGTTCCGATACGATTGCATGGCTGTTGAACGAATGTCCCGGCGTGCATTTCGTCTGGATCATGGGCGCGGACAATTTGAAGAGCTTCCATCGCTGGAAGAACTGGCGCCAGATATTCATGTCCCTGCCGATCGCGGTCGTGGACCGCGGCGGGTTGAGCCTGAGCGCGACCTCGGGCGCCGCCGCCCAGGCCTTCGCCCGGGCTCGCCTTCCCGAGATCAAGGCCCGCTCCCTGCCGCTGCACCAGCCGCCGGCCTGGGTCTATCTGCACGGCATCAAGTCCGTCCTGTCCTCGACCGCCCTGCGGCAGGGAAAAAAGGAACTGGAGGGTGGTTGAAACCATTAACGCCGAATGACTACATTTATAGCGTTGAGTCTCGTGGAATACCGGGAATAGCGAAAGGAAAGGGCCCCCTGACCACTACGACAATCTCCCGGGCACGCCCGCGTGCGATGCCCGAACCGGTCTCTCCGGCGCAAGCCAGTGCTGAGGAGACCATGCGAACGGTCCTTGAGCGCCTCGAAGACATGAAGGCCGAGGACATCGTCACAATCGATCTCACCGGCAAATCCTCGATCGCAGACACGATGGTGATCGCCTCCGGGCGGTCCAGCCGCCATGTCGGCTCGATCGCGGAGGATGTGGTTGAGGCCCTCGAAAAGGCGGGCGCCAAGGGCATCCGCGTCGAGGGGCAGCCGCATTGCGACTGGGTGCTGATCGATGCCGGCGACGTCGTCGTTCACGTCTTCCGGCCCGAAATCCGCGACTTCTACAATCTCGAGAAGATGTGGTCGTCGGGTCGTCCGGCGAATCGGCGCGCGAGCTGATCGCAGGCCGCGATGCGGGTCCTCGTGCTCGCAATCGGCCGGTTGAAGAATGCTGAGTCGGAACTTGCGGAGCGCTATCGCAAACGCGCGGCGCAGGCCGGCCGCGCTCTCGGATTGCGCGACATCGAGATCGTGGAAATCCGGGAAAGCCGTGCGGCCGACATCGGCAAGCGCCGGATCGAGGAATCGATCGCGATCGCCAACATGATCCCGGACGGCGCGGTGACTGTCGTCCTCGACGAGGCCGGCGACAATCTCGCCAGCGTGGCGCTGGCCGAGCATATCCGAACCTGGCGCGACGAAGGCCGGCCTGCCGTGGCCTTCGTCATCGGCGGCGCGGACGGCTTGGCCGACAGCCTGCGTGACGGGGCGAAGCTGAAACTCGCCTTCGGGGTCGCGACCTGGCCCCACCAGCTGGTCCGAATCATGCTTCTGGAGCAGATTTACCGCGTGACCACGATCCTGTCGGGTCATCCGTATCATCGGGCGTGACGGTCTTAATCCCGCCACCGCGGGGCGCGACACTTGCTCCCGAAAGCGGGGCCGAAAGCAAAAAGCCGGATGGCGAATTTTTTCGACCGACCCGAGGCGAGGACCGGACTTCCGGCGGTTTTTGCGGCTGCGCTCGCGGCCGCCATCGCGGCTTCGACGGCGAACGCGCAGAAGAAGGCCCCGGCGGGCGCCGACCTCCTCAAGCAGCGCGAGCAGGAATTGCAGGCTGCGCGCGCCGACCAGAAGAAGGCCGCCGAAAATGAAAGGCGACTCCGGCTCGAGGCGGAAGCGCTGGGCGAAGATCGCCGCAAGCTCAACGATGCCCTGATCGTCACGGCGGCCAGGCTGCGCGACGCCGAGCGCCGCCTGAGCGCGGGCGAAGCGCGGCTGCGCCCGCTGGAAGCGCAGGAGCACAATCTCCGCCGCTCGCTCGATGATCGCCAGGCGGTCATCATGGAAGTGCTCGCGGCCTTGCAGCGGGTCGGCCGTCGTCCCCTGCCGGCGGTGATGGCGCATCCCGAGGACGCGCTGCAATCGCTGCGGACCGCAATGATGCTCGGTGCCGTGCTGCCCGAAATGCGCGATCAGGCCCAGCGTCTTGCGAGCGATCTTGCGGATCTCGTGAAGCTGCGCGCCGAGATCGGCGAGGAAAAGTCGATGCTGACGCAGGACATGGCGGCGCTTGCGTCGGAGCGGCAACGCCTCACCCTGCTGATCGACGAACGGCAGAGGAAGCAGTCCGAGGCCGAGAAGGCGATCCAGGCCGAACGGGAAAATGCGCTCCAGCTGTCGCGCCAGGTCGACAATCTGAAGGACCTCGTGACGCGGCTCGAACAGGGCCTCGATGCGGCGACCAGGGCCGCGCGGGCTGCGGCCGTGGCGGCCGCGGAGCCCAGGCCGGGTCAGCGGGTGGAACTGGCCGCCCTGCAGGACCCCGGGCGGCTTGCGCCGGCCATGTCCTTCGCCTCGGCCCGTGGCCTATTGCCGATGCCCGCGCACGGGGTCCGGATCAAGGAATTCGGGGCCCCGGATGCGCTTGGCGGGTCGGAAAAGGGTATCTCGCTTGCAACCCGGCCGGGCGCGCAGGTCACATCTCCGTGTGATGGCTGGATAGTTTACGCCGGGCCCTTCCGTTCCTACGGCCAACTTTTGATAGTGAATGCAGGCGACGGGTATCATATATTGCTGGCAGGCATGGAGCGGATTTCGGTCGATCTTGGCCAGTTTGTGCTGACCGGCGAGCCAGTCGCGGTTATGGGTGGCGGATCGCAGGTCGCCTCCACCGCGCCCGTTGGACCGAAGCAATCGGTGCTCTACATTGAGTTCAGAAAGGACGGGTCCCCCGTCGATCCCGGCCCCTGGTGGGCCACAAGCGAAAACGAGAAGGTTCGCGGATGATGCGCAAGTCTTTCCTGGTTCTCCTCGGCGCGGTGTCCGGCGCTGCCCTGACGCTGGTGGCGGTTCAGCCGCGAGCGATTTTCTCCGACATGACCGCCTATGCAAAGGCAGCGAGCTCCGCCGACACTTATCGCCAGCTCAATCTGTTCGGCGACGTGTTCGAGCGCGTGCGCTCCGACTATGTCGAGAAGCCGGACGACGCCAAGCTCGTCGAGTCCGCAATCAACGGCATGCTCGCGGGGCTCGATCCGCATTCGAGCTACATGGACGGCAAGAGCTTCAAGGACATGCAGATCCAGACCCGCGGCGAGTTCGGCGGTCTCGGAATCGAAGTCACGATGGAAGACGGCCTGGTCAAGGTCGTGGCGCCCATCGACGAGACGCCGGCGGCGAAAGCGGGCATTCTCGCCAACGACATCATCACCCATCTCGACGAGGAGGCGGTGCAGGGCCTCACGCTCAATCAGGCAGTCGAGAAGATGCGCGGGCCGGTCAATACCAAGATCAAGCTCAAGATCATGCGCAAGGGCCTCGACAAGCCGCTCGATGTATCGATCACGCGCGACATCATCCGCGTGCGTTCGGTGCGCTCGCGCACGGAAGGCGACGATGTCGCCTATATCCGGGTCTCGCAGTTCAACGAGCAGACGACCGACAACATCAAGAAGGCTCTGAACGATTTCGCCAACACGATTCCGGCCGACAAGCTGAAGGGCTACATCATCGACCTTCGCAACAATCCGGGCGGCCTGCTCGACCAGGCGATCTCGGTGTCGGATGCGTTCCTCGAAAAGGGCGAGATCGTGTCGACCCGCGGCCGCAATACGGAGGAGACCCAGCGGTTCAACGCAAGGGCCGGCGACCTCACCAAGAACAAGCCGATCATCATCCTGATCAACGGCGGCTCCGCCTCGGCGTCTGAAATCGTCGCGGGTGCGCTGCAGGACCACAAGCGCGCCACCGTTCTCGGCACGCGGTCCTTCGGCAAGGGCTCGGTGCAGACGATCATCCCGCTCGGCGGCGGCAGCGGCGCGCTGCGCCTGACCACGGCGCGCTATTACACGCCGTCGGGCAAGTCGATCCAGGCCAAGGGCATCACGCCCGACATCGAGGTGCTCCAGGATGTGCCCGAGGACGTGAAGGGTCGCACCGACACCAAGGGCGAATCCTCGCTGCGCGGCCACCTCAAGGCCGATGGCGAGGAGCAGACCGGCTCGCAATCCTATGTTCCGCCGGATCCGAAGGACGACAAGGCGCTGAAGATGGCCGTCGACCTGCTGCGCGGGACGGTGACCCACTCGGCCTTCCCGCCGAGCGGCAAGCGCGCCTCGCTGCCGCAATAGAGTCGATACCGGCATCGAAATTCGGCGGGGGGGGCCCCGGG
>JACAEG010000292.1 GCA_013388965.1 Pseudorhodoplanes sp. | reverse complement strand
GGTCAGCACCTCGACATTGGAGCAGCCCAGCGCGGCAAGCCGCGTGCGCGCGCGCGCCGCAAGGGTGCGGAAGCGCTCGACGGTGACGACCTCGGCGGCGAGCCGCGACAGCACGGCGGCCTGGTAACCCGATCCGGCGCCGATCTCGAGCACGCGGTGCTCGGGCTCGACCCGCAACTGCTCGCTCATATAGGCAACGACATAGGGCTGGCTGATGGTCTGCCCGCATGCGATCGGCAGCGCGCGGTCGGCATAGGCGAAGCGGTCCTGCTCGGGTTCGACGAAATGCTCGCGCGGAATTTCGTCCATCGCGCGCAGCACCGCCGCATCCCCGATCCCGCGCTTGCGCAGCGTGAGCAGGAATTCCATGCGGCCGACATTGTCGTTCCGGGGCTGGAGAACAGGCATGCCTGCATCCCTTGCTGGAGCAAGCCTAACACCTTTCGAGGCCCGGGCGTTCGGCCGCGGCGCAGCCATTCACAGGCAAGTCGGGACGAAACGCTCAGTCGAACGCCGCCGCCAGCGTGGTCATGAACGGCTCGTCGGTCATGTCGAGCCGCAGCGGCGTGACCGAGATGCGCTTCTCCGCCATCGCCGCGAGGTCCGTGCCATGCCCGCCCGCGGGCTTGCCCTTGCGCGCGAAGGCCAGCCAGAAATACGGGTTGCCGCGGCCGTCGAAGCGCGGATCGATGCGCAGCATTTCCTGGTCGCGCTTGCCCTGCGAGGTGATCGCGATGCCCTGCACCGCGTCGGGCGTGCAATCGGGAAAATTGACGTTGACCAGCACGTCGCGCGGAATTTTCGTCTCGAGGATGCGGCGCACCAGCGCGGGCGCATGCGTGCGCGCGGTCTCCCAATGCGGATTGTCGCGTCCGCCCGGCCCGTAGGCCTGCGACAGCGCGATCGAGGGAATGCCCAGCACTGTGCCTTCCATCGCGCCGGCGACCGTGCCGGAATAGCTCACGTCCTCTGCAACATTCGAGCCGCGATTGACGCCCGACAGCACGAGATCGGGCGCCTTGTCCCTGATGATGTGACGCACCGCCATGATGACGCAGTCCGTCGGCGTGCCTTTCACCGCGTAACGCTTGTCGCCGATGTCGCGAAGCCGCAGCGGATCGTTGAGCGAGAGCGAATGCGAGACGCCGGAATTGTCGATCTCGGGCGCGACGATCCACACGTCGTCGGAGAGTTCGCGCGCGATCTCCTCGCAGATTTCAAGGCCACGCGCATGGATGCCGTCGTCATTGGTGACGAGGATTCTCATTGCAGTTCCGTTCTCCTTCTCAACCCGTCATCCTGACGTGCGAGCGTAGCGAGCCTCGAAGGATGCCCGGCCACGCTCGTGAACCATTGGCCGTCGCCCTTCGAGGCTCCGCCGCAATCGCGGCCTCGCACCTCAGGGTGACGGATCGACACATCTATCTCGCTTTCTCGATCCTCTTCATGCCGCCCATGTAGCCCTGAAGCGCCTCCGGCACCGTGATGGAGCCGTCCTCGTTCTGATAGTTTTCCATGACGGCAATGAGAGCGCGGCCGACCGCCACACCCGAGCCGTTCAGGGTGTGGACGAAACGCGGGCCTCCGCCCTTGCTGCGATAGCGCGCATTCATGCGCCGCGCCTGGAAATCGCCGCAGACCGAGCAGGAGGAAATCTCGCGATAGGTGTCCTGCCCCGGCAGCCAGACCTCGATGTCATAGGTCTTCTGCGAGGCGAAGCCCATGTCGCCCGTGCAGAGCGTCATGACGCGATAGGGCAGCTCCAGCCGGCGCAGGATTTCCTCGGCGCTCGACGTCATGCGCTCGTGCTCGTCCATCGCCTGTTCGGGCGTCGTGATGGAAACGAGCTCGACCTTGGTGAACTGGTGCTGGCGGATCATGCCGCGCGTGTCCTTGCCCGCAGCGCCCGCCTCGGCGCGGAAGCAGGGCGTGCAGGCCGTCAGCCGCATCGGAAGCTGGGCTTCGTCGACGATGGATTCGCGAACGAGATTGGTCAGCGGCACTTCGGCGGTGGGGATGAGCCAGAGCGACTCGCGCTTTCTTTCAGCGATGATCGCTCGATCCACACTGCGATAGATCTGATTCATTCGATCTTCAACGTCATTCAGCTTCAATCGCCGTCCCTCACGATCGGCAAACGCTTGTTCTTGCGCCATAAACTCGCGAAACTCTGCTCGCGCGACAGCATAGCGTTCTTCAACTTCATCTCGGGTCATTTCACGGGATGTCGCAAACTGATCTTCCGCGAACTTCGGCAATTGTGCCGTCCCGAACATCGCGTCGTCGCGCACCAGGATCGGCGGATTGACCTCGGTGTAACCGTGCTCGCCCGTATGCACGTCGAGCATGAACTGGCCGAGCGCGCGTTCGAGCCGCGCGAGGCCGCCCTTCAGCACCACGAAGCGCGCGCCGGAGAGCTTGGCCGCGGTCTCGAAATCCATCAGGCCGAGCGCCTCGCCCAGTTCGAAATGCTGCTTCGGCTTGAACGAAAACGTCTTCGGCGCGCCGAATCTGTGATGCTCGACATTGCCGTCGGCATCCTTGCCGTCCGGCACCTCGTCGAGCGGTATGTTTGGAAGCGCGGCGAGGATGTCGTTCAGTTCCTTCTCGGCAGCAGCAGAGGCCTTCTCCAGCTCCGGCAACCTGTCCTTGAGCTGCGCGACTTCCGCCATCAGCGCGGTCGCCGCGGCCTCGTCCTTTTTCCTCTTCGCCTCGCCGATCTCCTTCGAGGCCGCATTCCTGCGCGCCTGCGCCTGCTCGAAGGCGGTGATCGCCGCGCGCCGCGCTTCATCCAGTTTCAGAAGTTTTTGGGATTCCGGTTGAAGCCCGCGCCGCGTCAGGCCGCGGTCGAAGGCGTCGGGATTGTCGCGGATCCACCTGATGTCGTGCATGGGTCTTACTCACAGAATCGCAGGCGTCTTATAACAGCCCTTTCCGCACAGTCATTCCGGGGCGCGCCGAAGGCGCGAGCCCGGAATCCATAACCCCGGTCCTTCCATGACTTTCGGGGCCGGGGTTATGAATTCCGGACAACCGCGCTGTGCGCGTTTTCCGGAACGACGACGGCGGTCAAGTCCGGTCAGTGGAATATGTGAGGGGCTGCGATGGGTGAG
>JACAEG010000231.1 GCA_013388965.1 Pseudorhodoplanes sp. | reverse complement strand
GCGCGCGCGCGCGCGAGCGCCTCTAGCGCCTTCTGCAGCGGCGCCTCGATCGTCAGGCGATGGATCGTCTTGCCGGGCGATGCAAGCAGCGCCTGGTCGGCGGCGTGCGGCGCGAGCATCGGCATCGGCTTGCGCGCGGTCGGCACCGGCTCGCGCTTGGCGAGCGCGATTTCGTCGTCGGGGAAAAGCCCAGCGCCGGCGGCGCGGTCGAGCACGCGGTCGCGCGCGCGCTGCGCGATCTCGGGCGCGCGGTCGGGCCTGCGCGTTTCAGGCGATTGCGGGAGCGCAACCAGCAAAGCCATTTCCGGCAGCGTAAGCCGGCGCGGCTCCTTGCCGAAATAAGACAGGGTCGCCGCGCGGATGCCCTCGAGATTGCCGCCATAGGGTGCGAGCGTGAGATAGATCGACAGGATCTCGTCCTTGGTGTGGGCGCGTTCGAGCTGGACCGCGCGCACCATCTGGCGAAGCTTTGCGGCGAGCGTGCGCTCGCTGCGCGGCTCCAGCAGGCGCGCAATCTGCATGGTGACGGTCGAGCCTCCTGAGACGATGCGCCCGTTGCTGGCGAGCAGCCAGGCGGCACGGAGCATTGCCAGCGTATCGATTCCCCCGTGGCCGCGAAACCGCTTGTCCTCATAGGAGAGCAGCAGGTCGATGAAGCGCGGATCGACATCGTCCACGGTTGCGGGAAGCCGCCAGCGTCCCTCGGCGGTCGCATAGGGGCGCAGCAGCCGCCCCTCGTGGTCGACGATGACGGTCGAGGTCTCGATCGCGTCCGCAGGCGGCAGCGGGCCGAGCGCAGCGACAAACCACGCGAGGCCCGCGAGCGCCGCAACGAGTAAGGCGACGCTGCCGAGAAGGATGCGCTTCGGACTCATCGCGCCGCTGTCACCTCGATAGTGCCGGTGCCGGTGCGGCCGAAACGGTCGGGGCGATACATGTCCTCGACGAAGGCCTGCGGCTGCACATACTTGCCCGGCGACACGGCGCGCGCGACATAGGCGACGCTGAACACCGCCTGATCCTTGCTTTCCCGCTCGAAGGCCGCGGTGAAGCGGTCGTCGCGAAACTCGGAATGCACCGGCTCCTCGGCATCCGCAATCCAGTCGAGCGTGCCAGTCTCGCCGGACGACACGATGCGCGGATTGTCGATTTCCAGACCCGCCGGGAGATAATCCGCGACGATGATCCGGCCGAATTGCGGCTGCATTTCCGTCATGGTCAGCACGACGACCACGCGCTGGTTCTGCTTCACCCTGGCGATGTCGACGGGCTCGCCGGTCAGCGTGTGGTAGGTGCGCGTGATCCGGAAACCGCGCTCGGTGGCGGGCTCGGGGACGAGCGGCGCACCGGAAACCGAGACCACCGCCTGCACCGGACCCTCGCCGTTATTCGTCACCTTCAGCGGGGCGACCCGCAGCGCATCGGCATCCGCGCTGCGATAGACCGGCTTCTGCGACGCCTCGCCGTTGATGTCGAGCGAGACGCTGCCGGTATCCTTGGCGATGGAGCGGGCGGCCAGCACCAGCCAGGCATTCTCCTGGGTGGAGGTGTAGGCCGACAGCGCGCGCGCCGCCTCGATCCGCTGCACGGCGATCGTGATCGAGGGACGCGGCGCGTTGCCTTCGGAAGCGAGCGTCACGAAGGCCGCGGCGTCGCGCAGGGCGGAGCCATAGTCGGTGCGCCCGATTTCCAGCGCAGGCTGCGGCGAGATCGCAGCCAGCGCCGCCGCATAGACGCGCTCGGCGCGCACGCGGTCCCCGACAAGGCCAAGCGCAGCCGCGATCTGCGCCTTCGCCACCGGCGTCGCCAGATCGGCGAGCTTGGCGTCGGCGATATAGCGCAGGTCGCCGAGCGGAGCCGCGCCGTTGCGTGCCAGCACATACAACGCATAGGCAAGATTGCGGCCGCCGTCCTTGTTCGGCTCCGGCGCGGTGCCGACGAAATTGCGCAGCCGGTCGAGCGCCTGCCGGAACGCGATGTCCGGGATCACGAAGCCGCGCTCGCGCGCCCGCGTCAGGAAATCGGTGACGTAGGAATCGAGCCACGCATCGTCGCCGCCCGCCGACCACAGGCCGAACGAGCCGTCCGAGCCCTGCCGGGCCAGCAGGCGGTCGATCGCATCGCGGATGCGCTGATCGACCGCTTCGTCATAGGCGAGCTGGGCCGCGCTCGCCAACTCGTTCACATAGAGAAGCGGCAAGGCGCGGCTTGTGATCTGCTCGGAGCAGCCGAACGGATAGCGGTCGAGCGCCTTGAGCAAGGTCGCCGCATCGAGCGCGGTCGACGGCCCGGCCGACAGCGCGAGACTGCCGGATCCCGGCACGAAATCGGAGAACAGGTCGGTCGAGAGCGTCACGCTCTCGCCCTTGCCGATGGTGCGCACCGTCCGGCGGGTCGCGATCTGCGTCGCCGGCCGCACATCGAGCGCGTAGGCACGCTCCAGCGCAAAGCCGTCCGGACCGGAGACGTTGACGACCACGGTTCCCGCGCCCGCCTTGTCCGCCGCCAGCGGCAGCGAGATGCTGTCGCGCTGCTTGGCCCGCAGCGGCAATCTGCGCTGCGCATTGGTGCTGGCGCCGATGGCGCCATCCGCCTTCACGCTGATCGCGTAATCGCCGGCCGCGCCGTCGACATTGTCGAGCTCGAGATGCACGGTGCCGCGGTCGCCGTTGCGCAGGAAGCGCGGCAGCGTGGCGGTCAGCACCACCGGATCGCGCACCGTCACGTCGCCTGCGGCATTGCCGACCTTGTCCCTGGACCATGCGATCGCCATCACGCGCACCGTGCCGGCAAAGGCCGGAATGTCGAAGGCGACGTCGGCGGTGCCGTCGGACTTCACAGGCACGATGCCGGAGTAGAGCGCGAGCGGCTTCTGCACGGGCGGGCTCCCCTGCAATTCGGCGCCCGCGCTGTCGCCGCCGGTGCGGATCTGGCCGCGCGTGCCCTGCATGCCGTCGATGAGCTGGCCGTAGAGATCGCGGATTTCCGCCGTGAGCTGGCGCTGGCCGAAATAATAGTCGCCCGGGGCCGGCGGCTTGTAATTGGTGAGGTTGAGAATGCCGACATCAACCGCGGCGACAACGACGCGCGCCTCCTCGCCGGAATTCAGCCCGGCGAGCTTGATCGGAACGTTCAGGCGCGAATTCGGCCGCAGCAGCGTCGGCAGTCCCAGATCGAGCGTCAGCGCGCGCGCCTTGCGGTCGATCGAGAACCACTGCACGCCGATGGCGCGGCCGGGCATGCGCTGCGCGGCCGCGTCGAGCGGGCGACGCAATGTCGCGACGACATAGGCGCCGCTGCCCCAGTCCTGCCCGACCGCGAGCTTCAGATTGCTGGTGCCCGGCTGCACGTCGATGGCGGTGGAGGACAACAGCTTGTCGCCGATCACGTCGAGCGACACGCGGCCCGCGACCCGCGCATTGACCGCGACATTGATGCTGTCGCCGGCCCGGTATTCGCCCTTGTCGAGCGCGATTTCCAGAACGTCGGGCGTATCCGCGCTCGCCTCGGCATAGAAACCGGAATCGAACGAGATCGAGGTGGTCGGGATGCCGGGATCGTCGGCCGTCAGATCGAGGCGATAACGGCCCCAGGTCACCGGCAGCGAGAGGCGGCCCGGGTTGTCGGCCGCGACATCGAGCGTGCCATTCGCCATACGGCGGGTGGATTTGACCGGCTCGTAATTCCAGGAGCCGCCCTGCCGATACCATTGATAGCGCGTCTCCACTTTCAGCAGCTCGTAGCGCAGGCCGGCGCGGGCCAGCGCCTTGCCGTCGGGCTGCACGAAAACGACATCGAAATTGGCGTTGTCGTTCTCGCCGAGCGACTGGCCGGAGAAAAGCGGCTTGACTCCGATCTGGTTGCCGGCGGGCGCGATCGGCAGCGTCAGCTTGCGCTCGACCGCGCGGCCGCCGCTTTCCGCCATGCGCACGAAGATTGTCGCTTCCAGCGGCACACTGGTGTCGGGAAGCTTGTCGAGCGTGACCGAGAACGTCGCCCTGCCCTTGTCGTCGGTCTGCGGCATGTCCTCGACCGGTTCGCGCTCAACCGATTCATCCCCATCGGTGCCGACGCCGAACTTGTAGCCGGGATAACCGCGGCGTTCCTTGGCGCGCTGGACCAGCGTCTCGCCTTCGAGGTCGAGACCGGCCGCGGGCGCGCCGTACAGGAAACGGCCGTCGACCTTGATCTCGGCCGGCTTGCCGCGCTCCATCTGCGCCGTGGTCGACGTGAGATCGAATTCGAGGCGGTCCGCGACGTAGTCCTCGACCATGAAGCTCGTCTGGCCGACCGCTTCGCCCTTCGGATCGGTATAGGCGCGCACGCGATAGGTGCCGGTCGGCGACGAGGGCGTCACCGGCATGCTGAGCGAGCGCCCGCCGAGCCCCTGGTCCTGCAGCAAGACGCGGCGGTATTCGACGCCGTCGGGCCGATCGACAACCAGTGTCAGCGGAGAGCCAGAGACGGCAACGCCGCGGGCGTCGCGCAGCATTGCCGTGAGATGCACCGTCTCGCCCGGGCGATAGACGCCGCGCTCGCTATAGACGAAGGCGTCGAGGCCGGCCGGAGTCTGGCGGCCAATCACGCCGCGATCGGAGAGATCGAAGGCCGGCGACTTCAGGCTCAGAAATGCGTAATCGCCCTTCGGCTCGGCCGCGACCAGCATAGCCGGCGCCGACCCGCCCTCCCCGCGCGCCAGATTGGCTTCGAAGCTCGCGCGTCCGCTCGCGTCGGTCTTGCGCACGGCGAGAATCTCGTTCGCGCGAGAAATGAGCTGCACGTCCATCCCGGCTTTGGGCTGCGCGCTGGCAAGCGAATTGACGAAGGCATGAATGCCGTCATGGCCGGAAAAGGCCGACAATCCGAGATCGGAGACAATGAACCATTGCGTGGCGACCGAGCCGTAATAGTCGTCGTCATTGCCGCCGCCGGCCTTCGGTCCCATCGGCTGCGCGATCATGACATAGACGCCGGGCGCGAGATCCCCGATCGCCTGATCGACCGGAAACGCCGTCGTCACGTCCGCATTGAGCGTCTGCTCGACCGCGAGTTCGCCCTTCCACACCGGAATTGCATTCTCGGTACGGAGCCTTTCGAGGTCGTAGCTGTAGAGATTGGTCTGGAAATCCGAGCCGAGCACGGTGTTGAGCAGATTGCGATCGCCGATGCGCAACACCTCGACGGAGACCGCGGGCGTGTTGACGGTGACGACCGGAATGCCCTTCTGGCCGGTGCGCGGCAGCACATAGGCCTTCGCGGCGAAGCGCACGAACGGCTTGCGGTCGCGCACATAGATGTTGAAAGAGGCCGATTTCGCGAGCGTCTCCTTGACGGCGGAGGGAATGCCGGCGCGCAGCGTGATGGCGTAGCGCTCGCCATGCTTCAGGCCCTCGACGCAAAGCTGCTTCTCTTCGGAAGACAGCGCCGGCTTGTCCTGGCCGCCGACCGCAATGAAGGGCGAATAGTCGGTGCGCTGGCCGGCCAGCATCTCGGAAAACTGGAAACACGCGCGCGGCGCGGCGGCGTCGGAGTCGACGGTATAGTCGAGCAGCCGGAAGCCGTGGTCGCTGCGCAGCTTCTCATATTGCGCGCGCACCTCGGCGACCTCCCGCTGATCGAGCGACAGGCGCAGAACGTCGAGCGCCGGACGCCAGAGTTTGCGCTCGGCAAAGGTGTTGCCGAGCACGACCAGCGCCTCGGCTTCGGCGATACGGTCGGTGGCCCGCCGGTAGGCGATGTAGGCCGCGGTGCTGGCACGCTCCTGCAGCAGCGTGCGCTCGCGATCGCCGGTCGGGCGAAGCTGCAGCACGGCGCGCGCGATCCGCAGCCAGTTGCCGGCATCCTGCGGCGACACGACGGCGATCTGGCCGAGAAGCTTCAGTCCCTCGCCGAAGTCGTTCTTCTGGAATGCCGTGTCCGCCTCGCGCCGGAGCTGGGCGATCGGCTTCGTGACGGGACCGGAATCGGTCTTGATCTGCGCTTCCAGCCGGATCGCGGCATCGGCGAGGTCGTCGCGCTGGAAGGCCTTTTCTGCGGAATGGGCGGCGGACAGGGCAACGCAGACAAGCGCGGCAACAAGGCCAGCGCGAAAAGCGGCGAGCATGGGATCAATCTCCTCCCCAAAGGGGGCCGGCAGGCATCATCAGATCAACGGGGAACCGTGTCGAGGTCGTGGCGGAGGCAATGCAGCCGCCTCGCAATTGCGTCGCGGCAAATCGCCTGCCGGTTCAAGTCCTTGACAAGGCCTGCCAAGCCCAAGCCGTCCGCCCTTGAGCCAAAGGCTTACGACCTGCGCGCGCCAGCCGGGCGGCAATGCCACGGCAGCCGCGCCCTAGACCGATCCTTGCCCAACCCCTCCTGCTTGCCGGCCTCGACGGCTTCCGCGGGAACTTGTCGCAAAGCGCCGCGTTCATCCGCCATCAAAGGAGGACGTGATGGCAAATATCGACGGTATGCGGTCGTCCCGCGAAAGCTGGCTGGAATATCTGCAGGATTATATCCGGGACAATCCGCAGCTCGCCGCGGCCATCGCATTCCAGGTCGGGATCATTGCGGGTGCCGCGACCAAGAATGCGGGTCGGATGATGCGCCGTTCGGGCGCCGCAAGCACGCTGATGGAAGCGCTTCCGAGCTCGCTGGCCGGGCTGCTGCCGATGGGCGGATCGGGACGCGGGCGCAAGCGGGCTGCTGCGGGCGCGAGCACGCGAGGCCGACGCAAGACCGCTGCGCGCAAGCGCAAGCGCAAAGCGGCCTGACCGGGATCGAACAGAAAAGACCCGCCGCAGCGATGCGGCGGGTTTTCATGTTTACGGGGTCGTCGGCAAAGGGAATGGCCGGGGCGAACCCCGGCCATCTTGCGAAAGGCGCGGCTGAATCAGGCGGCCATCCGGTTGAGCGAGGATTCGGCGAGCCTGGTCAGGGCGGCATCGGTCTTCTTCTCCTCGGCGAGCGTCTCCCTCAGGAGCGACGCCGCTTCGCGCATGCCGAGCTGCTCGGCCCAGGCGATCAGCGTGCCGTAGCGGGAAATCTCGTAATGCTCGACCGCCTGCGCTCCGGCCAGCAACCCGGCATCGAGTGCATCCGACGTCTTGAATTCCTGCAACACCTCGGCGCCCTCCTCCGCGAGTCCGTCGATCGCCGGGCAGGTCTTGCCGCGCGGGGCCTTGTCGATGAGTTCGAACACCTTTTCCAGACGTTCGACCTGGCCTTCGGTTTCGTCCGCATGTTTCTCGAAGGCGGCCTTCAATTCCTTGGAATGCGCTCCCTTGGCGAGCTTGGGAAGCGTTCGCAGGATTTTCTTCTCCGCGTAATAGATGTCCTTGAGGGTTTCGTGAAAGAGGTCTTCGAGAGTCTTTTCCTTTGCCGCCATCGCAGTCAGTCCTCCTGTTGTCGGATGCCCAATGAACGAGCGGCAGGGAGGTTGGTTCCGGCCGATATCCGCGATCCGACGCAATTCCGCACCGGTCCGGGGCGTCGCCAAAGGACAGGATCGTGATTACTTGGATGCTGGATTTGTGCGCCTGCCGCTCCTGCGCTACATCGGCGCCACAGGCCCCGTAGCTCAGAGGATTAGAGCAGCAGCCTTCTAAGCTGTTGGTCGGAGGTTCGAATCCTCCCGGGGTCGCCAGCGTCCGGGGGCCATTCCGGACACATCGGTGACGGATCGTATCCAAGGCATGGGTGACAATTTCCTGCCGATTGCGCCGTCCGTTTGAATGCGGCGCGTTCGCTGTGTGACCCAAAGCTGGTACGGCCGGCGGCGGCCGGATGCGGCGATAACGGCGACGCCGGTATGGGCGCAGCAGACCCGCAAGGGCGGCCCGACACCCGCCCTGCCCGGCGCCGCGGTCTATTTCATCAATCTTCAGGACGGCGCCAGGGTCCCGCGGACCTTCACCATCCAGTTCGGCCTGCGCAACATGGGGCTTGCCGCCGCCGGCACAGCGGCACCGGCGGCCGGGCACCATCACCTGCTGGTCGATACCCCGCTTCCCGCCCTGAACGAACCGATTCCCAGCGACTTCGGCCACCTGCACTTCGGCGCCGGCCAGTCGGAAGCCGAAATCACGCTTGCGCCGGGCGAGCACACGCTGCAGCTCTTGTTCGCCGATGCGGATCACGTCCCCCATGCCACGCCGGTCTATTCGCAACGCATCCGGATCACGGTGATCGAGGCACAGTCGCAGGCCTCGGCCGCACCGGCCCCGGCCCTCGGGACGCCGGTCAGGGTCAAGCCGCAGCCTGGGCCGCGAAAGCGCGAGCAGCGGCGGCGCTGGCGCAATCCCGACGAGGATGAGGACGACGACTGGTAGCGGCCAGCCCCGGCATCGCGCCCGCAACGCGCCCTTAACGAATTTACGTCAGATGTTCGGGAAATGGTGCCGCGTCAGTCCCCCGGCTTCCCCCGGGACCCTGCATGAGTGTGAAAACGCCGCCTCTCCAGCCCGCTGCCGACCCCGGCCCCGATCCATTCGAGGCGCCACAGCGGCCGCTTTGCTATGTCACCGACGAAGAGCCCAGCGTCCGGCACTTCATCGCGCTGAACATGCTCGGGGCCGGCATCAACACGATCGAGTTTGAGGACCGGGCGAGCTTCCTGAAAGCGTTCGAGGACCGCAGGCCGGACGTCGTCTTCATGGGTGTCGCACTCGATGCCAGCGATGCGATGGAGACGCTGGATACGCTCGCAAGGCTCAATTTTCGCGGCGCCGTTCAACTGATGAGCAAGCGCGCGGCGGTGGTCGAGCGCGTGAAATCGTCCGGCGAGCAGAAGAAGCTGCGCATGCTGCCGGTTCTCAAGAAGCCGCTAGAGACCGCGACAATCCTCAAGGCCATCGACGACCTGCATCTCGGCATGCCGAAGCCGCTGGCGGCGCGCATCTTCCTCGACGACGCGCTGGCCAATGACTGGATCGAGTTCTGGCTCGAGCCCAAGATCGACCTGCGGCGCAAGAGACTCGCCGGGATCGAAATCTATGCGCGCGCGCGCCATCCCGAATTCGGCGTGCTGATGCCCTCGGCCTTCATGCCCGGCGCTCTCGAAGCCTCGATCGATGCGCTCGCGGAGAAGTCGGTGATCGAAGCCATCAGGCTCAGCCAGACCTTCGCGAGCATGGGTTTCAGCATGCCGGTGTCGCTGAATATGCCGATCAGCGCTCTGGCCAAGCTTCCGATAAGCGACCTCGTACGCGCCCATCATGTCAATCCGCGATCCTGGCCCGGGATCGTGGTCGATATCCCGGAAGACCAGATCATCCACGATATCGCGGCCGCCAGCGAGCTTTCGGGCCGGCTCACATCCTGCAACGTGCGCATGTCGATCGACAATTTCGCCGGCGGCTATTCGCTCCTGTCGCGCGCGACGGAGCTTCCGTTCTTCGAAATCAAGCTGTCGGGGGAAGTCGCCGATTGCGCGACCAGCAAGACGAATGCATCGGTCTGCCGCTCGGTGATCGAATTCGCCCGCCGGTTCGGCTGCTTCACCGCCGGCACCGGCTTGCAGAAGTCATCCGACGTCGCGACCCTGGTGGGCATGGGCTGCGACTTCGGCCAGGGCCCGCTCATGGGTCAACCGATGCCGAAAGACCGCTTCATGCTGTTGCTGCGCCAGCGCACCCACACGCCGGACGCCAGGGGGACGCCGGCAAGCGCCGCCGCGCTGCAGCCCGCATAGCGCCGCGTCCGCTCAGTGGGTCCACAATCCCCGGCGCGAATAGGCGAAGTTGTCGGCATAGGCGATCGTGCGGCGAGAGGCTTCTTTCGGCTCGCTGACCTGATAGGCGATGCCGTGGCGCTCGCAATAGGCGATCGCCTCCTCCCTGGTCGCGAATTTCAGGCGAACCTGGCTCTTCATGTCGGTCGACGAGGTCCACCCCATCAGCGGCTCGACCGCGCGCGGCGCGGCCGGCTCGTAATCGAGCACCCAGTACCTGGTCTTGGCGTCGCCGGACTGCATCGCCGTCCGGGCCGGCTTATAGATGCGCGCCACCATCTCCGTATCCCATCTCCAATCGGCCGAGCGAGGCCGGGAATTGGTCGGGGCAGCAGGATTTGAACCTGCGACAACCCGTTGATTTTGCTCAAGGCGATTCTTACGAGGCCCGGCCGCGGCCGGTCTCAATCCCTTACAATGGGGCGGTCGGCGCGGCAAGGCGGCGGGGCGATTCTGACAACGCGCGGAGGGCCGCGCGATGAGAGCGTCCGACCGCCAGACAGATTTGCGTCGCCCGGTGCGCCACGGCGCACCTGCCATGACGGCCGACGACGCGGCCGCGCGCCTGCTGTGCCTCCTCGATTGCGGCTTCACACAGGCCGCGGCCGATCACGTGTTCGAAACGATACAGCTTCCGCCGATCGACAACATCCGGGGCAAGATTTCCGACCTGCAGGCGCTCGGCTTCGCCGACCCGGTGAAGATGATCACGTCTCTCCCGGCGATCCTCGGCTACGCGATCGACAACATCCGGGGCAAGATTTCCGACCTGCAGGCGCTCGGCTTCGCCGACCCGGTGAAGATGATCACGTCGAGCCCGGCGATC
>JACAEG010000230.1 GCA_013388965.1 Pseudorhodoplanes sp. | reverse complement strand
TTTGCCGAGGCCGATGCGCGCCGGCTGATCATGGGGGCCTCTCTCATCTTCGGACGGGAGGCGCTGCAGGAGCAGCAATCGGCCCCCGAACTCGCCGAACTGGCCGGGCGCCATTCGCTGCCGGCGCAGCGCTATTTCAACCGCCTGTGCATGGCCTATGGCAAGGACCCGAAACTCTACGCCGATGTCATCGAGCGCGGGATGCTGACGCAGCAGCGCGCGAACCATTGCGCCTACGAATATTCGTATATCAGCGACGCCTTCAGGAGGCTGATCGGCCCCTATATCGATCAGGACCTCGCGAGGAAGGTCAAGGCGATCAAGTGGTTCGATTTCGAAACCGACTTCGCCGACGTCAAGCCGCCGGCGGCCGGCGAGCGGCGCAACGCACAATGAACTCGACGATGCAGGGGAAGGCCCGCCGCGCGATCGCAGTCCGCGCCGTGGCGGCGCCGGCCATGCTTGCGCTGGGGCTTGCGTGGATCGCTCCGGCGGCGGCGCAGCATCCGGGACCGCAGGCGCCGCCCGAGAAGATGGCCTGGCGACAGGTGCTCAGGCTCGATCCGCGTGCATTCGACCCGGCGCAGGCCGCGGGCAATCCCCTGAAATTTCCGGCCGGACTGAGGACCCATCAATTCGACTTCGAATATTTGCCGCCGCAGGACAGGAAGCACGCCAGAATCTACGAGCTGATGCGCGACCAGGAGGTGCTGGAGAAAGTCCAGGCCTTCATGGCTCCCCTCTATCTGCCGAGCCGGGTCAGGCTTGAGATCAGGGGATGCGACGGCCGCGTGAATGCGCAATTCTGGCAGAACGTGATCACGGTCTGCTACGAGTATTTCGACTGGATCTGGAAGAACGCGCCGAAAACGCCGAAGGGCGGGTTGTCGCCCGGCGACGCGATGATCGGGCCGATGGTCGACTTGTTCCTGCACGAGGCCGGCCACGCCGTTCTTCAGCTGCTCGACATCCCGCTGCTCGGAAGCGAGGAGGATGCCGCCGACTACATTGCCACATTCCTGATCCTGCAATTCTCGGATGCGGATGCGCGCCGCCTGATCATGGGCGCCTCGATCATATTCGGCCGTGATGCGCTGCGCGATCAGGAGAGGGCGCCCGAATTGCTCGAACTGGCCGGCCGGCATTCGCTTCCGGCGCAGCGCTATTTCAACCGACTGTGCATGGCCTATGGCAAGGATCCGGTTCTGTATGCCGACGCCGTCGGCCCCGGCATGCTGACACGGCAGCGCGCGAACCATTGCGCCTACGAATATGCCTATAACAGCGATGCCTTCCGCAGGCTGATCCGGCCCTACCTCGACCCCGGCCTGACGCGCGAAGTCATGGCGACCAAATGGTTCGCGTTCGAGACGCCGATCGCCACCGTCACGCCGCAGCCGCCCGCGAAGAACAAAAAGTAACCTGTTGCCGCTAGGTTGACCACGATCCGAGTCAGGAGCTCATCCGATGACGCCCATTCTTCGATGCCTGCCCGCGGTGGCTGCTCTCGCTGCCGCGATGTCGGGAAGCAGCCCGGCGGTTGCGCAGATTTCCGGAACGCAGGTGACCGCGACCGGCAAGGACCCCTGGCAGACCGTGATGAGCCTCGGCCAGCGCGAGCTTGATCCTGCGAAATTCGAGAACGATGCGCTGCGCGTGCCGAAAGGCCTGAAGACCCATCAGTTCACGGTCGAATACGTGCCCCCGAAAAACCCGGCGCATACCAAGATCTACGACATGCTGCGCGACAAGAAGATCCTGGAAAAGTTCCAGGCCTTCCTCGCGCCTCTCCACATGCCCAACCCGGTCAAGCTGCAGGTGGTCGGCTGCGACGGCGTGGTCAATGCCCATTTCTGGCAGAACACGATTCAGGTCTGCTACGAGTATTTCGACTGGATTCTGCAGAACACGCCCAAGAATGTCGTCGACGGCATCACGCCGCACGACGCCATGATCGGGCCGACGGCGGATGTGTTCCTGCACGAAACCGGCCATGCGATCATGCAATTGCTCGACATCCCGCTGCTCGCGCGGGAGGAGGATGCCGCGGATTATATCGCCACCTTCCTGATGCTGGAATTCGCCCCGCAGGATGCGCGTCGTCTGATTCTGGGAGCGGCGCTGGTCTCCGGCGCGGACGCCAGGAAGGATCAGGAGCAGGATCCGACGCTGGCGGAACTGGCCGACATGCATTCGCTGCCGGCCGTGCGCTATTTCAATCGCTGGTGCATGGCCTATGGCAAGGACCCGGTCCTGTATGCCGACGCCATAACGCTTGGCCACCTGACGCCGGCGCGCGCGAAGCATTGCAAGTATGAATACGACTATATCAGCGACGCCTTCAGACGCCTGATCCGGCCCTACGTCAATCAGGATCTGGCCAGGGAGGTGGCGGCGAGCAAGTGGTTCGAGTTCGATTCGCCGGACGTCCGCTTGCAGCGGAAGCCGACGCAGGACGCGCAGCAGACGCCGGCCGCGAAGAAGTGACCGCATGTGTCGAAATCGGCTCTGGCGCCTGCGCGGCGGCGGGGCTTGCCTCAAGTCGATGACGACGTCGGTCGGCGCCGTCATTTCTGGAACGGAAAGATCACCTTCCAGTCGTTCTTCATGCTGATGAGCGGCCAGCCCTTCGCCTTCGCCTCGTCGAGCCCCTTGTCGAGCCTGCCGATCATGGACTTGCGGTCATAGGCATATTCGCGCGCGGCGTCGTCGTGATGCACATAGAGCCCGAGCCGCGCGCCGGAGCCGGACGTCACATATTGCAGCATCTGCAAATCGCCGTCGGAATTGCCGAAGGCGATGATCGGCCGGCGCCCGATATTGTTATAGATGCCGACCGGCTTGCCGGGGCCGTCGTCGATGAAGTTCACCATGGGGGTCTTGAACAGCTCGGTCTTGCCGTCCGGCAGCAAACGGAATTGCGTCACGCCGGACGACCCCACAACCTGTTCGGGCGGGATGCCGTAGATGCGCTCGGTCCAGGGCCGCATGAAGTCCATGCCGCCGCCGGAGACGATGAAGGTCTTGAAGCCGTTGGCGCGCAGATAGGCCATCACCTCGAGCATCGGCTGATAGACCAGCGCGTCATACGGCTGGTGGAAGCGCGGATGGCGCGCGGTCCTGAGCCAGTCCAGCACCGTTCTCTCGAATTCAGGAACGGTCATGCCGGAATGGGTCGCCGCGACAACCGCGAGCAATCCCTTCTCGCCGGCGGTGGCCGCCGTCTTCACGTCGCCCTGCAGGAGCGCCTTGAATGGCTGTCTGGTTTTCCATTCCGGGTGCTGCGGAGCCAGCGCCTTCACGCGGTCGAAGGCAAACGCCATCTGGAAATAGAAGGGTTGCTCGCACCACAGCGTGCCGTCATTGTCGAAGGTTGCGATGCGCTGCTCGACCGGCACGAAATCCGGGGAGCCCTGCGTCGTCACCCGCGCGACGAAATCGGTGATCGATTTCTTCACCGGGCCGTCGTTCCAGGAGGGCAGGGGATCGGTCTGGGCAAGGGCGGGCAGGCAAATCAGCACCCCGATGCTGGCCAGTACGCCGCGGGCCGCAACAAGGAAACTTCGCGACATTGCTCTCTCCTGAGAGTCCGATGGGCCGCGGCAATGATGTTGTCGAACGTCAGTCGAGGCGAGCCCGGCGGAATCGGCATCCACTCATTGGGGCGCCGTCACGCGCCAGGCTGGAAGATAGCCAGTCCGGTCGCGCGGCTCCAGACGCTGTTGGCGAATCGATCCTGTGCGTAGAGGGCTACCGCGCGTCACCGGCGCGCCACACCCGCGGGCCTGCGGCTCCGTCTTGGTTAAGAACCGTTTAACCGCCTTCCCATTATTGGAGTATGGGGGAGGCGGGAGGGCGACGCTTGGCCGGCCGCTTCGGATATCGTTGGGCGCTTTACGCTGCGATCGCGGCGATGATGGCCTGCGCCATCATGGAGGCCGCGGTCGCGGCGCCCGAGGCCTTCCCGGTGGCGACCGAGGTGCGGCTCGGGGGGGACGACAAGGAAACCCGCTTCGTTGTCGACCTGACGCGCAAGGTCGAGATCCGCGCCTTCACGCTCGCCGATCCCTATCGGGTCGTGATCGACCTGCCGCAGGTGACCTTTGCCTTGCCCGCGCGCGCGGGCGAGACCGGGCGCGGCCTGGTAAGGGCCTTCCGCTTCGGACTGATCATGCAGGGCGGCTCGCGCATCGTGCTCGATGTCGGCAAGCCGGTGCGTGTGGAAAAGGCCTTCGTGCTCGACGCGGGGCAGGGCCAGCCCGCGCGCCTCGTGCTCGATCTGAGCGCGATCGACCGCGATACCTTCATGCGCAATCTCGCCCAGGACAACAGGGCGCCGCGGCCGGGCGCCCAGCGGCCGGCGCCGGCGCGGCAGGCCAGCGCGGACACGCGACCGCTCGTGGTGATCGATCCGGGGCATGGCGGGCTCGACACCGGCACGAAGGGACCGGCGGGCGAGATGGAAAAGACCATCGTGCTGGAATTTGCCACCCTGCTGCGCGACCAGATCGAGAAGGGCGGCAAGTACCGCACCATGATGACGCGCGCCGACGACACCTTCATTCCGCTGGGTGACCGGGTGCGCTTCGCGCGCGACCACCAGGCCTCCCTGTTCATCTCCGTCCATGCCGATTATCTCGCCCGCGCCGAGGGCGATGCGCGCGGCGCGACGATCTACACCTTGTCCGAGACCGCCTCGGATTCCGATGCGGCCCGGCTGGCGGACGACGAGAACCGCGCCGACGTGATCGCGGGGCTCGACCTGTCGCAGGAGACCGGCGACGTGGCCGACATCCTGATCGACCTCGCGCAGCGCGAGACCAAGGTCTTTTCCACCCATTTCGCCCGCACTCTGGCGGGGGAAATGAAAGGCGCAGTGCGGCTGCACAAGAACCCGCTGCGGGCCGCCGGGTTCAAGGTGCTGCGCGCGCCCGACGTGCCCTCGGTCCTGCTCGAACTGGGCTATGTCTCCAACCGGGACGACCTGAAGCTTCTGAATTCCACCGCCTGGCGCAGCCGCGCCGCGGAATCGATCGTGGCCGCCATCGACCGCTTCTTCGCCACGCGGATCGCGGGGAGCGCACCGGCAGCGGTTCCGCCCGTCGTCCCGGGCGTGCAGGGTGCGATTGAGGCCCGTCGATGAGGGCGGAAAAGCCTCAGTTTGACCATAAAAACGCGAAATGTGGGGTTGCGGCTGGCTGTGGGTGGCTCCGTCCTGTAACAATGCCGGGATTCGCGGGGGCGCGCGCGCCAGGGTGAGGGCGCCTTATTGAGCGGTTTCGACCCATGAAATTTCTGTTGCGCTTTGCGGGCTTCCTGTTCGCCGCGGGGACGATCCTGTTCCTGGTCGGGGTCGCGGGCGCGGCTGTCGCCATGTGGCATTTCTCCAAGGACCTGCCGGACTATTCCCAGCTGCAGGATTACGAGCCGCCGGTGATGACGCGGGTGCATGCCTCCGACGGCGCGCTGGTCGCCGAATATGCGCGCGAGCGGCGGCTGTATCTGCCGATCCAGGCGGTGCCGAAGATGGTCATCAATGCCTTCATCTCGGCCGAGGACAAGAACTTCTACGAGCATGGCGGCCTCGATTTCCAGGGCATCATGCGCGCCGGCATTCTCTATCTGCAGAATCTCGGCACCAACCGCCGTCCCCAGGGCGCCTCCACGATCACACAACAGGTAGCGAAGAACTTCCTGCTGACCAACGAGGTCTCGTTCGACCGCAAGATCAAGGAGGCTCTGCTCTCGCTCAAGATCGAGCGCACCTATTCGAAGGAGAAGATTCTCGAACTCTACATGAACGAGATCTATCTCGGATTCTCGGCGTATGGCGTCGCGGCGGCGTCGCTTCTGTATTTCGACAAGTCGGTGCACGAGCTGACGATCGCGGAAGCGGCCTATCTGGCAGCGCTGCCGAAGGCCCCCTCGAGCCTGCATCCCTTCCGGCAGCGCGAGCGCGCCATCGAGCGGCGAAATTACGTCATCGACCGCATGCGCGAGGACGGCAAGATTTCCGCCGAGGACGCCGAAAAGGCCAAGAAGGAGCCGCTCAACGTCACGTCGCGGCCCTCCAGCGCGCATATGTTCGCCGCGGAGTATTTCGCCGAGGAGGTCCGCCGGGAAATCTTCGAACGCTACGGCGAAAAGAAGCTGTATGAAGGCGGCCTTTCGGTCCGCACCACGCTCGATCCGAAGCTGCAGGTGGTCGCCCGCAAGGTGCTGGCGGACGGCCTGATCAAATACGACGAATCGCGCGGCTATCGCGGCCCAGTCGCCAAGATCGACACCACCGGCGATTGGGGCGTGAAGCTCGCCGAGGTGAAGGCGCTGTCCGACATCGGCTGGAAAATGGCGGTGGTGCTGGAGACATCCGACCAGTCTGCCCGCATCGGGTTCCAGCCGGGCCGCGAGCCGGGTGGCGCGGTTCTCAAGGATCGGGAAGTGGGGATCATCCCGCTCGACGGCGCGCGCTGGGCGATCAAGGGTGCGACCGCGAAAAACCCGGGCCGCATCACATCGGTCCTCAGCCCCGGCGATGTCATCTATGTGGATCCGCTGACCAACAAGGACGGCGTGATCGAAGGACAATATCGCCTGCGCCAGGTGCCGGAAGTGTCCGGCGCGCTCGTCGCGATGGACCCCTGGACGGGACGCGTGCTGGCGCTGGTCGGCGGCTTTTCCTTCGACCAGAGCCAATTCAACCGCGCTACGCAGGCGTTGCGCCAGCCCGTCTCGTCCTTCAAGCCCTTCGTCTACGCGGCTGCGCTCGACAACGGCTACACGCCGTCGACCGTGGTGATGGATGGTCCGATCGAGATCGATCAGGGCCCCGGTCAGGCGCCGTGGCGGCCGGAAAACTACTCGGCCGGCAAGTATTACGGCCCTTCCACGCTGCGCACCGGCATCGAGATGTCGCGCAACACCATGACCGTGCGGCTGGCGCAGGACGTGGGCATGCCGCTGATCGTCGAATATGCCAAGCGCTTCGGCGTCTATGACGATCTGCCGCCCTATCTCTCCTTCGCGCTCGGTGCCGGCGAGACGACGGTGCTGCGCATGGTTACGGCCTATTCGATGTTCGACAATGGCGGCAAGCGCATCAAGCCGACGCTGATCGACCGCATCCAGGACCGCTATGGCCACACCATCTACAAGCATGACCAGCGCGAATGCCGCGGCTGCGACGCGACCAAATGGGCCAATCAGCCGGAGCCGATCCTGATCGACCGGCGCGAGCAGGTCATCGATCCGATGACCGCCTATCAGATCACCTCCATGATGGAAGGCGTCGTGCAGCGCGGCACCGCAACCGTGGTGCGCGAGGTCGGCAAACCGATCGCGGGCAAGACCGGAACGACCAACGACGAGAAGGACGCCTGGTTCGTCGGCTTCTCGCCCGACATCGCCGTCGGCGTCTATCTCGGCTACGACAAGCCCAAGCCGATGGGGCGGGGCTCGACCGGCGGCCAGCTCGCGGCGCCGATCGTCAAGGAATTCCTGAAGGTGGCGCTTGCGGACAAGCCGGCGGTGCCGTTCCGCGTGCCGGCCGGCATCAAGCTCATCCGCATCGACGCCCATACCGGCATGCGCGTGGGGCCGGGCGCGGAGGGCAAGGTGATCCTGGAAGCCTTCAAGCCCGGCACGGCGCCGCCGGACAGCTATGCCGTCATCGGTTACGGCGACGGCGCGATGCCGAACGAGGACCGCTATCCGGCGCCTCAGCAGCCGGAAGCGCGCGGCGGTTTCTTCAATCCGTTCGGCTTCCCGGGATTTGGCGGCGGCGGTCCGCGTTCGCAGCCGCAGATTCGCTCAGGGACGGGCGGGCTTTACTGAAGGCCGATCCTGCTCGCAAAG
>JACAEG010000200.1 GCA_013388965.1 Pseudorhodoplanes sp. | reverse complement strand
GGCGCGGGCGGTTGGGCCTGCGGCTGCTGCGCGAGCGCGCTGCCTGCGACGGCGCCCGCGACCGCAAGGGCCGCGAGCGGCCGGAACAGCGCCGCCAGGGAGGACCGATTCGGCATGTCCGTCAGTGTGCCTCGCGTTCTCGCCGCCGCTCAAGGGATGGGCCTCTAGACGGGCCAACAGTGGCGATAATTCGACACGGCGGGCAGGGCGTTCATCTACGGCAGATCGCGGTCCCGCTTTGCCCTTTCGGGCACGACCCCTTAGATAGCGTGCATGAAGAACCTGATCCTCCCCTATCACGGCATCTCGCCGCGCTTCGGCTCCGCCCCGGTTCATGCCGGTGCAGGCGCCGCCATTCTCGGCCGCGTCAAGCTCGGCAGGAATGCCTGGATCGGCCCCTTTGCCGTGCTGCGCGCCGACGGCCATGACGTGACCGCGGGCGACGATTTCCATTGCGGCGCGCGCACCACCCTGCATATCGCGCACGAGGTGTTCGCCTGCATCGTGGGCGACCGCGTCACGGTCGGCGAGAATGCCTGCGTGCATGCCTGCACAATCGGCAACGATGTGGTGATCGGCGACAATACGGTGATCCTCGACGGCGCGGTCGTCGCCGACAATGTGGCGTTCGAGGCCCATTCGACGGTCTTTCCGGGCAAGAAGATCGACGGCGGCTTTCTCTATGCCGGTAGCCCGGCAAAGCCCGTGCGCCCGCTTGAGCCCGGCGAGGTGGCGAAGCGCCGCGACGCGATCGTGCGCGCGTCGCGCAAGGACATGCCCAAGGCCGCGCCGGCGCCCGCACCCGGCTCCGATATCGATCCGTCGGTGTTCGTCGCCTCCACCGCGAGCCTGCGCGGCAGGATCGTGGCTGCGCCCTCGGCCAGCATCTGGTTTTCCAACGTGTTCGATGCCGGCCCCGGCGTCATCCGGATCGGCGAGCGCTCCAATGTGCAGGACAATACGGTAATCCGCTGCAGCGGCGCGGGCGTCACCATCGCGCCGAACTCGACCGTCGGCCACAACGTGACGATCCACGATTGCACGATCGGCTCGGGCAGCCTGATCGGCATCGGCAGCATTGTCGCGCCCGGCACGATCGTCGAGGACCGCGTGCTGCTTGCCGCGAGCGCGCGCACCGAGCCCGGACAGGTGCTGGAGTCGGGCTGGCTCTATGCCGGCACGCCGGCGAAAAAGCTCGCACCCATCGGCGAGGAACGCAGCGCCATGATCGCCATGATCGTCGATCACTATTGCGCCTATGCGAAGGACTTCAAGGCCGAGGAAGCCGCGCTCGCGCAGGTGTAATGGTCTCCGTCATTCCGGAAGTCGCGCGCCCCTCGGAATCCGTCACCCTGAGCTGGGAGCCGCGCAGGGCGACGGCCCGGATGGTCAGCGACAATCGACCTATCATCCTTCGCGGCTCGCCATAGCGCGCCGATGCGCGCTTATGGCTTGCACCTCGGGATGTCGGTTCGAGAGACGCGCATGCATCGAGCGATTCACACCAGCTCCGGCCACGGCACGATCGTCGACTTCACCGTCTTCATCGCCATTGCGTCCGCCACCGCGCGCGAGACGCCATCCTCGGTGAAGGGATAGATCGTCTGCATGTCGAGCCACGGATACTTGTCGCGCGCGCGATAGAGCATGTCGACGCCGAGCGGCAGATCGTTCGCCGTGAACGCCCAGGAGCCGAGGACATTCAGGTCCTTGGCGCAGATGCGGTGCCACGACGTCATGATCGAGCCCGCGTCGGTAAACTGGCCCATCTCGACATAGGTGCCGCCGTCGCGCAGGAACTCGATGCCCTCCGGCCCCGCGCTCGGATGGCCCGAGCAGTCCATCACAAGGTCCGCGCCGAAGCCGCCGACAATGTCGCGCACGCGCCTGATGCGCTCCTCCGGCGTTCTGTACTCATCCAGATCCACCGTCGCCTCCGCGCCGAACCTGCGCGCGAGCTTCAGCCGCGGTTCCTCCGGCGCGCCGACGCAGATCACGCGCCCCGCGCCCATTTCCTGCGCCGCCGCGACCGCGAGAATGCCGATCGGTCCGGAGCCCTGGATCACCACCGTCTGGCCCCACTTGAATCGCCCCGCCTCGATCGCGCGATTGAAGGCGCGGATGCAGGACGTGAGCGGCTCGCTCAGCGCGCCGAGCCGCAGCGGCATGTCGTCGGGCAGCTTGTAGATTTTCGTGCCCGGCAGCATGCCGAGATCGACATAGACATATTCCGCCCAGCCGCCCCACAGATGCGGCGCCTTGTCGAAGCCGAGATAGCGCCCGTAATAGACCGGCGTCAGGCATTTGTTGGCGTTTTCGGGATAGTGGATGCAGTAATAGCAATGCCCGCACGGCATCAGCGGCGGGATCATGATCTTCGAGCCGACCGTGATCGGCTTGCCCATGAAATCCTCTTTCAGCTCGGCGCCGATCTCGACGATCACGCCGCCGACCTCGTGGCCGAGCGTGAACGGCCAGGGCAGCGGCTTCGGCCAATGACCCTTGAGGATGTGCAGGTCGGTGCCGCAGACCCCGCAGGCGCCGATCTGGATCAGCGCGGCCTTGGGCGGCACCTTCGGCCACGGGACGCTGCGCATGACCGGCTGGCTGCCCGGCCCGTCAAAGGTGGCGACTCGGATGGTTTCCTTGCGAATGGCCTGCTGCATGTCCTGCACGCTCCTCCTGTTGTCGCGTTTTGACCGGATCATGACAGATTTTCGCGGGCTTGTTGGCAGTCTCCCCGAAACGGGCCCGCCCTTGGGGCGCGTGGTTTGAAGTTCTTAGGACTTTTATGCTGTGATGCAGCAAGTCTCCGGAGCCCGCTTTGCGGGCGCAAATCCGCACGAGTCCCGATGGCAACCGACGGAAAGCCCCCGCGCAAGCAACGTCCGCCCTTCGAGTGCATCGCGCTGCTGCTGCAGGGCGGCGGCGCGCTTGGCGCATACCAGGCCGGCGTCTATCAGGCGCTGGCGGAAGCGGACCTGCATCCAGAATGGGTGGCCGGCATTTCGATCGGCGCGATCAACGCGGCGATCATCGCCGGCAATCCGCCGGAAAAGCGCGTCGAGCAGCTTGACCGGTTCTGGACCAGGATCACGTCGAACTCGATCTGGGACCTGAATGTCCCCTTCATCAAGGCCTATGGACAGCTTCTCTACGAGCTGTTCGGCGCCAACAAGATGGTGCGCGGCTACTGGAACGAGGCGAGCGCCGGCGCGGTGCTGGCCGGCGGCGCGCCCGGCTTCTTCGTGCCGCGCATGATCGCGCCGTGGTTCGCCGCTTCGGCGACGATGGAAGCGATCAGCTTCTATGACACGACCGAGTTGAAAAGCACGCTCGAGGGCCTGGTCGATTTCGATCGCATCAATGCGGCGCAGACGAGGCTCTCCATCGGCGCGGTCGATGTCGAGTCGGGAAACCTGCGCTATTTCGACAATGTCAGGAACCGGCAGCGCGAGGGTGGCAAGGACAGGATCGGTCCCGAGCACATCATGGCCTCGGGGGCGTTGCCGCCGGGCTTCCCGCCGGTCCCTATTCCCGACGACAGCGGCAGGACGCGCTTCTACTGGGATGGGGGACTCGTCTCCAACACCCCGCTGCAATGGGTGTTCGACCAGGAGCCTCGCATGGACACCCTCGCCTTCCAGGTGGACCTCTGGAGCGCGCAGGGCGAAATGCCCGCCGACATCACCGAGGTCATGGCGCGCGAGAAGGAAGTGCGCTTCTCCAGCCGCACGCGCGCCTCCACCGAGCTGTTCCGGCGCCTGCAGATCCTGCGCCGGATGACCAACAAGTTCATGTCGGACGTTCCCGACAGCGCCAAGCAGACCGAAGAAGGCGCGCGGCTCGCGCATTTCGGCGACGACAAGGTCTACACCATCGTCCACCTGATCTACCGCTCGAAGGTCTACGAGAAGCAGTCCAAGGATTACGAATTTTCCGGCCTCTCGATGCGCGATCATTGGCGCGCGGGCTATGACGACGCCGTCAGGTCGATCAAATGCGACGAGATTTTCGAGCGGCCCACCAATCTCGAGGGGCTGCGGATTTTCGACGGCAATATCGAGCAGTCCGTCAGGAAATAATCCCCTACCTTATCGATTCAATTCCGAATACGGAGAACCAGCATGCGTCTCAAGGGCAAGGTCGCCGTCGTCTCCGGCGCGGCGAGCGGCATCGGCAAGGAAATCGCCACGACCTATATCCGGGAGGGCGCCAATGTCGTGATCGCCGATCTCAACCAGGCCGCCGCGGACGCGGCCGCGAAGGAGATGAGCGGGCCGACCGGCAAGGCGATCGGCGTCGTGATGGATGTCACCGACGAGCAGCAGGTGATCGACGGCATGAAGAAGGCGGCCGAGGCCTTCGGCGGCATCGACATTCTGGTCAGCAATGCCGGCATCCAGACGGTGGAGCCGCTCGACCAGTTCAAGTTCGCCGACTGGAAGAGGCTCCTCGCGATCCACCTCGACGGCGCCTTCCTGACCACGCGCTCCGCGCTGCAATACATGTACAAGCAGGGACGCGGCGGCTCGATCATCTACATGGGCTCGGTGCATTCGAAAGAGGCCTCTGTGCTGAAGGCGCCCTATGTCACCGCCAAGCACGGACTCATCGGCCTTGCGAAAGTGGTCGCCAAGGAAGGCGCCAAGCACAAGGTGCGCGCCAACGTGATCTGCCCGGGCTTCGTGCGCACGCCGCTGGTCGAGAAGCAGATTCCCGAGCAGGCCAGGGAACTCGGCATCTCGGAAGAGGACGTGATCAAGAAGGTGATGCTGAAGGAGACCGTGGACGGCGAGTTCACCACCACGCAGGACGTGGCCGAAGTGGCGCTGTTCTTCGCCTCTTTCGAGTCCAATGCGCTCACCGGGCAGTCGCTGGTGGTCAGCCACGGCTGGTTCATGCAGTAGCGGGAAGGGCCAACCGTATCGTCATGCCCGGCCTTGTGCCGGGCATCCACGAGCCACATCTTCGTAAGCCAGGACGTGGATGGCCGGGACAAAAGAGCGTCCACGCCCGTCTTCAACATGCTATGCCCGGCCATGACGGATAGGAGGCCCCATGAGCTGGTTTCCCGATCAGGACCCCGTGCTCGGCGACAAGCGCTCCTGCGACGCGCTCGATCTCGTGATCGTCCCGCGCGCCCGCGACATCGGCGGCTTCGAGGTGCGGCGCGCGCTGCCGCACGGCAAGCGGCAGATGGTCGGCCCCTTCATCTTCTTCGACCAGATGGGGCCGGTGCAGTTTCTCGCCGGCCAGGGCATGGACGTGCGGCCCCACCCGCATATCGGGCTTGCGACCGTGACCTATCTGTTTGACGGCGCGATCATGCACCGCGACAGCGAAGGCAATGTCGAGGAGATCGCGCCGGGCGCGATGAACCTGATGACCGCGGGCTCCGGCATCGCGCATTCCGAGCGCACGCCCGACCTGCCGCGCAGGACCGGCCAGAAGGCGTTCGGCATCCAGTCCTGGATCGCGCTGCCCGCCGACAAGGAGGAGATCGCGCCCTCGTTCCAGCATTTCGGCACCGACGTCCTCCCGGTGGTGAAGGAGGCGGGCCTGACCGCGCGCGTCATCGCCGGCAAGGCATTCGGAAGGACCTCTCCCGTCGGCATGGTGTCGGACTGGTTCTATGCCGAGGTGCTGCTCGATGCCGGCCTCGCTGCCCCGCTCGATCCCGATTACGAGGAGCGTGCGATCTACGTCGCGGAGGGCGAGGTGGAGATTGCCGGGGATCGCTTCAGCGCTCCCGCGATGCTGATCTTCCGGCCCGGCGACCGCATCACGGTGAAGGCGATCTCTCGCGCGCGCATGATGTTTCTCGGCGGCTCGGCGCTCGAAGGCCCGCGCCATATCTGGTGGAATTTCGTCTCCTCGCGGAAGGAACGCATCGAGCAGGCCAAGGAGGACTGGAAATCCGGCCGCTTCGGCCCGGTGCCGGGCGAGACCGAGTTCATTCCGCTGCCGGAGTGACGGGCGCCGTCACTTCACGACGACGACGGAAGTTCCGGAAAGCTGCACGACGCTTGCTGCAACCGATCCGAACGAGATACCGGCCACTCGCGCGAGCCAGCGCCCGAATGCACCTGGCCGCGGATCGCCCACAATGACCAGATCGCAATGCTCCTCCTCGGCGCAGCGAATGATGGCCTCCGCCGGGATTCCGATTTCGACCCGCTCGCGGTGGCTGATTCCGGCCTTGCCCAGCTTGCGCCCCACGCCGCGCACAATCGGCCGGCCGAGCTCGTTGATCAGACGATCCCTGATTTCGTCCTGTTTGAACGAGCCGTATCCGCGCAAGCGCCAGTTCTCCGGCTGTGCCTGCACATTGAGCACGACCACCTCCATCGCCGCGCCGCCTTCCGCCAGCGCTATGAGATAGTCGGTAACCGCATTCGTCGATTCCGACCCGTCCACCGCGGCAAGGATCGTTCGGGGCTGTTCCCCTGGCTTCACATCATGTGACGACACGCGGACCTGTTGCCTGCGCGCTGTCGACATTTCCGCATGAATCGCCGTCATGGTCTGATCTCCATTCGCATGCATCGTCACGGCAGAAGCTGAAAGGCCGCCGCAGCCACGAGGGTCGGCCCGGCCGCCGCCGCCGCGAGGCCGACAGCGCTGATCGAACCCTCTTCGAAACTGTCCTTCAGGATCGCGAAGCCGGCGGGGTTGGGCGCATTCGCAATCACGGTCAAGCCGCCGCCGGTCACCGCGCCCGCCACCAGCGCGTATTTGAAGTCGTCTGACACGCCGTCGACGAGCGATCCGAGATAGGTCAGCGCGGCATTGTCGGTGATCGCGGTGAGCAGTGTGGCGCTTGCAAACAGGGTCGAGGGATCCATGTCGGCGAGCAGCGGCTGTAGCCACCATTTCTGCTGGCCGCCGATGACAACAAGGCCGGCAAGAAAGAAGCCGACCATCAGGGCCTCCCGCACGATCAGCCGGCTCTGGTATTGCCGATAGGCTTCGGCAAATCCGACAAAGAACAGGAAGAACGCGAGAAAGACGATCGGGTGATGGTTGAACACCACGACGCCAAGCAAGAAGACGAGGTGGACGGCGACGACCCAAACCGGCACTTCGAGCTTCGCGATGGACGGAGGAAGTCGAGGCAATTCGCCGAGGAACGATCGGTAGGCGATTGTGGCGCCGCCCGCGTTGATGGCGACAGCCAGCGCGGCCTTCCAGCCGAAGGTCGTGAGCATGAAAGGAAGGTCGAAGCCCCAGCGCTCGGCCACCATCAGCACCGGCGGCGCGGCATAGGGCGTGAGCGTCCCTCCGATCGACACATTCACGAACATCACGCCGATCGTGAGATACATGAAGTTTGTCGGCGCATTGCGTCCGAAATAGCGTTCGCGCAGCAGCAGCGCCGTGAGCGTCATCGCGGCCGGCTCGGTAATGAGCGAACCGAGCAGCGGGCCGATCGACAGCAGCGTGAAATAATATCCGACCTGCCGCTTGACAGGCAGCAGGCGGGAAATCGCCTGCAGCATGGCGGCCGAGAAATCGAGCACCGGCCGGCTCGCCGCGATCACCATGATGACGAACACAAAGGCGGGTTCGGTGAAATTGCGGCTTTCGAGATAGGCGAGCGCTTCGGCGGTGCCGATCTGCGATGCCATGAACAGCAGCAGGATCATGGCCCAGAAGCCGAACACGACTTCGACCTCCCCGAGCAGATGCCACAGCCCGGCATGCCGCGGCTGGATATGCGCCAGATGCGCGAAACTGCGCGTGGAGAAGGTGTGGATGATTGCGATCGCAAAGATGGCGGCGGCAGCCGCGGCGACCGGTCCGGAAGGGTCGGTTTCCATCAATGGCTCGCGTCCATTCATCCGCGGCGCGACGACCGGTCGCGCTTGCCTATCGGTAGCGTTGATGGAAAGGCTGCCCCCGGAAGACACGCCCCACAATTCGGGGCAGACCCATCGGGATATGCGCCGGGGGAGCGTCACCGGAGTAGAACTACCCAATCGCTCGTGAGGCGGGATGAGACTAGAAGGGGCGAAGAGACGGTCCTGGGAATCGGTCGCTCCCGGCATGCCGGTCGCACGCCTCATATCGCGCTCGCATCTGACGATCGCACTCGCCTATCTCACCGGCTATGTGGCGCTGGACTGGATCAGCTACGTCTACCCGTTCGCCTCCTTCGGCATCACGCCCTGGAACCCGCAGACCGGCTTGAGCTTCGCGCTGATCCTGCTGTTCGGGCCGGAATTTCTCCCCTGGCTGTTCGTCGCGCCGTTTCTCGGCGATCTCCTCGTGCGTCAATTGCCGTTGCCGATCGTCGCGCAGATCTTGATGGTCGTTGTCAGCGGCGTCGGCTATGGCGGCGCGACAACCCTGCTCCTGTCGCCGCGCATCGGCTTCGATCCGACGCTGTCGTCCAAGCAATCCCTCATCTGGCTGACCGGCGTCGCGCTCGTCAGCGCGCTGCTGGTGACCGGCGGGCATTTCGCCGTATTGCTGGCCGCGGGTCTGGTCACGTCCGCTGATTTCGCACAGCTTACCTTGCGCGCCTTCATTGGCGACATGATCGGCGTCATGGTGGTCACGCCATTCGTGCTCATCGTGCTCACACGCCGGCGCATTCCCGACATTTCCTGGGACATCGTCCTGATGGTGGCCTTGATTGCGGCCGCGCTCTGGCTGATTTTCGGGTTCGCGGAATCGTATCGGTTTCAGCTTTTCTACCTGCTCTTCATCCCCATCATGTGGATCGCGGTGCGGTTCGGGCTTGAGGGCATCACGACCGGCCTCGTGGTGACGCAGATCGGCCTGATCCTGGCGATTCATGCCTCGCGGCAAGCCGTGGGCGATGTGCTGTCCTATCAGGCGCTGATGGCGGCGCTCGCGGCGACCGGCCTCGCCATCGGTGTGCTGGTGAGCGAACAGCATCGCACCCAGCAGCAATTGCGCCTGCAGCAGGAAGCGCTCAATCGCGCCTCGCGCCTCGGTGCGATGGGCGAGTTCGCTGCCGCGGTTGCCCACGAGATCAACCAGCCGCTCACGGCGATTGCCAACTTCGCGCGGCTCGCGAAGGGCGCCGCCGAGGCGACGCCCGCCAACATGCCCGAAGTGGTGGCCGCTGCGAGCCGCACCGTCGAGCAGGTCGATCGTGCCGCCGATGTCGTGCGGCGGTTGCGCGATTTCATCCGGCTTGGCCGCATCGAGGTCGAGCCGACGGCGATCGCGCGACTGATTGCGGAGACGCATTCCTTCTGCCGCCCCGAACTGGAACGCTACGGCATCGAGTTCGAGGCAAGACTCCAGCGCGAGCTTCCCCCGGTCATGGCCGATGCGTTGCAGATCGAGCAGGCGCTGGTGAACCTCGTCAGGAATTCGGCGGAGGCGCTGGCGCAGGCGGGGCGCCATGACGGCCGCGTGATCGTCGAGGCGGAGAGGGACGGGGCAGAGCGCATCGTGATTCGCGTGCGCGACAACGGCCCCGGCCTGGATCCCGATCTCGCCGGGCAGCCGATCACGCCGTTTGCGACGACCAAGAGCGAGGGACTGGGCCTTGGCCTGTCGCTCACCCGTTCGATCGTCGAGGCGCATGGCGGCAAGCTGCAGATCGACAGCGGGCCGCGCGGCGTCGTCGCTTCATTCTCGCTGCCGGCGCAGCAGCTTGGCGGGCAGGCCGCATGATGATAGCGCTGATCGAGGACGACGAGGCGATCCTGCAGTCGCTCGGCATGCTGCTCGAACGCCAGGGATTTTCCGTGCGGGGCTATTCGTCCGCGGAACGGTTTCTGGAAGAGCTCGGCACAGAGATGCCGGCCTGCGTGGTATCGGATATCCGCATGCCGGGCCTGTCCGGCCTCGAATTGCAGCAGGAGCTGAGCCGGCGCGACGCTACCGTTCCGATCATCCTGATCACCGGCCACGGCGACATCGCGATGGCCGTCAAGGCCGTGAAGGACGGCGCCTTTGACTTCATCGAAAAGCCGTTCGACGACGCCCGCCTCGTCGACAGTATCAGGGCCGCGATCGAAGCCGGCGCGCGACAGCGCCTGAGGCAGACCGAAATCGCCGATCTGACGGCGCGCGCGTCGGAGCTCTCGCCCCGCCAGCGCGAGGTCATGCGGCTGGTCGCGCAGGGCCTGTCCAGCAAGGAGATCGCACTCAAGCTCGATATCAGCCCGCGCACGGTCGAGAATTATCGCGCCTGGGTGATGGATAAGATGGCAGCGGGCAATCTCGCGGATCTGGTGCGCAAGGTGGTGATGTTGCAGGACAAGGATTCGTAGCAGGCCGTCGGCGCGACTATTGCCTCTGCCGGCTCAGCGCCGCCACGCCGCGATTGGCGAACTCGACCCGCTCGGCGAGCGTGCGGATGATGAAATCGTCGAAGGCGCTGGCGAGATCGGGGCGCTCGCGCCGCATGCGTTCGAAATTATCGCGCGTGAGCGTGTAGAGCGTGGCCGGCGCGTCGGCCGAGACCGTGGCCGAGCGCGGCGTCCGGCGGAAAAAGCCCATTTCGCCGAGCACGGTATGCGTCGTCATGCGCCGCACGCGCAGCATGTCGCTGCCTTCCCGCGCGACGTCGATCGCGACGTTGCCGGCCGCGATCAGGTCGATGGTGTCGGCAGGTTCGCCCTGTCGGTAGAGCACCTGCGATGCGACGAGATCGCGGCGTTCGAGAAAGGTCATCAGGTCGGTGGCCTTCACCCGCTCGCCGAGCTGCTGCTGCAGCCAGTCCTCGAACGCCGCCTGACCCTTGCCGGGCTCCAGGCCGGCCTTGGCCAGCAACTGGTCCTCGCACCAGGCCAGCGCCAGATTGGCGTCCTCGAACACCTTGTTGTTGCCGGCCACGAAGCCGCCGCGCCGCAGGGCCGCGAGATTGCGCGCGGCCAGTGCGCAATAGACGAGCGTGATGTTCTGGCGGTTGCAGAAATGACGAAGCTTGGCGAGGCTCGCGCCCGTCGATGTGTCGGCGCCGGAGACCTGGCTGAAATCGAGGATCACGTAGGATACGCGGCGCGGCGGCAGCGCTTCGATGTCGGCGCGGATGCGCTCCAGGATCGCTTCCGAGGAGCCGAAGAAGATGTAGCCGGACAGCCAATAAATCTGGATCGCCTCGCCCTTCTCGCGCAGATACGCGGCGGCCCCGGCGTCACGCTCGACATAGCTCGAGAATTGCGCGCGCGTCAGATGCCGGCGCATGATCCCGACGCGCGCATAGCTGATTGCGAACATCAGGCAGGCGGCGACGACGCCGGCCAGCACGCCGGTCAGATAGCCGAAGCGTACGCACACAGCCATGATCGCAAAGGCGAGAATGAGATCGAGCCATGCCTTCTGTGCATAAGGCCGCCACAGCCCGTCGAGGATGAAGGTATAGCCGAGAAAGAACACCAGCCCTGCAATCAGCGGAAGCGGGACGAGTTGCAGGAGATCGAGATTGGCAAGGCCGACGGCACCGAGCGTCAGGCTGCAGAACACGCCGCTCGCCCGCGTCGCGCCGCCGGCCTGTTCGAGCAGGCGGCTGGTGCCGGTCTGCAGGCTCGCGGTGATGCCGCCAAGCGGCGCCGCCGCGAGATTGCCGAGGCCGTGGCCGCGCAATTCGCGATCGAGATCGCCCGCGGTCTGCCGCACCGTCTCGATGCTCGACACCTTGGTTATGAGCGAGATCAGCGACACGACAAGGGCGGCGATCATCTCGGGCAGGAACACCGCAACTGTGCCGGCATGATCCGCCCGCAACGCAGCCAATGGGTACCAGGGCGACAAGGCGCCCATCGATGGAAAATACCACCGTCCGACATTCTCGACCGTGCCGAAGACGCGGAGTGCGACGATGCCGCCGATGCCCATCACGATCAGCGCAAGCGGCATCGCGAAGGCCGACTTGATCCATCGCCGGATGCCGAGCAGCACGGCCAGCACGGCGAGCGCCGCCGCAAGCTCCCAGAGCTCCAAAGCGCTCCAGGGCTGCATCAGCCCGGAAAGGGTCAATTGCCGCCCGGTCGTCATCCTCAGCGCGCCAGCGACCAGGAACCAGCCGGTGGCGGCCAGGAATCCGCAGACGACGAAATACGGCACGAAGCGGAAATAGCCGCTCCAGCG
This sequence comes from Pseudorhodoplanes sp., assembly GCA_013388965.1. Classification (GTDB taxonomy): domain Bacteria; phylum Pseudomonadota; class Alphaproteobacteria; order Rhizobiales; family Xanthobacteraceae; genus Pseudorhodoplanes. The sequence continues at coordinate 8,837 of JACAEG010000200.1, read as the reverse complement.
CAGGAAGCCGAGCGCACTGAAGATCACGCCGATCATCACCGTCGTGATCGTGAAGATCAGCATGATGACATCTGCGGCCTCGCGCGGCGTCGCACCATGCGCCAGGGCATAGGCGCCGGCGGAAGCGCTCAGGAGCGCCAGCACGATGCCCGTCGGGGAATCGATCCCGACGGCGATCGGCGGCAGCGAAGTCGTCAGCGCGATCACGATGCCGCAGATGCAGGTTCCGATCAGCATCGCCCAGATGACGGTCGGCGCGCCCACACTCATGTCGCCGGGGAACATCAGGGCGCCGAAGGAGATGATGTTGGCGATCAGCGCAATCGAGGCGACGAGACCGGCAAGGACATCGCGCATGACTCGGCGCATACCGACCAGCGGTCGGCGCCACCCCTTGCCCGGCGCTCCCGGCGCGCGAACGGATCGCTGCACGTCATGCATTGGCATTTCGGCGGCGCCCTGGGGCGCCGCACTCATTTCACTTCACTCTGGAACCTTGCTTCGCTGCGAGCCCGTGCACATGGAACAGCCGTGCAACCGGCTTACGCCACCGCCTCGCGCACGGGCGCGCCATGCGTCTGCGGAATCTTGTCGGCATAGGCTTTCACGAAATCCGACATCGGCGCGTTGTGCCCGGCCGGCGGATCGAGCGCGTGGTCGGTGTAGGACGCGGCATTCGGATCGGCCCAGACTTTCCTCATGATGCCGCGATAGCGCCGCACGAGCGTGACCCAGCGCACCGCAACTCTCGCGAAATCATAGACCCGCCAGGGATAGAAGATCAGCGGGTTGACCACTTTCATGCCGTGACGGCGCTGCGTCCTGATCTTCTTGCGCACGAAGCCGAATTGCAGCGGATGCACGCCCTCGATGCGGGCCGCGCCGGAGAACAGCGTGATGGCGTCGATCACCTTGGTCTTGTTCAGCCCGCTCGCCGCCGCGCGGCGCATGATGGTCTCGACATGCGCGTCGGAATAATAGCGCGTCCAGGCGCTGCGATAGACTTCCTCCCAAGTCTCCTTCGACATGATCGGATGCGCGGTGCAGGCATGTTCGAGATCGTATTTGTTGAGGTCGGGGTCGAGCGGCACGCCCTTGGTATAAAGATTCTTGTGGTCCTCGGAGCCCGGCAGCGGGGTGAGATAGAAGAATTCGAGGATGTCGACCGGCAATTCCTTCTTGATGATTTCGATGTCGCCCGCGATCGAATCCGGCGTATCGCCGGGGAAGCCGAGGATATAGCCCGCAAAGGTCATCACCTTGGCCTTGCGCCAGGCGTGGAACATCTCCTGATATTCCCAGATCTTGTTCTGGCGCTTCTTGGCGCCCATCAGCGATTCCGGATTGATGTTCTCGAGCCCGATGAACACCGCGGTGCAGCCCGCGCGCGCCGCCTTCTCGATGAAGCCGGGGATGCGGTGGCAGAGCGTATCGACCTGCAGCAGCAGCCTGATCTTGAAGCCTTCCTTCTCGCGCAATTCGATCAGACGGTCGAGAATCGGCTCCCAGTTGCGGTTGCGCGCATAATTGTCGTCGGTGATGAAGAAGCGCGTGATGCCCTGCCTGGCATTGGCGCGCACGATGCCCTCGACATCGTCGGGCGTGCGGTAGCGGGATTTGCGGCCCTGCACGTTGATGATGGTGCAGAAGCTGCACTGGAACGGGCAGCCGCGCCCGGCATCGAAGCTCGCATAATGGCCGGCGACGCGCGTCACGACATGGCGCGGCAGGATCGGCAGGGACGCCGCTTCCATTTCCGGCATGTCCTTGAGGTAATTGTAGATCGGCTTCGTCTTGCCGCTGTCGAGATCGCGCAGGAGCTCCGCCATGCGGCCTTCGCTCTCGCCGGCATAGAGGACGGCGCCGAGTTCCAGCGCCTCGCGCAATTCCGGCGTGAGCTCGGGGAGCATCGAGATGCAGCCCGACACATGGAAGCCGCCGATCACGACGGGAACGCCGGCCTTGCGGAATTGCCGCGTCAGGTCGAGCGCCCGCGGAAACTGGTTCGACTGCACGCCGACCAGCCCGACGAAGCCGGCGCCGGCGGCTTGGATGTCGCGCACGGCGCGCCTCACGTCGATGACGGTATTGCACTCGTCATAGGCCTCGATGTCGATATCGGTGTCGGGGCCGAGCGCACATTCCTCCGCGCATCCCTTCAGGAGCCCGTAGACGCTCGCGAGGCTGTTGGAAGGAATGGTCGAGCGCCACCACTGGATCACGTAGCCGTCGGAATCGTAATGCGACGGCTTGATGAGAACGATCTTGAACGTGCGGCGCCCCCCTGCAGGCACGGCGCGATTCGGCTCGCTCGCTGTCTGGAATTCCCCTTGCACGCTTCCCCTCCCCGCGGCCTGTCCACATCAGACAAGCAATCCGGCGATGGGGCAATACGCGCATGCGCGCAACCGCGCCGCGGGCGGCCGCTTTCGGGGGCGCGGCGTTCCGAAAAGCCGCACGCACTCAAATAGTTGGTCTGATTTCCGCCGCCGATGGAACCCGAAAGATAAAACGGCCGGACCTCGCGATCCGGCCGCCAGTCAGTGCGGGTCTTTTCTTACTTCTTCACCAGCGGGCATTCGCTCTCGCTGAGCGGGCGGAAGGCATCGTCGCCCTTCACCGTGCGGATGACCTTGTAATAGTCCCACGGCTGCTTGACCTCGCCCGGTGCCTTCACCTGGACGAGATACATGTCGTGCACCATGCGGCCGTCGTCGCGAATCTTGCCGCCGGTCGCGAACATGTCGTTGATCGGCGCTTCCTTCATCTTCGCGACCACGGGCAGGGCCCGGTCGGTCTTCGCCGCCTCGATGCCCTTCAGGTAGTGCAACACCGCCGAATAGACGCCGGCCTGCGACATGGTCGGCATCGCGCCGTGCCTGTCGAAGAAGCGCTTGGACCAGGCCCGGCTTTCGGGCGTGCGGTCCCAATAGAACGCGGTGGTCAACAGCAGGCCCTGCGCGGCCTGGGGTCCGATGGCGTGAACGTCGGTGATGAAGATTGCGAGCGCCGCCATCTTCATCTTCTTGGTGAGGCCGAATTCCTGAGCCTGCTTGATCGAGTTGGAGGTGTCGCTGCCGCCATTGGCGAGCGCGATCACATCTGCGCCCGAGGCCTGCGCCTGCAGCAGGAAGGAGGAGAAGTCGGAGATGTTGGTCGGATGCCGCACCGAGCCGGCGACCTTGCCGCCCTGCTCCTTCACGATGCGGGCGACGTCCGCCTCCATTGCGTGGCCGAAGGCATAGTCGGCCGTGAGGAAGAACCACGACTTGCCGCCGTCATCGACAATCGCACGGCCGGTCGAGGCGGCCGAGGCATAGGTGTCCCAGGTCCAGTGAATGCCGGTAGGCGAGCAGGCCTTGCCGGTCAGCGCCGCCGTTCCGCCCGCGGAGGCGATGAACACGCGGCCCTTGTCCTTGGCGATGCCCTGCACCGCGAGCGCGACCGAGGAGTTCGGCACATCGACGATCATGTCCACGCCGTCGACGTCGAACCACTTGTTCGCGATCTGCGAGCCGATGTCCGGCTTGTTCTGGTGGTCGGCGCTGACCACCTCGATCTTCTTGCCGAGCACAGTGCCGCCGAAATCCTCCACCGCCATCTGCGCGGCCGTGACCGAGCCCTTGCCCGACAGCGATGAGAGGTTGCCGTTCATGTCGGTCAGCACGCCAATGCGCACGGCATCGTCTGAGACCTGCGCGAGCGCGGAGGTGCTGGCGAGCAGCGCAGCCGCTAGCGCGAAGAGCGATCCCTTCATCGTCGCGGACGGCGAAAAGGAACGGCGATTGACCGTTGATGTCATGGGCGTATCTCCCGGTTTCCGGCTCGATTGCCGGGGGTTTCTGTTCTGCGCGCAATGTGCCAGAGCGCGCGTTTCGGCTTTCCGCAAACTGTTCCGCTGTGCGGAAAACTGGTTCGGCTCCGCGATAGGCTGCGACAGTTCGTCCTCGCGAGAGCAAGGACCCGGTTGCCATTCCGGATTCCCGCCTGCGGGGGAATGAGCGGAGAACAAACCGAACGCTGCAGGATCACAGCGGACAATCCTTCTCGAAATTCGGCGCGCGCTTCTCGAGGATCGAGGCGCGGCCCTCGCGCACGTCCGGCCCGTTGAAGCCGAGGAATTCGAGCGCGAGCGAGGTATCGAAGGTCGGTCCCGCCATCCGCAGCCAGTTGTTGAGCGCATATTTGGTCCAGCGGATCGCGGTCGGCGAGCCCGCCGCGAGACGCTCCGCGATCTCCAGCGCCTTGTCCTGCAGCGCCTCGTCCTCGACGCAGAGCGAGACGAGCCCGATGCGTTCGGCCTCCTCGCCGCTCAGGGGCTCGCAAAGCAGCAGGTGATATTTCGATTTCGCCAGCCCGCACAAGAGCGGCCACACGATCGCGGCGTGGTCGCCCGCCGCGACGCCGAGCCGCGTATGCCCGTCGATGATGCGCGCGGTCTTGCCCGCGATCGACACGTCTGCCAGCAGCCCCGCGACGAGCCCCGCGCCCACCGCCGGCCCCTGCATCGCGGAAACCACGGGCTTCGAGCAGTTGATGATGTTGTAGACGAGGTCGCGCGCCTCCTTCCAGACGCGCGTCAGCGTCTTGAAATTCTCGCTCATGTCCTTCACGAGATCGAGATCGCCGCCGCCCGAAAAGGCCTTGCCGGCGCCGGTGATGATCGCTGCGGAGACCGTCTCGTCCTCGTCGATGTCGCGCCAGATGCGGGTGAGCTCCTGGTGCATCACGGCGTCGGCCGCGTTGAGCCGCTTCGGGCTGTCCATCACGATGCGGAGAATGCGTTCCTTCGGCCGGTCGAGCTTCAGGCGCTGATAGCTTCCGTAGCGGTCGCTCATATCTTCTTCTCCCTGGCCTTCCAGTAGGGCTCGCGCAGGATGTTCTTCTGGATTTTTCCGATCGGCGTCTTCGGAAAGTCCTCGACGAACTTGATCGAACGCGGCCGCTTGAAGCGCGCAAGCAGGGTCGCGCAGTGATCGATCAGCGTCTGCTCGTCCACCGTCTGCCCGTCTTTCAGCGCCACATAGGCGATCGGCACCTCGCCGAACTTGTCGTCGGGCACGCCGAAGACGGCGCATTCTGCGACGGCGGGATGCTCGTAAAGCGCGTTCTCGATTTCCTTCGGATAGACGTTCTCGCCGCCCGAAATGATCATGTCCTTGGAGCGGTCCACGAGCGTCACGAAGCCGTCCTCGTCGATCGTGCCGACATCGCCGGACCAGCCCCAGCCGTCGCCGAGCTTGAAGAAGGCCCTGGTCTGTTCCGGCTCGTTGTAATATTCCAGCATCAGGTTGTCGCCGCGCGAGACGATCTCGCCGAGCTCGCCCGGCTTCACGGGCCTGCCCTGCGGATCGACCACCGCGATATCGACATTGTACGGCTGCCGCCCGACCGCGCCGAGCTTTTCCGGCAGATACCAGTCGCGCAACACCGCGATCACGCCCATTTCCGACTGGCCGTAGATCTGTGTGAGCAGCAGGTTCGGCAGCCTGGCTTTCAGCTCGCGCTGTACCCAGTCGGGCATGGGCGCGCCGGCGAAGGAGAGCTTGCGCCAGGTCCGCAGCTTGCCCGCATCGAAGGCGGGATCGCGCACCAGCGTGCTCGCCTGCGTCGGCACCATGAAGCCCGCGGTGATCCCGTGTTCCGCCGCGGCGTCCATGAAGGCCTGCGCCGACCAGCGCGTGATGAACACGCAGGTCGCGCCGGCGAGGATCGCGGGCTGGAACATGATGTTGAGCGCGGCCACGTGAAACAGCGGTGTGACGATCGCAACCACATCGCGCTCGTCGATATTCTCCTCCACCATCACCGTATGCGCGGTGATGTCGCGCGCGCGATGGCTGCAAAGGACGCCCTTCGGCCGCCCGGTCGTGCCGCCGGTATAGGTCATGCAGAACGGGTCGGTTTCTGCGATCTGGACCTTCGGGGCAGTCGCCGGCGCATCCTTGATGAAATCGTCGAGCGTGCGCGAGCCCGCGATATCGGGCGCCGCGCCGAGCGAGACGAAGGTCCGGATGCGCGGCGTGTCGGCGCGCACCGCCGCGACCTTCTCGGCGAAGATCGCGTCGAAGATCAGCACGTCGGCATCGGCCTTGTTGAGCACGAAGGTCAGTTCGTCCGGCGCATACAGCACCGAGACATTGACCAGCACGTAACCGGTGCGTGCGACCCCGAAGAACACCGTGCCGTAATCCGCGAGGTTGCGGGACAGCATCGCGATCTTCGAGCCCTTCGGCAGGCCGAGCGCGAGCAGCGCGTTCGCAAGCATGTTCGCTCGCGCCTCGAGCTCGGCATAGCTGAAGCGGTCGCCGCCGCAGACGATGGCGGCTTTCCTGGGAAATCGTTGCGCCGAACGGCGCAGCATGTCGCCGGCGAGCACTGGTGCGCTCCTTGTCTTCGTTTCTTCCCTAACGACCTCTCTTTCCCAGAAGCGCCCGCCTGTGACAATATGCAGAAAAGGACTTTCCGCTCTGCGGAAGGCGCACGGAGACCGTTTACCATGCCGCCGCGCCAGCCGGCCAAGGACCGCCAGTTTGTCACCGCCCTCGACCGCGGGCTGCAGGTCCTGCGGGCGTTTTCGCGCAAGCAGGGCGGCCTGCGGAACGGGCAATTGGCGAAGCAGACCAAGCTCGCGCCGTCCACGATTTCAAGGCTGGTCTACACGCTGCGCGAGCTCGGCTATATCCGCTACGACCGCGCCACGCGCTCCTACGTGCTGGCGCCGCAGGTGCTGACGCTCGGCTATCCCGTTCTGGCGCAGGCCCCCCTCCTGCATCAGGTCCGTCCGGTGCTGGTGCAGATCGCGCAGCAGACCGGCGAGACCTGCGGTTTCGCACAGCGGGACGGGATGTATGCGACCTTTCTCGACTGCGTGCAGGGCCGCAACATGCTGGCGGTCCGCATGGAGATCGGCGCGCGTCTGCCGCTTGCAAGCTCCGCCTCCGGCCTGTGCCTGCTGAAAGCGAGCCCTGAGGCCGAGCGGCGCATGCTGGTCTCGCGCATTCGCGCCCGGCTGAACCGCCGGCGTGCCGCGGTCGCCCCGTTCGAGCAGAGCCTTGCCCAGGCGCTCGCCTCGCCGGTCGTCGCCATGCGCGACACCTGGCACAAGGGCATCGGCGGCATCGCGGTGCCGGTCTCGAACGGCAGCGAGACCGGCGCGATCGTGGTGCCGTTCGCGACCTCGAGCGTCAGCGAGAAGGACATGCGCGGCCCCCTCAGCACGAAGCTTCTGGAGCTTGTCGGCCGCTACCAGCTCGTGCGCGAAGCTTAGTCTGATTGCGCCAGCGAGTTCCATTCTTTCGCCGTCACCCCGAGGTGGCCGCGCCATAAGAGCGTTGACGCGCGTCTTCGACGCGCTATGACGCGGACCTCGAAGGGCGACGGTCCGAGTTGCCTGTCATCCTTCGAGGCTCGCTTCGCTCGCCCCTCGGGGGTGACGGTGATGGATTCCGATCTGTTGCTGCGCGCTACCTTCCGCTGAAGGCCGGGCGCCGCTTCTCCAGAAACGCCCTCATGCCTTCCTGCTTGTCCTGCGTCGAGAACAGGAACTGGCAGGCGCGGCGCTCGAATTCAAGCGCGGCATCGAGCGGCGCATTGTCGGCGAGCGCGACCGCCTCCTTGATGAATTTCAGCGACAGCGGGGGCAGTGCGGCGAGTTCGCTCGCCAGCGCAATCGCGGTCCTGTCCACCTCGCCGTCCGGCACCACCTCGCTGACGAGTCCCATCTCGAGTGCGGTCCTGGCGTCGAACACGCGCCCGGTCATCAGATAGAGATTGGCGCGGAATTTCCCGACGGCGCGCGTGAAGCGCTGGGTGCCGCCGGCGCCCGGAATGATGCCGACCTTCACCTCCGGCTGGCCGAAGCGCGCCGACTGCCCGGCAACGATGATGTCGCAATGCATCGCCAGCTCGCAGCCGCCGCCGAGCGCGAAGCCCGACACCGCCGCGATCAGGGGTTTCGGAAACGCCGCGATCGCCTTCCACGACCTGGCGGTGTTCCAGGCGTGCATCGCGACGGAATCCACCTTCGCCATTTCCGCGAGATCGGCACCTGCGGCAAACGCCCTTTCCGTCCCCGCAAGCACCACGGCGCGAACGTCGTCGTCCTCCGCCAGTTCCGTGAGGCGGTCCGCGATGTCGCGGCGGATCGCGCTGTCGAGCGCGTTCAGCGTCTGCGGGCGGCTGTAGCGCATAACCGCGACCTGCGGCGCGGGCCGCTCGATCGTGAGCTCGGGCACGGACATGTCGTTCACTCGGTCAGATCAGCCCGCGCACCAGGCCGCCGTCGACCGCGATATTCTGCGCGGTGATGTAGCCGGCGCGCCGCGAGCACAGGAAGGCGCAGAGCGGGCCGAAATCGTCGGCCGCGCCGAGCCGCCCCATCGGGATCGAGGCCGCCATGTCGTCGCGTACCTTCGCCTCGGTGGAGTTCTGCTTCTTCACGCGCGCATCGATCACGCGCTGGAGTGCCCCGGTATCCATCAGGCCGGGAAGGATGTTGTTGACGGTGATGCCCTCGCCCGCGACCTCGCGCGCCAGTGTCGACATCGCGCCGGTGAGCGCGACGCGGATCGAGTTGGCGAGCGCCATGTTCGGATAGGGCTCCTTCACCACGAAGGAAGTGATGTTGACGATGCGGCCGAATTTCGCCGCCTTCATGCCCGGCAGCACGCGCTGCACGGCTTCCACAGCCGAGAGCATGTTGACGTCGAGCGCGCGCCGCCAGACCTCGATCGCGTGCTCGTGAAACTGTCCGGGCGGCGGGCCGCCGGCATTGGTCACGAGGATGCGGATCGGCCCGAGCTTGCTCTCGACCTCCTCGATGATCGCCGCCACGC
>JACAEG010000278.1 GCA_013388965.1 Pseudorhodoplanes sp. | reverse complement strand
GCCCTTGAAGATCGACTTGATGGTGTCGTTCAGCAGCGAACGCACTTCGTTTGGATCGACCTGTTGCTCCTGCCTGCGAATGACCTGCGTGAGATTAGCTTCGGTGAGGAAGCGGAGCGGGACATTGGGCCGATCGTCGAGGTAGGCGGATTCCTGGACGAACCGCTTGCGGGCGTCGTCGATGAAGCTGGGATCGATGCCGGGGCCGAACGTCGAGTAGCGCAGTTCCCGTTCGTTCAGCCCCTTTAAACTCTCGTTGAAGGCGAGCGTGTGGAACAAAATGGGGCGCGCGACAATGGAGCCATAGGGCGGCATACCTGCGTACTGATCGCGGTCGAACTGCTGGGCGAGCGAGGCCCGACCTCCTTCGTGCTCGCTGACGTCGTTGCGGATCGGCGCTTCCAGCTTCGGCAAGTTGAGGCGGGTGATGAGTTCCTGCTTGATCGGGCCGTGGCCGGGATCGAGGTGGTGAAGGTGTATGGCGTGCGCGTGCACCGGTCTGGTGTGCCAGACGTGCTCCACCGCCCGGGCGAGCAGGCGAAGCATGCCGCGCACCCGCTGAAAGTTGCCCAGCGTCGAAAGCTTGTTGGTCAACGTTGCCATGAGTTCGGGGTGGAGCGGATAACCGAGCCGGAAACGCTCGACGCGGTCTTCGCCGGCCCGCTCCGGCGGCAGGTGATCCCGGCTGGCGTTCCAGATCGACTGGTATTCCGCGATGATCGCCGCAGCCTTGGCATCGTCGATCGACTTGAACAGGCGTCGCCGGATCACCTGCGCGGTCTCGTCCTCGGTGGTCGGATCGAGCAAGGTGGCCTTGCGCGCGGACACGCTTTCGGCCTCTGCCATGCGGTCGGCGATGGCCTGATGCTCGGCGCCGTAGGCATCTTCGGCCTTGCCACCCTTGCCGATGGCGAGCGTGTAGACCACCGCCGCGTTCGGCGTGCCCTCCACCGCCTTGAACAGGTTGGTGAGAAAGCGCGCAAGCTGGTCAGCGACCGGCTGGTTCTTCACCGCGCGCAGGTAGACCGCAAGTTCGTCAAGAAGGATGAGGGCAGGTTCGCCGCCGAAGAGGCTGCGCAGATTGTCGGCGCCAGGGGCGATTCCCTTCTCATCATTGGAGCGGATTGCTTCATAGCCCGCAGGTCCGCCGAGGCGGTAGGCGATTTCACCCCACGGTGTGAAGGCACGGATGTCGTCTCCCATGCGCAGGCCGGAGGCGGGATCTGCGTTCTTGACGTCGAAGGCAGCGATCCGGACTCGATGGTGGGGAACGAGGCTCGGCGCGACAAATTCCGCGACGTTGCCAACCCCCTGCATGCCGTTCGCTGCGTGGGTTAGCGCGATCAGTGCGTGCGTCTTACCGCCGCCATATTGAGTGTGGAGCCGGAAGATCGAGGAGACCTCCCCACCATGTCCGCTAAGCCGCCGGCAGACATTCAGGAGAAGGGTCTTGAGCCCTTGCGTCGGATGGGTGTTGGCGAAGAACAGTGCCGGATTCTTCGTTTCCTCAGGCGCTTCGCCGGTGATCACCTGCTTGAGGTCCGCTGCGAAGTCCGATTCCTGAATCGTGCCACGAAGCACGTCGTCGCGTGGCTCGCAAATCTCGAAAATTGTCGGCAGCGACATCGGCATCCCCCTTTGCGCCGCCCTCCGACTTAGCACATTCGGAAGACTGTGCAACCTTTCGTCGTTTCGCGAGCAACATCTGCGCCTGTAACTGCCGCGAGATACGCTGGTGGCAAATTTTGCGAAACGGATCAGCCCGTGATTGCCCCCTGCCGCAGGTCCTTCAGGCGCAGCAACATTGCCAGCGTTCGTTCGAGCTTGCGATCGAGATGCACTTCGTAGCGGGCGAGCCGTTCCAGGTGTCGGGATCGAGCGCCTCGCCGAAGGCCTGCTCGCGGATCAGCGGCCGGTTGGCAAAATTCTGCTGCCACATCTCAAACCATGGCAGCACGTCGCTTTCGAAAAAGCGGCGAAGCCCCTCGGTAGCGGCAGTTGCAGGCTCCTCATCCGGATTCAATTCGTATGGTTTACGTGCGAGCACTTCCGCCCACCATTCCATTGTATCCTCGTGCAGCGCCGCCAGCGCCGCCTTGTAGGCGCTTTTCCGGGCAGATCCGAGAATGCCCAAAGCGCTGCGCGCGATCGCCTCGGCCTCTGCAAAGTTGCGACTATCCCTCTCAGTATCGGACGCCGTTGCGCGGATTGTCTTACTCGTCTTTTCGGGCTCATCCTCGGGCACGAGATGAACCAGAGCCACCGCCACCGTCCTGTGGTCGGGTGACATCGTGCTTTCGAGTCCGCGCTTGTGAGCGGCGGCTTCCGCCAAACGCAGGCGGCGCTCCCGCCACAAGATCCCCGCCAGATCCTCGACCAAATGTTCCTCGGTCGGTCCCTGCGGCGCATGTTCGGCCACGAGCGCAGCGACAAGTGCGTCGTATTCGTCCGCATCCTCCCAAGGGAGGACGGTGTAGCGCGACAGCACGCCGTGCTGGATCGCGTTGAAACGTGTGAGCGCCGTGGCAGTGGTATCCGCCGGCGGGGTCGAAGCAGGTGTGCTCATTTCGAAACCTCTAGGGCCTGTGGACATTCACTTCAGTGCGAGGAGCGAGGCGACGAGATGGATGGCGGCGCGGAAGCTGGTGTCGGTTTTGTCGTAGCGGGTGGCGATGCGCCTGAACTCTTTGATTTTCTGGAAGACGTTCTCGACGAGGTGGC
>JACAEG010000229.1 GCA_013388965.1 Pseudorhodoplanes sp. | reverse complement strand
GTTTTTCCGCGCCGCTCCAGCCCCCCAAAACGCCAGCGATTATCGAACCGGCTCGTTCTGAATCAAGGCGAGCCTTGGATTGTTGGGCGAGTCGCCCTGGTTGGGCGCCAGCACCACCACGATCGCGCCGACCTTCGCGCGGTTATAGAGATCGATCACGTCCTCGTTGGTCATGCGGATGCAGCCCGACGAAACCGCCTCGCCGATATATTCCGGCTGATTGGTGCCGTGGATGCGGAACAGCGTGTCCTTGTTGCCCGCGTAAAGATAAAGCGCGCGCGCGCCGAGCGGGTTGTGCGGACCGGGTCCGACGAAATTCGGAATGCTCGGGCCGAGACGTTCCTTGATTGCGGATGTCGGCGTCCAGCTCGGCCATTCCGCCATGCGTCCGATCTTGGCGATGCCGGAAAAGGCCAGCGCCTCTTCGCCCACGGCGATGCCGTAGCGGATCGCCTTCCTGTCGGGCAGCACGTAGTAGAGATAGCGCGAGTCGGAATCGACCACGATCGTTCCCGGCGCTTCCTTGCGGTGGTAGTCGACGATATGGCGGCGATAGGGCTCGGCGATCGTCGCCTTCTGGTACGGCGCCTTGGCGAGAAGCTCCTTGTCACGCGGCTTGAACGCGGACTCGGCCACAGGCTCCGGCTTCGACTGCATGCAGCCGGCGAGCCCCAATCCGATCAAAAGAAGCGCGACCGTGCGCAACTTCATGCCATTCCTCTCTGATTCTCGTCCGCCACCCGCCGAGACAGGATCATGTTTACCCGAGCTCGCGTCTGGTTTTCCACCCAAAGAGAAGTTGTCCCGGCCGGTATTGAGGAAGTGTTGCTTGAAGGACGCATTGACGGTCATGGAAAATTACTCACTCTTTTCAGGGTGTTAGACCCAGCGCGCCCCGAATTCCACACTTTTTCCAGCATCTCACGGAGGCGTTAATCGCGGGTTTACCCTGTTGGCTAAAGTTCCGTGCGCCGCATCGAGGCCTGGCCGGGCGTCCTGACGGGATGTGACAATCCATCGCCTCGCCGCGGTATTTTTTCGCCCAATTTCGCCACGCGCGGCTGGTAAGAGATGTTTAACGCCCGGCGATTCGACCGGACCGCGTGAATAAGAGTGCCGGAGGAAAAAATGCCGCTCAACCAGACCGAGAGATCGACAGAACCGTCATCGTCTCGGAGAGGCCTGGACCTCGATTGCCGCTACGGACGGATTGGAATTTCCGCGGTCGCTGCCGCGCTGCATGCGGGGTCTGCCGAAACGCCGGCTCGGTCCGACGAGGGCGAGAATCGCAGCAAGGACGAGCGTCCGGCCTGAGCGTGCGGGGCCCCGCCGGCCCCGGCGCCAATTTTTTCAGATGACTTGCAGGAGTCGCAAAGGGCGGCCATGACTGCCGGGCGAATCCGCCATGCGGGTTCGCTACGCGATGCAGGTCAGTCATGCTGGTTGCCTATCTTCCCCGTGGATCGAGTCTCGAATCGATTGCCGTCGCCGACGGAGCGTCGGTTCCCGAGCAGGCCGTCTGGATCGATCTGGTCAATCCGACTCCCGCCGAAGACAAGGTCGTCGAGAAAGTCGTCGGCGTCGCGATACCGACCGCGGAGGAGATGCAGGAGATCGAGCCGTCGAGCCGGCTCTACATCGAGAACAACGCCCGATACATGACGGCGACGCTGCTGTACCAGCAGGACACGCCGTTGCCGAAGACCACTCCGGTCACGTTCATTCTTGCGGGCCGGCGGCTGATCACGGTGCGCTACGATGAGCCCAAGCCCTTCGCCTTGATCCGCAACAAACTGGCGCGGTCCTGTCCCTCGGATATCACCGGCGAGACGGTGCTGATCGATCTGCTGGACGCAATCATCGACCGCGCGGCCGACGTGCTCGAGCGCATCGGCGCGGAGATCGACGAGGTCTCGTCGCAGATATTCGAGCGGCGGCGCTCGCGCGCCGCCCAGTTCTACAACGAACTCCTCGGCAATATCGGCCGCAAGGCCGACCACACCGCCAAGGTGCGCGAAAGCCTGGTTTCGATCGGAAGGATGCTGCTGTTCGTCGTCAACGAGGCAGAAGGCATGCGCTGGTCGAAGGAAAACCGCGCACAGCTCAAGTCGATGCATCGCGACGTGCAATCGCTCATCGACCATTCGGCCTTTTTGACCAACAAGGGCACGTTTCTGCTCGACGCGCTGGTCGGCGTGGTGACGATCGAGCAGAACAACATCATCAAGATTTTCTCGGTGGCGGCGGTGGCATTCCTGCCGCCGACGCTGATCGCGTCGATCTACGGCATGAACTTTCACAACATGCCGGAGCTGGACTGGCGGTTCGGCTATCCGATCGCCATCGGCATGATGATTGCCGCAGCGATTCTGCCGTATCTGTATTTCAAGTGGAAGAAGTACCTGTAGCCGGTCTTCTGTCGATCCGGGGCGGGTGCGAAGCAGGTGAACCCGAAATCCGTCTATCCAATTCGGTTCTGCTTGTCCGGATTCCGCTTCGCGGCTTCGCCGCTCCGGAATGACTGCTGACTAGACGTGCTGGCCGCCGTTGATGTGGATCTCCGCGCCGTTCACGTAGGACGATGTCTCGGTGCACAGCACGTAGATGATTTTGGCCACTTCGTCGGGCGTGCCGAGCCGCTGCATCGGGATCTGCTCGACGATCTTCTCGGTTCCCGGCGACAGGATGGACGTGTCGATCTCCCCCGGCGCGATCGCGTTGACGCGCACGCCGACGCGGCCGAAGTCAGACGCCATCTCGCGGGTGAGGGCGGCGAGCGCAGCCTTGGAGGTCGCGTAGGCCGCGCCCGCAAAGGGATGCACGCGCGAGCCGGCGATCGAGGTCACGTTCACGACCGACCCGTGCGCCGCCTTCAGTTCGTCGATCAGGCCGCGCGCCAGCATGATCGGCGCGAAGAAATTGACGCCGAACACGTGCCGCCAGACATCGATCGTCGTGTCGATGGAGGACAGACGCTTGCCGCCCTCCGCCTTGGGCGAGATTGCGGCATTGTTGACGAGTGCGTGCAGGAGTCCGTCGGGCAGCCTTCGCTTGATTTCCGCGATGGCGAATTCGGTGTTCTCCGAATCGGCAAGATCCACCTGGATGTGGTCCTCCGGGCCCATCTCCCACGGGCAGTTTTCGGGGAAGGCATGGCGCGAACAGGTGATGACGCGCCACCCGGCACTGGAAAAGCGTTTTACCGTCGCGTGCCCGATCCCGCGGCTTGCGCCGGTCAGCAGCAATATGCGCCTGGGCTGGTTGGTGGCCGTGTTCGGCATTGGCTCTTTCCGGTTTTCCTGCATGGCCAACCTAGCTCACGGATAAAGCCGCGTCTTGGTCCACGGGGCGCGCTCGTCCGCGCGGCGAAACACGATCCTGTCATGCAGGCGGAACGGCCGGTCATGCCAGAATTCGATCGCAAGCGGCACGATCCGGTATCCCGACCAGTGCGGCGGACGCGGCACGTCGCCGACGGCATATTTGGCGGCGTAAAGCGCGATCGCCTTCTCGAACGCGAAGCGGCTCTCGAGCGGCGCGGATTGCTGGCTGGCCCAGGCGCCGATCTGCGCCTGGCGGGGACGGGTTGCGAAATAGGCGTCGGCTTCTTCCGTCGTGACCGGCTCGACCGGCCCGCGCACGCGCACCTGCCGGTTCAGCGATTTCCAGTGAAACAGCAGCGCCGCCTTGGGCTGGACGGCAAGTTCGCGCCCCTTTGCACTGGTGGTATTGGTAAAGAACACGAAGCCCCGTTCGTCGAAACCCTTGAGCAGAACCATCCGCACGTCCGGCAGGCCCTCGCCGTCGACGGTCGCGAGCGCCATGGCGTTGGGGTCGGCCGGCTCCTTGGCCTTGGCGTCCTCGAACCAGGCCTCGAACAGGGCATAGGGCTCGTCGGCTTCCGTGAAATCACCACTCCTTAACCAGCCAGGGTGTTTCATGGAGTCTGCTTCTGTCATGGGTGGAGTACCGCGTCGTGGCCGTCATCCAGGCACATGGTGCGTTCCGGGATCGGGGTTATAGGCGATGGTTTCCGTCGCGCCTATGGCCCCCGGTTGCGTCCTGCAGCGTGGCCGTGGCGCTTGGCCTGTCCGGCGCCGGCTGCTCCTACCAGCTAGGATCGATGACGGGAAAAGACGAGGAGGTCACGACCGGATCGGTCGCCGCCCAGGATCGGTCCCAGGATCAATCGCAAGCCTCCCAAGCCCATGCTTCCGTGCTGCCGGCGGCGCTCGATGGCGGGGCGCAACCGACGGCCTCCGACCTCGCCTATGCCCGGGCCGCCCTCTCCGACGTCCTGAGCCGGGGCGGGAAGAATGCCAGCGCCCCCTGGGAAAATCCGGCGACCGGCGCCCGCGGAACCGTGACCCCGATCGCCTCGGCTTACAGCCAGGATGGCCGCATCTGCCGCGACTTCCTCGCAAGCTACGTCAGGCCCGGCACCGAAAGCTGGCTGCAGGGCGAGGCCTGCCGGGTGCGGCCGGGCAATTGGGAAGTGCGGACCCTGAAGCCCTGGAAGCGTTCGGGACCCGCCTGATTTCGTGCATTCGCAACCTCCGGCGCATTGCGAAGGTCGGGATTTGCCCCCACATTTCGACGCAAATTCGCGGCTTTGGCGGCCGCGGTAGCCGTGAACCGAGGTAACTGAATGCGCGATCCGTATGATGTGCTGGGAGTGCCGCGGGGGGCGAGCGCCAGCAACATCAAGAGCGCCTTCCGCAAGCTGGCGAAGAAGCATCACCCCGACGCCAACAAGAACGATCCGAAGGCGGCTGCGCGGTTTTCGGAGCTGAATGCCGCATATGAAATTCTCGGCGACGAGAAGAAGCGCAAGCAATTCGATGCCGGCGAGATCGACGCGGAGGGCAAGCCGAAATTCCAGGGATTTGAAGGCGTGCATCCCGGCGGCTTCGGCGGCGGCCAGGGCGGATTCGAAAGCTTCACCTGGGGGCCGGGCGGCGCAACGCGCGGGCGCGCGGGCGCGCAGGGCGGCTTCTCCGGCTTCGAGGGCGGCGGAGGCATCGACGAGATTCTGAAAGGCATGTTCGGGAGCGCCCGGCGCGGCCGCGGCGGCGCCGGCACGTTCGAGTTCGAAGCAGACGATTTCCCGCCGCCACCGCCGCCGCGCGGTCAGGACATCTCGGTGCCGCTCACCGTCTCGCTGTCCGATCTCACCGGCAATGCGACGCGGCGGGTGCGGCTGCCGACGGGCAAGGATGTCGAGGTCAAAATCCCGGCTGGTATCGCCGACGGCCAGACCATCCGCCTGAAAGGCCAGGGGATGAGCGGACCGGGCGAACCCGGCGATGCGCTGATCACCGTCAGCGTTGCAAAACATCCCTATTTCGAGCGCGACGGGCAGAATCTGCGGCTCGAACTCCCGATCACGCTGTATGAGGCGGTGCTCGGCGGCAAGGTGCGCGTGCCGACCCTCGACGGCGCGGTTGAGCTGGCGATCCCGGCCAACACGTCGGGCGGACGTACCTTCCGGCTGCGCGGCAAGGGCCTGCCCGGCAAGGACGGTGCGGGCGACCTGCTGGCGACCGTGCGCATCGTGCTGCCGGACCGGTCCGACGACCGGCTCGACGAGCTGATGCGCGAATGGCGCGACAGCAAAACCTACGACCCGCGCAAGAGCTTCGGCTGATCGCGGTCCTGCCTCCTTCCGCTACCCGAACAGGGACAGCAGCCAGTCGATGCCTGTGCGATTCTGCGGCGCCGGTGCGGGGCGGTTCTCGATCTGCAGATAGGCGGCCTTGGCGATGGCCTTCAGCTTCAGCTTGTCCGCCGGGCCGCTGACCACATAGGCATAGCCGCTTTCGACCCAGTTCACCGATCCCGAATTCCCGCTCTCGGTAAAGATCAGCGGACGGCTCTCCTCGGCGAGCTTCGAGCAATACATGGTCACGCGCTCGCCGGTGCTGCTCTCATACATGAAAAGAGCGGCAGGCCCCGCGACGCCCGGCAGCAGGCGTCCGCCCAGCAGCTTCAGGTCGAAGGCCGCGAGGTCGGGCGCGCGCAATTGCGTGCCGACGCGCCGCGACAGCCACGGCAGCAGATGCGCCTAGGTCGCGCCGACCTCGATCGGATGGCGCACCTCGTTGATGTAGAGCTTGTGCGCGGCGATGGCTTCTCCGCTCAGCCGCTCGAAGGCGGAAACCTCGACCGGCGCGGCCGAGGCGCCGTGCGCCACCCAGCCCACGACGCCGCCGCCGATAAAGGCCGCGATCACCGCCGCCGCCGCAACCGCACGCCAGCTTCGTCCGTTGCGCAGAATCTGCTCGACTTTGAGCCGTGCCGGCACCGGCTCGCTCGCGACCGCGTTGTAGCGCGCGCGAATGGCGTCGGCCTGCGCGCGCCAGGCGGCGACCTGTGCGGCATCGTCGGGATGGGATGCGAGCCAGATTTCGACCGCGCCGCGCCGCTCGGGCGTGAGCTCGTTGTCGACATAGGCGTGCAACTCCTCGGGAGTCACGTTGGGGTCCGGGTTTGTCATCTGTGAACCTCGATCATTTCACGCGGCGCAGCGCCGGGCGCTCGCCGTCGAGATAGCTTTTGATTTGCGCGCGTGCGCGCGCGAGTCGCGACATCACCGTGCCGATCGGCACACCCTGCACCTCGGCAATCTCGCGGTAGGACAGCCCCTCCAGCACCACGAGCAGCAGCGCCTCGCGCTGGTCCTCGACGAGACCGGCGAGCGCGCGCGAGATGTCGCGGCCGCCGGCCTCAGGCCCGGAAAAATCGGCGGCGTCGTCATCCTCCAGATGGGACATCGCCGGACGCCGCGCCAGCGAGCGCAGCCGGTTGCGGTTGAGATTGGTGAGGATGGTGAACAGCCAGGCGCGGATGTCGCCGCCTTGGAACAGCCGCTCCGAGCGCAGCGCCCGCACCAGCGTGTCCTGCACGAGATCGTCGGCGATGTCCGCATTGCGGGTCAGCGCGCGTGCATAGCGCCGCAAGGCCGGAACGGCGGCTTCGACGCTTTGCTGGAAGCTTGCCACGCTCGCTCTCCGTTTTCGGGACAGAAAGACTCTGCCGCTCGGCTTAATGGGGCAACCCCGCTTTTGGCCGCATATTCCGGGAAATGCCAGCAAATCCGCGGGATTCGCGCTGCTTGAAGGGTTAAAATCCTTGTGCCACAACGGGCCGGCCGGGTTCTTCCGGCATGCGGACATTCCAGCGGGAGGCATTGGGCATGGCGGACGGCTCCGATCTCATGCGCGGCAAGCGCGGGCTGATCATGGGGGTCGCGAACAACCGCTCGATCGCCTGGGGTATTGCGCGGTCCTGCCGCGCGCACGGCGCCGATCTCGCCTTCACCTATCAGGGCGAGGCGCTCAGGAAGCGCGTCGAGCCGCTGGCCGAGGAAGTGGACGGCATCGTCGTCGGCCATTGCGACGTGATGGAGCCCGCGACCATCGATGCGGCCTTCGCGGCGGTGCAGTCGACCTGGGGTTCGCTCGATTTCGTCGTGCATGCGATTGCGTTTTCCGACAAGGACCAGCTCGACGGCCGGTTCGTCGATACCACGGCCGACAATTTCACCAGGACGATGCTGATCTCCTGCTATTCGTTCACCGCCATCGCGCAGCGCGCCGAGAAGCTGATGACGAATGGCGGCTCGCTCTTGACGCTGACCTATTACGGCGCGGAAAAGTGGATGCCGCATTACAACGTGATGGGTCTCGCCAAGGCGGCGCTGGAATCCTCCGTGCGCTATCTCGCCGCCGATCTCGGGCAGAAGAAGATCCGCGTCAACGCGATCTCGGCCGGCCCGATCAAGACGCTTGCCGCATCCGGCATCGGCGACTTCCGCTACATCCTGAAATGGAACGAATACAACACGCCGCTGCGCCGCAACGTCACGCTCGACGACGTGGGGGACGCTGCGGTGTATTTTCTCTCCGACCTGTCGCGCGGCGTGACCGGCGAAATCCAGCATGTCGATGCCGGCTACCACATCGTCGGCATCAAGCATCCCGACGCGCCCGACCTCAAGGTCGGGGAGGTGTGAGGGGGCTGGTTCGGCTTTCCTGCCCGCTGCCGACTTGAAGCAAGCGGTAACCGAGGCGGAAGCGCTGATTTGACCCTGCAAGGCGCGCGGGCTACCAACCGGCAGCCCAAGCAAACAACCCATGTCCTTCAACACCTTCGGCCATCTTTTCCGGGTCACGACCTTCGGCGAAAGCCACGGGGTCGCGCTCGGCTGCGTGGTCGATGGCTGCCCGCCGCGCATCCCGCTGACCGCGCAGGACATCCAGGCCGAGCTTGACCGCCGCCGTCCGGGGCAATCGCGCTTCACCACCCAGCGGCAGGAGCCGGACGCGGTGAAAATCCTCTCCGGCGTGTTCCGCGACGAGGACAGCGGGCAGGACGTCACCACCGGCACGCCGATCGCGCTGCTGATCGAGAATGTCGACCAGCGCTCGAAGGATTATTCGGCGATCCGGGACAAGTACCGCCCCGGCCACGCCGGCTACACCTACGACGTCAAATACGGGCTGCACGATTATCGCGGCGGGGGGCGCGCCTCCGCGCGCGAGACCGCGGCGCGCGTCGCCGCGGGCGCGATCGCGCGCAAGGTCGTGCCGGGGCTCGTTGTGCGCGGCGCGCTGGTGCAGATGGGCCCGCACAGGATCGATCGCGCCAACTGGGACTGGGACGAGGTCGCGCGCAACCCGTTCTTCTGTCCCGACGCCAAGGCGGCGAAATTCTTCGAGGATTATCTCGACGGTGTCCGCAAGGCCGGCTCCTCCATCGGCGCGGTGATCGAGATCGTCGCCGAGGGCGTGCCGGCGGGGCTCGGCGCGCCGGTCTATGCCAAGCTCGATGCCGAGCTTGCCGGCGCGCTGATGGGCATCAACGCGGTCAAGGGCGTCGAGATCGGCGACGGCTTCGCCGCGGCCTCGCTCTCGGGTGAGGACAATGCCGACGAGATGCGCGTCGGCAATGACGGCAGGCCGCGCTTTCTCTCTAATCACGCGGGCGGCATTCTCGGCGGCATTGCCACCGGCCAGCCGGTGGTCGCGCGCTTCGCCGTCAAGCCGACCTCCTCGATTCTCGCGCCGCGCAAGACCGTGACGCGCCACGGCGAGGAGGCCGATGTCGTCACCACCGGCCGCCACGACCCCTGCGTCGGCATCCGCGCGGTGCCGGTCGGCGAGGCGATGGTGGCATGCGTCATCGCCGATCACTATCTGAGGCATCGCGGACAGGTCGGTGACAGCGCGGCCTGGCCGTTTTCGAAGCCGAAGGCATGAGTGAAGGTTTCAACAACTTGCGCGCGATCATTCCGTGGCCGGCCGAAGGCCGGAACCCGGGATCCAGAATCGGGCACCGAGCCGGGGTCCGGATACCGGATCGCCGGCTTCCCCGGCGTCGTGAATGACTGAGCAGGACATACAAGGTGAACGATATTCATCGCCGCGTTGAGGACGTGGTCGCGGCTTTCGCCCGCGGCGAGCTGGTCGTCGTGTCAGACGACGACGACCGCGAGAACGAGGGCGACCTCTTCATCGCCGCCGCGCATTGCACGCCGGAAAAGATGGGCTTCATCATCCGGCATACCTCGGGCATCGTCTGCGCGCCGCTCTCCGCGGACGAAGCCAAGAGGCTGCATCTCGACCCGATGGTGTCGCATAACGATGCCCCGCTCGGCACCGCCTTCACCGTCTCGGTCGATGTCCGCCACGGGCTGACCACCGGCATTTCCGCCGAGGAGCGCACCAACACCGTGCGCGCGCTCGCCAACGGCAATAGCGGGGCGGCGGATTTCGTGCGGCCCGGCCATGTGTTTCCGCTCGTGGCGCGCGACGGCGGCGTGCTGATGCGCTCGGGCCATACCGAGGCCTGCGTCGATCTCTGCCGCCTCGCGGGACTGCCGCCCGTCGGCGTGCTGGCAGAACTCATGAACGACGACGGCAGCGTGATGCGCGGCGCGCAGGTTGCCGCCTTCGCGCAGAAGCACGGGCTGAAAAGCCTTTCGATCGCGGACCTGATCGCCCACCGGCAGGCGCGCGAAAAACTCGTTACCCGCGTCGGCGAGTTTCCGGTGGTGTCCTCGATCGGCACGCTGCAGGGCTATGCCTTCGCCACGCCGTTCGACCAGCAGCATCACATGGCCTTCGTCTATGGCCGGATCGGCGATGGCACCAACATGCTGGCGCGGCTGCATCGCGCCGATGTGATCGGCGACGTGTTCGGCGGCGCGCGCACCATCAATGCCGCGCTCGCCCGCTTCAAGGCCGACGGCCGCGGCGTGATCGTCTATCTGCGCGACGGCACCGCCGGCGTGCCGGTCGCCGCGATTCCGAAGGAAGGCGATTCCGGCTCGGAGACCGCGCGCATCCGGCAATGGCGCGAGATCGGGCTTGGCGCGCAGATCCTCAAGGACCTCGGCATTTCCTCCATCCGGCTGCTGACTTCCAAGAAGCTGACCTATGTGGGGCTAGGCGGATTCGGCATCGAAATCCTGTCCACGGAAGCCGCCGAATAGAGCGTTGCAGCATGGCCAAGCTCGTCTTCGGAATGAACCAGTCGCTGGACGGCTATGTCGATCACGACCATCAGGCATTTGTGCCGGATCCCGTGCTCTTTCGTCACTTCATCGACCGGGTGCGCGATGCGGCGGCCAGCGTGTATGGCCGCCGCCTGTATGAGGTCATGCGCTATTGGGACGACGAGCATCCCGAGTGGGGGCCGGAGGAACGCGACTTCGCAGCTGCGTGGCGGAGCCTGCCGAAGTGGGTCGTGTCGCGCTCGCTGAATTCGGTCGGCCCTAACGCCATGCTGGTCGCGGAGAACATCGAAACAGTGATACGCGGGCTGAAGGATCAGCTCGCGGGCGAGATAGAAGTTGGCGGGCCAGAGCTGGCGCGAAGCCTTGGCGATATAGGTCTGATTGACGAGTATCAGCTCTACATCCATCCCGTCGTGCTCGGCCGTGGCAAGCCGTTCTTCGCCGGCCCCCGGCCGCGGCTCCGCCTCGTGGCCAGCGATCGGATCGGCGAGGACGCGATCAGGCTGACCTACGTTCCCGCCTGATCGCGCGATGTGCCGATTCAATGCATACTATCGTACTTTAGAGCCTTCCGTACGCCGCGCGATCATGTCACCATTGCGCGGACTGGCAGGAGAGTTCCGGATGGCCCGCGGTGTTCGTCCGCTCGCAGCGCTCGCGTCCCTTTCCATTCTGGCCTGGGCATTGAGCGGCGACGCCGCGCCGCTCCAGCCGCAATATGTGCAGGCCGGCAAGCCTGTGCCTGTCGATGTCGAGCTCGTTCTCGGCGTCGATATTTCCTATTCGATGGATCCCGACGAGCAGGCCTTGCAGCGTGAGGGCTATATCAAGGCGCTGACCTCGATCGAATTCATGCGCGCCCTGCGGGAGGGCATCAACGGCAGGATCGCCGTAACCTATTTCGAATGGGCCGGCACGCATGAGCGGCGCGTCGTGGTGCCGTGGCGCATCATCGAAGGCCCGGAATCCGCCGACGCCTTCGTGTCGGAGCTTGCCGCCGCGCCGTATCGGCGCGCGGCGCGCACCTCGGTCGCCGGCGCCATCGAGTTCGGCGCGGCCTTGTTCGAGACGAGCGGCTTTCGCGGGCTGCGCCGGGTGATCGACATTTCCGGCGACGGCGCCAACAACCAGGGGCCGATCGTGACCGTGGCGCGCGACGAGGCGCTGGCCAGGGGCATCACCATCAATGGCCTGCCGGTGATGGTGAAGAGGCCGAGCTACGCCACGATGGATATCGACCAGCTCGACATCTACTACGAGGATTGCGTGATCGGCGGCCCCGGCGCCTTCGTGATCCCGATCCGCGACCGCGACAAGTTCATCGAGGCGACGCGCACCAAGCTGGTGCTGGAAATCGCGGGGCGCGTGCCGGAAGGCCGCGTCATCCCCGCGTCCGCGCAACAGCCGCGCGTCTCCTGCACGCTCGGCGAGCGAATCTGGCAGGAGCGCTGGGGGAATTAGGGTTTGGAGCAGCGTCCATTTGGCTTGCGCCAATCTGTCTGCCGTCATGCCCGCTCTTGTCGAGGACATCCACGTCTTGGCGACAAAGTAAATCGTGTATGGCCGGGACAGGCCCGGCCATGACGGCATTGTAGTCCGAGTCGAGCGCAGCGAAACCCGGGAGCGGACCTTGCGGCGGCTTCATTTCCAGGATGTCGCCGTGCGTTCCACGCGGCCACGGACGCCGGACAAACTGAGCACGTCGCCTTCTTGATCAACGCATGAACTTCGCGACGATCTCGACATGCGCCGTGTAGCGGAACTGGTCGACCGGCGTGACGGCACTCAGCCTGTAGCCGCCGTCGATCAAAATTCGCGCGTCGCGCGCGAAGGTCGCGGCGTTGCATGACACCGCGATCGCGAGCGGCACATTGCTTTTAGCCAGCTCGCGCGCCTGCGCCTGCGCGCCGTCGCGCGGCGGGTCGAATACCACCGCATCGGTCTTCTTCAGCTCCTGCGCCATCAGCGGCCGGCGGAACAGGTCGCGCCGCTGCGTTTCGATCGGCTTGAGGCCGCTGGTTGCCCGCGCGGCCCGCGAAAGGGCGTCGAGCGCGAGCTCGTCGTTGTCCACGGCGAGGATGCGCGCGCGCTCGGCGAGCCGCAGCGCGAAGGGTCCGGCGCCGGAGAACAGATCGGCGACCGTCGCCGGGCGACCCAGATGCTCGGCGACAAGAGCGCCGAGCACGGCTTCGCCCCTGGCGGTGGCCTGCAGGAAGGAGCCGGGCGGGATCGGCACGCTCGCGCGCCCCATTTGGACCGTGGGGACGCGCCGTTGCGTCACCAGTTCGCCGTGGCGGGTGATGCGGGCGATGCCGCCGCTCTCGGCGACACGGGCCAGAGCGGCGGTCGTCCTGGCATTGAGCGCGCCCGAGCCCCGCACGTCGATATCGAGGCCGGTGTCGGTCGCAGTCATTTGAATATCAAGCGGTTTTTCGGTGGTCCTGAGCGTTTCCGCGATCGTCCAGGCGATCGGGATCGCGCCCTCGAGTCCGGGCGCCAGCACCGGACAGCGATCGATCGGCACGATGATATGCGATCGCAACGCGGAGAATCCGACTTCCAGCACGTCTTTTGAGCCGCGCCGCGCATGCAGCACCATGCGCCTGCGGCCCTCGCCATGCGCATCGATCAGCTCGCCGACCGGCGCCTCGATGTGCAGATTGTCCAGCGCGGAAACAACGAGATCGCGCTTCCACGCGCGATAATGCGGCTCCGCCCAATGCTGCAGCGCGCAGCCGCCGCAGGTCCCGAAATGCGGGCAGATCGGCGCGATACGGTCCGGGGATGGCTCGACGATCCGCAGCAGCAGCCTGCGGTCGGGATGGCCCGGAAACGGCTCCGTCTCCACCGTCTCGCCGGGCAGCGTGCAGGGGATATAGACCGGCCCCTCGGCCGTGTCGGCGATGCCGTCGCCGCGATGACCGATATGGGCGACCACAAGCCGTTCGGTCATCTTGGGGAAATTCCGGCGTCAGGTGTGCGCGATGGCCGGAAGATACCCGCGTTTCGTGAGCCGATGGAAGCGCCAGACCAGCAGCAGCGCATAGAGGACCAGCCCGATCGTGAAGCCGATCCAGATGCCCTCCGCGCCGAGCCTGAGCGGAAATCCGAGGCCGTAGGAGCCGGAAAATCCGATCACCCAGAAGCAGACCGCCGAGAACAGGAGCGGGATGCGCGTGTCGTTGAGGCCGCGCAGCGCGCCGGCCGCCACCGTCTGCACGCCGTCGGCGATGAAGAAGGTCGCGCCGAGCAGCAGCAGGGCGGCGGCGAGCATGGCCGTGTCCCGGCTGCCCGGCGCGTCCGAGCCCAGGAAAAGCGCGGGAATGTCGTGGCGCAGGCCGATCACGGCGAGCGTCATCGCCGCCATGAACACGACGCCGATCCAGATCGCGGTGAAGCCGGCAAGCCGCGTTGCCGCGGCATCGCGCCGGCCGGCCGCCTGTCCGACGCGCACGGTCGCCGCCATCGAGACGCCGAACGGCACCATGAACAGGACGGCTGCGGTGGTGAGCGCGATCTGGTGCGCGGCGAGCGCGGTCGTGCCGATCCAGCCCATCAGCAGGGCGGCGGCGGCGAACAATCCGTATTCGAGCAGGAACGCGCCGGAGATCGGCAGACCGATCGCCAGAAGCTTGCCGAATAGCGGCCAGTCGGGGCGCCAGACATTGCCGAGAATCCTGTATTTGCGGAACGGAGGCCGCGCATAGGCGATCCATATGCAGGCCGCACACATGCCCAGATTCACGATGGTTGTTGCGATTCCGGCACCGAGCAGGTCGAGCGCGGGCAGGCCGAATGCACCATAGATCAGCCCGTATCCGAGCAGCGCGTTCGCGGGAATCGCCACAAGCGTGATCCACAGCGCGGGCTCGGGCCGGTTCACCGCGCTCATGAAGCTGCGCAGCGCGATGAACCACCAGCCCGGCACCATGCACCAGGCGAGGCCGTCAAGATAGCGCGCCGCGAGCCTTGCCGCCTCCTCGGTCTGGCCGAGCGCGGTCAGGATCTCAAAGCCATAAAGCTGCCCGAGCGTCAGCGGAACGCCGAGCAGGAACGCAGCCCACAGCCCGACGCGCAAGGCCCGGCGCACCATGCGCGGCTCGCGCGCGCCGAAGGCCTGCGCCGCCAGCGGAGAGACCGCCGAGACGAGCCCCATGCCCAGCACGAACGCCGCGAACAGGATGGTGTGAGCGAGCGCAGCGGCAGCCACGACCGTGTCGCCGAGCCGCCCGAGCAAGGCGAGATCGGTCGTCATCATCGCCACCTGGCCGAGCTGCGTGAGCGCGATCGGCAAGGCGAGCCTGATGGTCTCGATCAGTTCGGTGCGCCAAAGCGCGCCGCCCGCGGGCGCGCGCAGCGCCGCGGTCAAGGTTCCCGGCATGGTCATGGTGGCGGACAATACTCATCGCGTCCGCCGATGAAAGCGAACAATATCGATGGATCGCATCAGGCCTATGGATGGAACCGGCGCAGCCGCGTGCCGCGCCGCCGCGCGTCAGGCGAGCTTGACGGTGCCGGCCTTCAAATCCTTGCCGAGCGCCTCGAACACCTTTGTCACGATGCCCTTGGCGTCGAGCCCGGCCTTGGCATACATCGCGTTCGGCGAATCATGATCGATGAAGATGTCGGGTAGAACCATCATGCGCAGCTTCAGGCCGCTGTCGAGGGCGCCATGATTGGCGAGTTCGTGCATGACGAAGGAGCCAAAGCCGCCGACCGAGCCTTCCTCGATCGTGATCAGCACCTCGTGCTCGTTGGCAAGCCGCAACACCAGGTCGACGTCGAGCGGCTTGGCGAAGCGGGCGTCGGCAACCGTGGTCGACAGGCCGAATCCGGCCAGTTCCTCGGCCGCCTTGAGACATTCCGCCAGCCGCGTGCCATACGACAACAGCGCGACCTTGGTGCCCTCGCGCAGGATGCGCCCCTTGCCGATTTCCAGCGGCTTGCCTTCGTCCGGCAATTCCACGCCGACGCCGTCGCCGCGCGGATAGCGCAGCGCGCTGGGCCTGTCGTCGATCGCGGCGGCAGTGGCCACCATGTGCACCAGCTCGGCCTCGTCGGCCGCCGCCATCAATACGAAGCCGGGGAGGCAGCCTAGATAGGCGATGTCGAAAGAGCCGGCATGCGTCGGACCATCGGCGCCGACGAGCCCGGCCCGGTCGAGCGCAAAGCGCACGGGCAGCGACTGGATGGCGACGTCGTGCACGACCTGATCATAGCCGCGCTGGAGGAAGGTCGAATAGATCGCAGCGAACGGCTTGTAGCCTTCGGTCGCAAGTCCCGCCGCGAAGGTGACCGCGTGCTGCTCGGCTATGCCGACGTCGAAAGTGCGCTCGGGGAACACCTTCTCGAAGATATCGACGCCCGTGCCGCCCGGCATGGCCGCGGTGATCGCGACGATCTTGTCGTCCTTCCTGGCTTCCTTGACGAGACTCTCACCAAACACCTTGGTGTAGCTCGGCGCGTTCGATTTCGCCTTCATCTGAGCGCCGGTCGCCACGTCGAACTTGACGACGCCGTGATACTTGTCGGCAGAGGCTTCGGCCGGGGGATAACCCTTGCCCTTCTGCGTCACGACATGAACGAGGATCGGGCCTTCCTCGGCGTCGCGGACATTCTTCAGTACCGGCAAAAGATGATCGAGGTTATGCCCGTCGATCGGGCCGACATAGTAGAAGCCGAGTTCCTCGAACAGCGTGCCGCCGGTGACCATGCCGCGCGCATATTCCTCGACACGCATCGCGCGCTCTTCGATAAACTTCGGCAGCCTGTTCGCAAGCTGCTTGCCGATCTCCCGCAGGCTGCGATAGGTCTTGCCGGACAGAAGCCGAGCGAGATAGGCCGACATCGCGCCGACGGGCGGCGCAATCGACATGTCGTTGTCGTTGAGAATGACGATCAGGCGCGAATTGATCGCGCCGGCATTGTTCATGGCCTCGTAGGCCATGCCCGCCGACATTGCGCCGTCGCCGATCACGGCGACCACATTATTGTGCCCCCCCTTGAGGTCGCGTGCCACGGCCATGCCGAGTCCGGCCGATATCGAGGTCGAGGAATGCGCCGCGCCGAACGGATCGTATTCGCTCTCGGCCCGCTTCGTGAAACCCGATAGTCCGCCGCCCTGACGCAGCGTGCGGATACGGTCACGGCGGCCGGTGATGATCTTGTGCGGATAGGCCTGATGACCGACATCCCAGATCAAGCGGTCTTCCGGAGTGTTGAAGACATAATGCAGGGCGACCGTGAGCTCGACGACGCCGAGCCCCGCGCCGAGATGGCCGCCCGTGACAGCGACGGCATCGATCATTTCCTGCCGGAGTTCGGCGGCGAATTGGGTCAGCTCCGATTCATCGAGACGGCGCAGATCAGCGGGTATGCTGACACGGTCGAGAAGAGGCGTTTTGGACTGGGACAAGCGACTGCTCCGAAGCTCGAAAAGGTCGGCAAAACCGGCAAACGTTACATCAAAATGCGGGGCAGCCGCAATTCGCTCGGACCAGGCCGACCCGCTACGGTCTTGCCACGGCTGAGATTTTTCCCGCACGCCGCCGGACTATTTGACGTCCAGCGGTTCCGTTCCGCGCGGTTTTCCTTCGGAATCCCGGGTTATTCTTTCCACTCTGGCCTCGGCCTGGCTGAGGAGTTCCTCGCACCGGCGTTTCAGCGCCTCGCCCCGCTCATAAATTTTTACAGATTCTTCGAGCGGCACCTTGCCTGCCTCGAGCCGGCTTATGATCGATTCAAGCTCCTCGATCGCCCGCTCGAAGGGCATGCTTCCAGTATCTGTGTTGTTGGCGTCGGCCATCGAAACCCGCCTGGATTCGTCGCTTGATGGCGGACCTAGCGCCATCGTGCCGCGAAAGCAAGCGAGGACCTTCGCCTCTAGCCGCGCATCAGTCGGGTGACATGGGCCGCGGCGGAGGTGGCGAGACCCTGCAGGTCGTACCCGCCTTCAAGCATCGAAACGACGCGCCCCCCGGCATGCTTGTCGGCCAGGTCCATCAGCTTCGCCGTAGCCCAGGAGAAATCGTCCTCGACGAAATTCAGGCTCGCCAGCGGGTCGCGTTCGTGAGCGTCGAAGCCGGCCGAAATCACGATCAGGTCCGGGCCGAAGGCATCGATCCGCGGGAGAATCGCACTTTCCATCGCCTCGCGGAACTGGCGGCCGCCATCGCCGGCGCGCAGGGGCGCATTGACGATGTTGTCATAGTCCCCGCGTTCGGATTTCGCGCCGGTACCGGGATAAAGCGGCATCTGGTGCGTCGAGCAATACATGACGGAGGAATCGCTCCAGAAAATCTCCTGCGAGCCGTTGCCGTGATGGACGTCGAAATCCATGATCGCTACGCGCGCAAGGCCATGCTTCTTCTGGGCGTAGCGCGCGGCGATCGCTGCGCTGTTGAAGAGACAAAATCCCATCGGTCGCGCCGTCTCTGCGTGATGCCCGGGCGGACGCACGGCGACAAAAGCGTTGGCGGCCTTTCGCGCGACCACCTCGTCGACGGCGAAGGTCGCTCCTCCGACTGCACGCAAGGCTGCCTCGTAGCTGCCCGGCGACATCGAGGTGTCGGCATCGATATGCACGATGCCTTCCTTGGGCGAGGCGTCGCGGATCGCCTCGACATAATCGGTCGGGTGACACAGCGCGATCGTCTCGATGTCGGCGCGGGGTGCGGCCACGCGCGCCAGGTTCGCAAACCTTTCATCCTCCAGAGCGCGCTCGACTGCCCGCAGGCGATCGGGCCGCTCGGGATGTCCGGCCGGCGTGAGGTGGTCGAGGCACGCGGGATGGCTGATAAGAAGTGTCGTCATCGCAGGCTTGCTGTCGATCTAGCCTGACACAGCGGGATTGGGAACGCTACGGATATCGCGCCTGCCGTCGATGACGACTCCCTTCGGCGGCGGAGGAACGTCGGGCGTGAAGAAGCATGGCGCGAGCGGCTGGGTCGGGTCCATCCGGTACTGCTCGAAATCGGTGACGCCTTCGCTCGCAAGGAACGCATCGTCGATCAGAAAGTTGCCGGTGAACGATTTCGCGGGTTTCTCGAAGATTGCGTATGCCGCATCCGCCATGATCTCGGGCGAGCGCGCCATGCGCATGGCCGCATCGCCGCCAAGCACGTTCCGGATCGCACTGGTCGCGATGATCGTGCGCGGCCAGATGGCATTGACCGCGATCCCCTTGCTGCGCAACTCGCCGGCAAGGCCCAGGACGACGAGGCTCATGCCGTATTTCGCCATCGAATAGGCGGTGTGCGGCGCAAACCATTTTTCCTGCATATCGAGCGGCGGCGAGTTCATGAGAATGTGCGGGTTCTGCGCCTTCTCGAGATGCGGGATCGCGTATTTCGACACCATGTAGGTCCCCCGCGCATTGACCTGATGCATCAGGTCGAAGCGCTTCATGTCGGTCTGCGTGACCGGCGTGACCTGCACGGCGCTGGCATTGTTGACGACGATATCGAGGCCGCCGAAATGCGCGGCAGCCCTGTCGATGCCGTCCTTCACCGAGGCTTCGTCGCGCACATCCACGACGAGCGGCAAGGCGCGTCCCCCGGCCTTCTCGATCTCCTCGGCCGCCGTGTAGATCGTGCCGGGAAGCTTGGGATGCGGCGTCTCGGTCTTGGCCGCGATAGCGACATTCGCCCCGTCACGCGCGGCGCGAAGCCCGATCGCAAGTCCGATGCCCCGCGAGGCCCCCGTGATGAATAAGGTCTTTCCGTTGAGCGACATTTTGGCCTCCCGGTCGCCGGTATTCCGGACTGGTTTCAGTTATGGTTCATTCCTAGATGAACCCGGTCTCAATGCAAACCGGTCGCAGCGCTCCAGCCAGGCGTAACATGCAACTTCTGGGCATCCATCACTTGACCGCCGTCTCCGCCGACGCGGCCGGCAATCTCGACTTCTACACCCGCACGCTCGGCATGCGGCTGGTGAAAAAGACGGTCAATCAGGACGATGTGTCCGCCTATCACCTGTTCTATGCCGACGAGAAGGCGTCTCCCGGCAGCGACCTGACCTTCTTCGATTTTGCGACCGGGCCCGAGCGGAAGGGCAACAATGCGATCACCCGCACCGGGCTGCGTGTCGCCGGCGCCGGGACGCTGGAATGGTGGCGCAGGCGCTTCGCCGACGGCGCCGTCAAGGCGGGCGAGATTGCGGAACGCGACGGGCGGCTCACGCTCGATTTCGAGGATCCCGAAGGCCAGCGGCTCTCGCTGATCGACGATGGCGGGCAGGGCGAGGCCAATCCGTGGGAGAGGAGCCCGATTCCGCCGGAGAGGCAGATCCGCGGGCTCGGCCCGATCGAGATGACCGTGCCCTCCTTGCTGGCCACCGATGTGGCGCTGACGCAGATCATGAACATGTCCAAGGTCCGCGACTATCCGCACCCGGAGTCTCCTGACCACGCAATTCATGTGTACAGCATGGGGGAGGGCGGACCGGCCGCCGAGCTGCATGTCGCGGTTCGGCCCGATCTGCCCCGCACGCAACCCGGCGCGGGCGGGGTGCATCACGTTGCGTTCCGGACGCCGGACTCAGAATACGACGCCTGGGCGGCGCGGCTGAACGAGCTGCGAGTTCCGAATAGCGGAAAAGTCGACCGCTTCTATTTCCGCTCGCTCTATTTCCGCGAGCCGAACGGCATCCTGTTCGAGATCGCCAGCGACGGTCCGGGATTTGCCGCCGACGAGCCGATTGACAGGCTCGGCGAGAAGCTGGCGCTGCCGCCTTTCCTCGAGGGACGCCGCAAGGAGATCGAGGCCGGGCTGAAGCCGCTGTGACATCTCTTGCCGCTTACGGCGGAGCGATGTTCTCTCACTTCCTCCTCTCGAAGAATGCCCTGAACGCGGCAACCGCCTCCTCCGAGTTCAGGCGCGTTCGGAACTGCGCGGCTTCCTCGTCGATGCGGGCAACGATGTCCTCGGGCTGGCCGCGCAACAGCCGGCGCGACGCCGCGAGCGAATCCGGGGGGAGCGAGGCGATGCGCTCCGCAGCCTTGCGGGCTTTGGCCTCCACCGCGCCGGGCTCGCAGACGATGTTGGCCAATCCGCAGGCCTTCGCATCCTGCGCATCGAGCGGCTGACCCATCACGAGCAGCGCGAAGGCGCGGCGCGGTCCCATCAGCCGCGGTGCGAGCAGGCTCGAGGCCGCTTCCGGCACCAGGCCGAGCGAGACGAACGGCGTCATGAATCGCGCATCGCTGCCGGCGACGACATAGTCGCAATGCAGCAGCATGGTCGTGCCGACGCCGACCGCGATGCCTTGCACGGCCGCGACCAGTGGCTTCTCGCAGCGCGCGAGCGCGTGCAGGAAGCGGACGATCGGCGCGCCGAGGCCGGCGCGCTCCGCGGCCATCGTCTGGAAGTCCTTCAGATCGTTGCCAGCGCAGAACGCGCCGGGCACCCCGCCGATCACCACGCATCGGATGTCCGCCGCGTTCGCGCTTTCGAGCGCCGCAGCGAGCGCGTCGTACATCGCGAAGTCGAGGGCATTCTTCTTCTCGGCGCGCAGCATCCGGACCTCGCGAATGCCGGCGCTGTCGGTGACGCGAACAAACTCGCTCATGGGCGGGCTCAGGCCGCCGCGTCCGGCAGTGCAACGGTATTGACCGAAGCCGCGCCCTCGATCACGGAATCGGCAAGGCCGCTGTTCTGGACCGCGATCGACTCCGCAAAGAAGCGCGCAAGCGCCACCCGGCGCGGCGCGTCGGAATGGCCGTTGCCGCTGCCGCGCAAGGCGCTCAGGGCCTCGCCCGCCAGCATGCAGCCGCCGGCGGTGTTGCCGAACATGCGCAGATAGGGCGTGGCGCCGGCCAGGGCGGCGGGCTGGTTTGCGGGCATTTGCGCCAGAAGCCATTCCGTCGTGCGGGCGAGGTGTCCGATCGCCGCGTCGAGCTTCTGCGCCGTTGAGCCAAAGGCGGGATCGTTGACGTCCCTGACCGATTTTGCGATGGCGCGCAGCTCGTCGAGATAGGCCCTGACGGTGGCGCCGCCATTCATCGTGATCTTGCGCGTGACGAGGTCGATGGCCTGGATGCCGTTGGTGCCCTCATAGATCTGGGCAATGCGCGCGTCCCGGTAATGCTGCGCGGCGCCGGTTTCCTCGATATAGCCCATGCCGCCATGCACCTGCACGCCAAGCGTCGCGACCTCGGTCCCGATATCGGTGGAGAAGGCTTTGGCGACCGGCGTGAGCAGGGCGGCGCGCTCCCGTCCGGCCTTGCGGGCGGCTTCGTCCCTGCCGCGATGGGCCCGGTCGAGCGCGACGGCGGTCGCGTAGCAGATGGCGCGTGCCGCGCGGGTCAGCGCCGACATTGTCAGCAGCATGCGCTGCACGTCGACATGCTCGACGATGGCGACCGATTGGGTCGCCGGCATCCCGGGATTGCGCCCCTGCTTGCGCTCGCGGGCATAGGCCAGGGCCTGCTGCAGCGCGCGCTCGGCAATGCCGACGCCGCCGATGCCGACCGACAGGCGCGCGTTGTTCATCATCGTGAACATGCAGGCCATGCCGGCATGTTCCTCGCCGACGAGGTAGCCGACCGCGCCGCCCTTGTCGCCATACACCATCGTGCAGGTCGGCGAGGCATGGATGCCCATCTTGTGCTCGACCGAATGCGCGCGCACGTCGTTGCGCGCGCCGAGCGAGCCGTCCGCGTTCACCAGGAATTTCGGCACGAGAAAGAGCGAGATGCCCTTCGTTCCCGCGGGCGCGCCGGGCAGGCGGGCAAGCACGAAATGGATAATGTTTTCGGTGAGGTCGTGCTCGCCATAGGTGATGAAGATTTTCTGGCCGGTGATGCGATAGGTGCCGTCGCCGGCGCGCTCGGCCTTGGTGCGCAACGCGCCGACATCGGAGCCGGCCTGGGGCTCGGTGAGCTGCATGGTGCCGGTCCATTTGCCGCTGACGAGCTTTTCAAGATAAATGCGCTTCAGCTCGTCCGAGCCATGCGCGTAAAGCGCCTCAACCGCCGCCATCGTGAGCACGGGCCCGATGATGAAGGCCATCGACGCCGAATTCCACATTTCATTGCAGGCGGTGTTGATGGCGAGCGGCAATTCCTGGCCTCCGAACTCCGCCGGTCCGCACAGACCGTTCCAGCCCGCGGCGGCCCAGGATGTGTAGGCTTCCTTCCAGCCGGGCGGCATGGTCACCGCGCCGTCCTTGAACGGCGTGCCGTGCCGGTCGCCGACCGCATTCAACGGTGCAATCACACCGGAGGCGAACTTGCCGGCCTCTTCCAGCACGGCATGGACCACGTCCTCACTGAGGTCGCCATAGAGGCCCTCGGCGAGCGCGGCGTTGAAGCCGGCGGCATGCTTGAGCGCGAAGGCAATGTCGCCCACGGGCGCGCGATAGGTCATGGGGGATGGTCCTCGGAACGGCCGGTAAGGTCCGTCGCAATCTAGCGGGGGGCCGCGCCCGGTCAATCGCGGGGCTGACAGGCCAAAAAATAAGCTGGTCCTGCGTTGCTAAGTGCCTGTGCCAAGCCTATTTTCAGCCTCGGCTTCCGCTCCTGAGGGAGGCCGCCTTGCATGGGCAGAGCGCTCGTGCCACAGCACGCGCCGGAGCGTTCTGCGGCCACACGCAGGCTTGGCCCATAGCCGGCCGTTCTTCCTGATTGGGGCGTCGCCAAGTGGTAAGGCAGCGG
>JACAEG010000312.1 GCA_013388965.1 Pseudorhodoplanes sp. | reverse complement strand
TTGTCCGGCGGCATGAAGCGCCGGGTGATGATCGCGAAGGCCTTGTCGCACGATCCGCAGATTCTCTTTCTCGACGAGCCGACGGCCGGCGTCGATGTCGAACTGCGCAAGGACATGTGGGACGTGGTGCGCGCGCTGCGGGCATCGGGCGTGACCATCATCCTGACGACCCATTACATCGAGGAGGCCGAGGAGATGGCCGACCGCGTGGGCGTCATCAGCAAGGGCGAGATCATCCTGGTCGAGGACAAGGCCGAACTGATGCGCAAGCTCGGCAGGAAGCAGCTGACGCTCCATCTGCAGAAGAAGCTCGCGGCCATCCCGGAAGCCCTTGCGGGCCACCACCTCACCCTCGCCAATGACGGCAACGAGCTGATCTATACCTACGACACGCAAGGCGAGCGCACCGGCATCACGGCGCTCCTGAGCGACCTCAGTGCCGCGCAAATCCGGTTCAAGGATCTCCATACGACGCAAAGCTCGCTGGAGGATATTTTTGTCAGCCTCGTGAGGCAGGCCCGATGAACCTGCACGCCGTTCGCGCGATCTATGTCTTCGAGATGGCGCGCACCGGGCGCACGCTGCTGCAGAGCATCGTGTCGCCGGTCATTTCCACCTGCCTCTATTTCGTGGTGTTCGGCGCGGCGATCGGCTCGCGCATCACTGAAATCGAGGGTGTGAGCTACGGCTCCTTCATCGTGCCGGGCCTCGTCATGATGCTGATCCTGACCCAGAGCGTGATGAACGCCTCGTTCGGCATCTATTTCCCGCGCTTCGTGGGCACGATCTACGAAATCCTGTCGGCGCCGGTGTCTCCCTTCGAAATCGTGCTCGGCTATGTCGGGGCGGCGGCAACCAAGTCCATCCTTCTCGGGCTGATCGTGCTCGCGACCGCCGGTCTGTTCGTGCCGCTGCAGATCGCGCATCCGCTGTGGATGCTCGCGTTCCTCGTGCTGACGTCGCTGACCTTCAGCCTGCTCGGATTCATCATCGGCATTTGGGCCGACGGATTCGAGAAATTGCAGGTCATTCCGCTGCTCGTCATCACGCCGCTCGCCTTCCTCGGCGGCAGCTTCTATTCGATCAGCGTGTTGCCGCCGGTCTGGCAGACCGTCAGCCTGTTCAATCCGGTGGTCTATCTCGTCAGCGGATTCCGCTGGAGCTTCTACGAGATTTCGGACGTGAGCGTCGGCATCAGCCTCGCAATGACCGCAGCCTTCATGGTCGCATGCCTCGTCATCGTCTGGTGGATTTTCCGCACGGGCTATCGGCTGAAGAACTAGGTACCTGGTCATTCCGGGTTGGCGCCTTCGGCGTGCCCCGGAATGACGGCGTCACTTTCGTTCTCAGTATCTGACGATCCCGCGCGCGGCCTCGCCGATCGCCTCGACCGGCGCGTTGCCGGCATCGGTTATCGCGAGAATCCGGCAGGGGCAGCTTTCCAGCCCCTCGTAGCGCCACACGAAGGCGCCGATGATGCAGCGCTTGTTGAGCATCAGGTCGATGTCGCCCCCGATATTCTCCGCGTGCAGCAGGCCTTCCTGGAAGGCCCAGTTGTGGAACGGGAACATGTCCTGCCGCACGTTGCGGCCGGAGCGCTTGTGCACGTATTCGAACGTGCCGAAATAATCCGCCGGCGCCTTGCCCTTCACCCGCTCGAATTCGCGCGCGATGTCGGGGCGCATGTTGCGGATCGAGGTGTTCATGGGGTGGTCGCAGGAGCCGGTATCCATCCCGAACCACTTGATCTTCTTCTTCAGCATCCAGTGCATGGTGTCGAGGTTCGGTCCGGGATGGTAGCAGAAATAGCGCACGAGATCCTGCTGCTTCTGGCCTTCGTAATAGCGGTGCCAGCCGGTATGCAAAATGAGGATGTCGCCCTCGCGAATGTCGGCGCCGGACTTCTCGATCATTTCGGGCGTGATCACCGACCAGTCGGTGACCTGGTCCGACAGGTCGACGATGACGCCGTTATTGACGAGATAGTCGAGCGGCAGCGAGGCCATGTCGCCGGTGCGGCCGTCGGTCGCGTGCATGGCGCCGTCGAAATGGGTGCCGGCATGCAAGGCGGTCTCGATGCGTTGCGCGACGATCATCTGGGTCTGCAGGTTCTGCGCGTAGTACATCTTGTTGCCGGCATAGCCGACCCAGCCGGGCGTGTGGACGCTCATGGTGTGCGAGAGATCGACGATTTTCATCTGGGTCGGCCCGTCCGTTTGCATGGATGCAAGGCCCAAGCCCATATGGGATCGGTCGCGCGGCGACAAGCCTTGCGGCGGAAAGCCAGAACCGCGCTCAGAGCATGCTCTTGATGTCTGCGGGATAGCCCGGAAGGGCGAGCAGGTGGTCGCGGCGATGCCACGTACCATGACGAGCGCGAGAGGCGTTCAACCGGCCTTCGACAGCAATGGCGGGCCGTCGGACTTCTTCACGTCGTCGATCCGCGCGCCGGTGACGCCGGTGATCAGCCGGCTGCCGCGCTGGAAGGTGACGTAATTCCACGCCCAGTTGAGCGCGACGATCAGGCGGTTGCGGAAGCCGATCAGGAAATAGATGTGCGCGACGCACCACAGCACCCAGGCGAAAAAGCCGTGCAGCTTCAGCTTGCCGAATTGCACGACCGCGCTGCTCCGCCCGATGGTGGCGAGCGAGCCGAGATCGCGATAGCGGAACGGATCGATCTCGCGGCCCTTCTGCCGCGAGATCAGAAGTCGTGCGACATAGATTCCTTCCTGCTTGGCGACAGGTGCGACGCCCGGCAGCGGCCGGCCGTCCGGGCCCGCCACATCCGCGGTGTCGCCGATGACGAAAATGTCCGGATGGCCGGGCACGGTCAGATCGGCATTGACCTTCACGCGTCCGGCGCGGTCGGTTTGTGCCTTGAGCCACGCACCCGCGGGGGAGGCCATGACGCCGGCCGCCCACATGATCGTGCGGCTCGGGATGAAATCCTTGCCGATCCAGACACCGTCGGAATTGCAGTCGGTCACGCTGGCGCCGAGCCGCACCTCGACGCCGAGACGCTCGAGCGATTCCTTCGCGGCCTGCGACAGGGACGGATCGAACGGCGTCAGCAGGCGGTCGGCGGCCTCGACAAGAACGATGCGGGCGTCGCGCGAATCGATCGAGCGGAAGTCCGCCTTCAGCGCGCGATTTGCCAGCTCGGCGATGGCGCCCGCCATCTCGACGCCGGTCGGCCCGCCGCCGATCACGACGAAATTGAGCAGGCGCTGCCGCTCGACCGGATCGGTTTCGGCTTCGGCGCGCTCGAAGGCGAGCAGGATTCGCCGCCGCAGATAGGTGGCGTCGTCGATGGTCTTCAGGCCGGGCGCAAAGGCGGCCCATTGCTCGTGCCCGAAATAGGCATGCTGCGCGCCGGTCGCGACAATGAGGGTGTCGTAGGGAATGCGCCGGCCTTCGGCGAGAATTTCCTTGCTCCGCGTGTCGATGCCAGACACATCGGCGAGAACGACCCGGACATTGTCCTGATAGCGCAGGATCGCGCGGATCGGCGAGGCAATGTCCGCCGGCGACAATCCCGCGGTCGCGACCTGATAGAGCAGGGGCTGAAACAGATGGTAGTTGTGGCGGTCGATCACCGTCACATCGAACGGCTTCCCGGCCAGCGCCTTGGCCGCCGAGAGGCCGGCGAACCCGCCGCCGATGATTGCAACCCGTGGACGCCGTTCCGAATCCGGCGGGATCATGGATGCCTCCCGTTCCGACCTGCGCCATTCCGGTCAACCGGGTTCCGCGGGGAAGGACCGATCGCCTATCAGGACGACAGCTCGCAACCAGTGAGGACTAGGTGGGGAGGCACGGGCGCGATAGCAAATCGCAAAGCTTGCCATAGGCCGTTGCTTCGGCGGAGAAGTCGGGCCGCGTCCGCCGGTAGAAGGAGAGCGGCGCCTCTGCCACAGCCCGGAGAGCGATGACGGCCGGTGGAAAGCGGTGGTCTGCGTCGGTTCACCGCAGGCCGGGCAGGGCGGTCATCGGATCACTGCGCCGTAGCGGGAAATCTGCACGGGCTCGGCTTTCACGACGAGCAGCGCCCGCGCCTTATGTGCCTGATCGGCAGTGGATGGCGTTTGCGCCGAGACGCCGACCGCGACCACGACGATCGCCGCGACGAGCGCTGCGGCGGCGATCCGGATATGGGTGTCCGGCCCGGCATCGCGAAGAGAATGGCTCATGGTCGCCTCGTGTGCGTCCTTGAGACGGCGGCGAAGCGCTGTCTGTTTTTTGACGCGCGTCCGCAAGACACCGTTCACGCGCGCTTCCGAAACTCCGTCGGTCCGGCGGGCTCATACGCCCGCGCTATCGCCCGCTCTGTGAGATGCCGCACGCTCGCGCCGAGGCGCAGGCGGGCCTGCATCGAAGAAACGAGGACAGGGTCCGGGACAATCTGCTGCTGCTGACGCTTGATAGCGCCATTGCGGACACATGGGCGCGGGTCGTCAGCGCCTCGCGGCTTCGGTGCCGAAGCCGGGTCGGGTCAGCCGGCCGAAACCGCCACCGCCCGCTGCTCGCGTGCGGAATGCAGCAAGGCGTCGATCAGGAACAGCACCTTCAGCGCCTCGCGGCCGCTGACCGTGGGCTCGCGATCGTTGTCGATCGCGTCGAGGAAGTCGGTGATCAGAGCCTTGTGCGCCTCATGGCTGAACGCCATCGGGTCGGCGCCGCCGCTTTTCGACACCGCCCCTTCCTGATGGTCGTGCCGGCCGTCGCGGTAATGGATATCGAGCGTCTCCGCATTGAGGACCGCCGTGCCCTTTTCGCAGGCCAGTTCGATCCGCTCCGGAAAGCCCGGATAGGCGACGGTGGTGGCGTCGATTGCGCCGATGGCGCCATTGGCGAATTCGACGCCGCCGCAGACGATATCCTCGGTGTCGATCCGGCGTTGCGGTGAGGTTTTCGCGAAGGCGGTGACTTTCGCGATGGGGCCGGTGAGGCTCTGGAACAGGTCGAGCGTGTGGATCGCCTGCGTCAGCAGCACACCGCCGCCGTCGCGCGCCTTCATGCCGCGTCCCGGCTGCTGGAAATATTCCGGCGTGCGCCACCAGCGGATCGAGGCCGAGCCGGAAATCAGCGGTCCGAGCGCACCCGATTCCACCACGCCCGCAAGCTTGCGCGATGCTGCGCGGAAGCGGTGCTGCAGCATGATCGCGAATTTGCGCTTCGCCTGTTCCATCGCCGTGACCGCCGCGAGCGCGCGCCCGGCCGTGGCCTCGAGCGGCTTTTCCATCAGGACATGCTTGCCCGCCGCCGCGCATTTCTGCACCAGCTCGAGATGGGTGTTGGGCGGGGTGAGAATGAACGCCACGTCGATGCTCTTGTCCGCGAGGATCGCATCGAGGTCGCCGGAGACGGGATGCTTGTGGGCTGCCGCAAACGCCGCGCGGCGTTGCTCGTCCGGCGTGAAGCAGGCTGCGATCTCGACGCGGTCGCTCAGTTCTTCGAGGCTTCTGAGATGGGGCGCCAGCGCCATCCCGAGGCCTATTATGGTCACGCGGTGTCTGGTCATGGGACCGCCTGATTGGCATTCCAGTTATTGAAGGGCAAGCCCGCCGGCCGAGGTGCGGCGATGACGCTGTGGAGCGGACTTCACCGGCCGCTTCAGGCCCGGTAACGTCGCCGGAAAGGACATTGGGATGACGTGGTCGAGATCTGTTTTGGTGGCCGTCCCGGCAATTCTCGCCGCGTCGTTCGCGCATGCGCAGTTGCGCGGTCATGGCGGTCCGGTGCGCGCGATCGCAGTGTCTCCGGACGGCGCAATGGCGGTGTCCGGCAGCTTCGACAGTTCCACCATCCGCTGGTCGCTGCAGCGCAATGCGGCGGAACAAGTGCTGCGCTTTCACGAGAGCGCGGTAAACGCCGTCGCCCTCCTGAAGGACGGCCGCATCGTCACCGGCGGCGAGGATGGGCGTATCGCCGTCTGGGCTCCGGGTCGGCCGCTGCCCGCGACCGTCCTCACCGGCCACACCGCGCCGATCGTGTCGCTCGCCGTTTCCCCGGACGGCGCCCTGCTCGCGTCCGCCTCCTGGGACCGCACCGTTCGGCTGTGGCCGCTCGCGGGCGGCGAGCCGCGCCTGCTCGAAGGCCACCGGGACAACGTGAACGGCGTGGCGTTCACGCCCGATGGCGGGGCTGTGGTCAGCGCGGGCTACGACGCAACGGTGCGGATCTGGCCGATCGACAACGGCAAGGCGCCTGCCGTCATGACGCTGCCTGCGCCGCTGAACGGTGTCGCGGTGGCGGGAGACGGCGAAATCGTCGCGGGCGGTGCGGACGGGCGCGTCTTCTTTCTTTCGGCGACCGGCGACATGCAGGGCGAGATGCAGGCGGGCAATTCGCCGATCGTCGCGCTGGCAATATCGGGGGACGGCGCGCTCGTGGCCGCCGCCGGAATCCGCGGCTCGGTCGCCGTGATCGAGCGCAGGAGCCGCGCGCTCGCGCGCACCCTGGTCGGGCCCGGGCTCCCCGTCTGGTCGGCGGCCTTCGCACCCGACAGCAGGACGCTGCTCACCGGCGGCACCGACCGGATGGTGCGCCGCTGGGATGCGGTGACCGGCGAGCATGTCGGCGCGGTCGCGATGCAATCGCAGGAATCGCCGCTCGCTGCCTTCGCGGGCGATCCGGGCGCGGAGGTCTACAAGGCGTGCATTGCCTGCCACACGCTCAGCCCGGACGAAGGCAACCGCGCCGGACCGACGCTCGCGGGCATATTCGGCCGCAGGATCGCCTCGCTCCCGGGCTACAATTTCTCCGAAGCGCTGAAGAAGCTCGACATCGTGTGGACGCCGGAGACGGTCGCGAAGCTGTTCGAGCTGGGGCCGGCGGCCTACACGCCCGGCACGAAGATGCCGGAGCAGACGATCGGCTCGGCGGACGACCGCGCGGCGCTGGTGCGGTTTCTGGAAAAGGCGACCAAGGTCCGGCAGTAGCGGACCGACTAGCTGTTTTCGCCTCTTTCATACTGGCGCTTCAGCTCCTCGCGCTCGCGCAGATAATCTTCCGTCGTGCGCGCGTTGGGGCGGGGCGCGGCATAGGGGTCGAAGTCCGCGGCCGTGACCGCGGCGACCCGGCAGTCGTCGCACATCCTGATCAGGTCGAGCCGCTTCGCCGAGCCCTTGTACATCCAGTGCTTGCCTTCGAGCTTGGCGGCGACGCGCTCGATCGTGCTCCTGACGCCGAACTCCTTGCCGCAGGAAATGCAGGCGAAGGGCTCCTCTTCCTTGACGATGCGCGCCTGCGCGGTGGCGGCGCGGAAATCGAGCTGCGGCGCGAGGCTGATGACCTTTTCCGGGCAGGTCGCCCTGCACAGCCCGCATTGCACGCAGGCGTCCTCGGCGAAGCGCAGCATCGGCCGTTCGGGATTGTCGATCAGCGCGCCGGTCGGGCAGGCGGAGACGCAGGCCATGCAGAGCGTGCAGCCCTCGACATCGACCTTCACCGTGCCGAAGGGCGCGTCGGCCGGCAGCGGCACGATGTCGACCGGGGCGGGCGCGGCGCGATGCAACTCCCGCAACGAGAGGCGCATCACCTCGCGCTTTGCCCCGACCGGCATGAAGCTCGCGGGATCGCGCACCGGCTCGGCCGGCTCGAGCGCCGCCAGCGCCGCGCCGAGCGCATCCGGGTCGTCGGTCTCGATCGTCGCCGCGCGGCCCGGTCCGAAGCCAAGGCCGGAGAGGATCGGCTCGGCCAGCGCCAGCGTCTTCACGAGCCCGCTCACGTCGTGGCGCGGCTTGCCGCGGAGGAGAAAGCGCATGGCGGAGGCGCCATAGGCGAAGGCGGCGGCGACGGCTTCGAGCCCGACCTGCGTCACCTCGTTGACCGCGACAGGCAGCACGTGGGCCGGCAGGCCCGCGCCGTGGCGCGCCAGCGCATCGATCAGCGGCGTGCCGTGGTCGCCGTCGTGAATAAGGATCACGGGTCTTGCGCCGCCCGCCTCGCGATAGGCGGTGAGCAGCGTGCGCAATTTTCGCAGCAGCACGTCGGCGGGCGGCAGCGCATAGGCCGCGGCGCCCGTGGGGCAGGCGGCCGCGCATTGTCCGCAGCCCGCGCAAATGCCGGGATCGATGGTGACGTGATCCTCGCGTTCCGGTGCGGCGATCGCGCCCGCCGGACAGAGATCGAGGCAGCGCCGGCAGCCGACGATGCGCGAGCGCGCATGCGCGCAGATATCGGCGGTGAAATCGATATAGCGCGGCTTGTCGAAGGTGCCGACGAGGTCGCGCGCGCGCAGCACTGCGCGCAGGATTGCCGCCGGGTCGTTCGGATCGGCGCGCAGATAGCCGTCGCGCAGGTCGGCGGCGGGAAATAGCGGCGCGCCGCCCGAGAGATCGAGGATGATGTCGCAGCGCGAGGTCGCGCCCTCGCGCGGCGCTCCGAATGCCAGCGTCGCGCGCGACGACGGCACCGGCTGCGCGTAATCGTCGACCGTGATCTCGAACTTGCCGAGATGGCCGCGCGCAGTACGGATATTGCCCTTCACCACCGGAAATTCGGTCACGCGCGGCGCCGCGATATGCTGCGGCCGCGTCAGCAGGACGGTGACGTCGAGATGGTCCTTGAGCATCTCGCCGGCCTCGATCGCGCGCTCGTCGCGGCCGTAGATCAGCACGATGCCGTCGCTCGACAGGCTGTAGAACGGCACGTCGGGCGTCTCGACCGCGGCCATCGCGAGCAGCGCGGCCATTTTCGGGCCGGCCTTGCCGGCCTGCGCCGACCAGCCGGCCTGCTCGCGGATATTGGCGAATGCGATCGGTCCCGCCGACACCTCGTCGGCGATTTCACTGAAGAGCGGGGCTTCCTGCGTGCAGCCGACGGTGATCGCCGCGCCGGACGCAGCCGCCTGGCGGAACCGCTCGATCTCCGCGCGGCAGAGCTGATGCGCCGTCTCCACCCGCGCATTGCGGCAGCCGCGCGCGACGGCCGCC
This sequence comes from Pseudorhodoplanes sp., assembly GCA_013388965.1. Classification (GTDB taxonomy): domain Bacteria; phylum Pseudomonadota; class Alphaproteobacteria; order Rhizobiales; family Xanthobacteraceae; genus Pseudorhodoplanes. The sequence goes on along the minus strand of JACAEG010000312.1, from coordinate 3,146 downwards.
GCGTCGAGCGGCATGGTGTCCTCGCAGGAGCAGATCAGGATCTGGCGCGGCCCGTCGGCCATGAAATCTCCATCGCGGGGCACATGACGTTGAAAGCGGCAGGCCGCGGATGCGCGGAAGCGGCTTGCGGACCTGCGGCCGTCGCGGACTTTTCCGCCTTCAAGGGTATTTTTCTCCGTCCAGCCGCGCCATAGCTTATAGTTATAACAATTGGAAGGTGCCAGCCGGGAACCTGTATGGCTCTGGAATCGCGACAAAAGGCGCGCGCGCCCTATGGCCTCACGCTCGATCTGCCGCCGGTCTATCGCCTGGTGACGCTGCGTGAGGTGGGCGATGCTTTCGCCCATGCGAAAGCGATCGCGGCCGAGGAGGGGGCGGGCACTCTGGTATTCGTGGGCCGCCTCGATCTCGCGGAATTCGCGGTGGTGATGGAGCCGGACGAGCCGCTGCGTCTCGCCCGCCGCGCCTTCTATGCGGGATGCGTCGCGCTCGCCGATGCGATCGCGGCGGCCGCGCCGCCCGAAAAGCCGATGACGCTCGAATGGCCGGATGCGGTGGTCGTGGACAAGGCGCTGGTCGGCGGCGCGCAGCTCGGCTGGCCCGACGATGCACGCGAGGAGGAGCGGCCCGACTGGCTCGTGTTCGGCGCCATGATCCGCATGGTGTCGATGACCGACAGCGAGCCGGGACTGCGCCCGCTGTCCTCGGCGCTGGAGGAAGAAGGATTCGACGGCCTCGGCGCTGAGAACCTGCTTGAGAGTTTCGCGCGCGTCCTGATGCGCGTGACCGATACCTGGCAGGATCAGGGCTTTGGGGCAGTCGCGAAGGATTACATCGCGCGCCTTGCGCCGCAGAGCGGCGTGCGGCGCGATATCGACGAGAATGGCGATCTGCTCATTCGCCGCATGGGCAGGTCCGAGGTGGAGCGGCGAGCCCTCTTGCCGGCGCTGATGCAGCCGTCGTGGCTCGATCCCAAGACCGGAGGGCCGCGCGCGTGAAGCTCTTGCGCACCATCCGCCTCGATCCCTCCGACACCTTCGTGTTCGAGAGGGCCGCCGAGCCCGGAGAATGGGCCGTGTCGGGCGCCTTCGCGTTCTGGGACAGCGATCCGCACATGCTCGAAGGCAAGGCGCGCTCCGCCTTTCGCGCCGGGCTCCTCGGCGTGCAGTCGTTCGGATGGTCGACGCTGGCGCAGATCGTGGAGGCGAGCGAGGCGGATCATGCCGCGGCGGTCGATGCGTTGGCGGCACAACTCGTCGCCCGTTTCGGCGCGCCCGACCTGAATGCGGCGCGCGCCGCTGCGGCTGAGGAATTCGCCTTCGCATCCTCGCTCTGCCATCACCCGCTCGATACGCTGATCGCGGTTCATCGCACGTTTGAAGGCGGTGAGATGCGCGAGGCCTTCCGCACGCTGCGTCCGAAGAATGGTCCCAGGCCGCTGCGCGCGTTTGCCTTTCTCGAGGCCGAGGACGACGAGGAGCCGGTCGAGGAGGTCAATCTCGCCGCGCTCGCGCAGGGGAAGCGCAAATGAAGGACTTCTGGCTCGCCTGCGGACATCATCTGCTCGACCGCGACGAGGGCGGGGGATTGCTGCTGACCGACGACTTTCTGAAAGTCTATCTGGCGCGTCCCGAACTCGCGCCGCCGCCGGAAGCCTGTGCAGTCGAGAAGACCCTGCACGCCGCCTTGCTGGCCGATCCGCGCCGCCGCGTGACGGACTCCGAGATCGCGGCCATCGCCGACGCCGATGCGCGCGAGAACTGGACGTTCATGCTCGCGTTCCGCGACCATCTCGTCCGCCATCCGACGCTGGAGGCGGCGTATGTCGATCTCGTGCGCCGTGGGGTCGGAAACATGCCGCCCTTGTTCATGAACCATCTTGTGCATGTGATCCTGCGCAACGCGCTCGACGGCTGCGAGGACCCGTTCGTGCTGCGCGCGGCCGAAATCTTCTTCCGGCAGCAGCGCGTGACGCTGCACGAAGGCTCGCTGATCGCGGCCGACGAGGAGACCATCGGCGGTGTCGGGGGCACGCCGGCATCTCCGCTCGTGTCGATGCTCGGCATCCCCGCGCAGGCCGATATCGACGTGATGAACGACGACAACGCGCACCATTACTGGGAGCACAGCGACCTGTTCCACACCGCGATCGATCTCACCGCCGGGCGGCGCGGCCTCGATGCGCTCGCGCAGGCAATCGGCCGCTGGGTCACGCATCTTCTCGGTGTTGATGTGAAGGTCGAGGCGCTGACCGAGATGCGCAACGTCAATCTCGTCTGGTATGCCGGGCTCGATGCCGAGGCGACGCGGATCGGAAACGCGCTCTGGAATGGCGAAGAGCTCGACGAGACGGCGCGCTCGCGCGTGATCGGACTCTTCCGCCTGACCTTCGACGATCCCGATGTGGTGATCGAGCGGGTCGGCGGCGAGCCGGTCTATCTCATTCTCGCCATGTCGCCCGACAAGATCATCCGCATGAAGCCGCAGAATCTCGTGACCGGGCTGCCGATCCGCCATCTGGAGGCGGTGTCGTGACGGCGCTCGCGCATATTCCGGTCGGCGTCGTGGTGGCGCGCCGCAAGGCCGCGAGCCCGTGGATCGATTACACGTGGCAGCCGGCCTCCGTCCTGATCGGCCTGCCGGAAACGCCGCCCTGGAGCCTGCTGTCGGACGACGGCGAGACCGCACTCTTCTATGCCGGCGCGGCCATGATCGAACTGCACAGGTCGGACACCGGCAATTACCGTGACAATCTCGCGGGCGATTGCGCGCTGTGGGTGGTGCTGGAGCCGGCGGAGGGCGATCATCCCTATCGGCTCGGGCGCGTGACCGCCGATCCGAGCGAAGGCGAGGCCAATACCGAAACGGGGATCAATATCGTCGACAAGGTGCCGATGCCCGAGGCCATCCGCAACATGGTCGAGGCCTTCGTCGCGGAGCACCATGTCGAGCACACATTCTACAAGCGCAAGCGCAAGCCAGCGGATGCGCAGGCGCTGGCGCGGGGCGCGCCGCGATCCGACGGGGAGTTCGAATCATGAGCGATTCCGATCCCTTCCTGGCGCGTTGGTCGCGCCGCAAGCGCGAGGCGGAGCGGGCTGCGGCGCCGGACAAGCCCCGTGTGCCGCCGGCGGCCGGGCAGCCGG
>JACAEG010000174.1 GCA_013388965.1 Pseudorhodoplanes sp. | reverse complement strand
CGAGCGCGAGATTGTTCGTCCGCGCCAGCAGGCGCAGGGCCGCTGCCGCGTCCGAGTAGCCGCCGCCGATTCCGGCCGCCACCGGCAGGCGCTTGGTCAGGACAAAGGCGCCGGTCGCAAGCGCGGGAATATCACGCGCCAGCGCAGTGGCGGCCTTGATGACGAGATTGTCGCGCTCGGGCCCCGCCTTGCCGGCCGGGGGGCCGCAGGTTTCGAGGGAGAGCCGGCTGCCCGGAATGAAATCGACGCGGTCGCGCGGGCGGCCTTGTGCAGCCGCGCGTCGCCGAGCGCGAGATTGTTCGTCCGCGCCAGCAGGCGCAGGGCCGCTGCCGCGTCCGAGGAGCCGCCGCCGATTCCGGCCGCCACCGGCAGGCGCTTGGTCAGGACAAAGGCGCCGGTCGCAAGCGCGGGAATATCACGCGCCAGCGCAGTGGCGGCCTTGATGACGAGATTGTCGCTCTCGGGCCCCGCCTTGCCGGCCGTGGGGCCGCAGGTTTCGAGGGAGAGCCGGCTGCCCGGAATGAAATCGACGCGGTCGCGCGGACGCGCAAACACCACGAGGCTTTCGATCTCATGGTATCCATCCGGCCGCAGCGGGCCGATGCGCAGCGTCAGGTTGATCTTGGCGGGCGCGAATTCGGTGAGTGCGGGCATCGCAGGCTGAAAGAAAAATCCCTCCCGGTTGGGTGGGAGGGATGCGGCAGATCGTTCAAATCCGCAAGGCCGGGCCGAAGGCTCAACCTCCGTCGCCCGGCTTTTTCGACTGGTCGGCGGTTTTCGAGACATCGTCCGGCAGTCCAACGCGAAGCTTTTCCTCGATCTTCTTCAGCTCCTCGGGCTCCGGCTTCAGGTCGCGCGCATGCGACCACTGGAACTGGGCCTCGAGGTTGCGGCCGATCTTCCAGTACACATCGCCGAGATGGTCGTTGATCGTGGGATCGTCGGGCTTGAGTTCGATCGCGCGCTCGAGATGCTTGGCCGCTTCCTCGTAATTGCCGATCCGGTAATAGGCCCAGCCGAGCGAGTCGACGATGTAGCCGTCGTCGGGGCGCTGTTCGACCGCGCGCTTGATCATGCGCATGCCCTCGTCGAGGTTGATGCCCTGATCGATCCAGGAATAGCCGAGATAATTCAGCACATGGGGCTGGTCGGGAAACAGCTCCAGCGCCTTCTTCATGTCGGCTTCGGCGAGACTCCATTTCTTGGCCCGCTCGTAGCAGATGCCGCGGAAGTAATAGATCAGCCAGTCCGATTTCTCGGCCGTCTTGATGGTGTCGATGCCCCTGGAATAGACCGGGCCGCATTCCTCGTAGTTCTTGCGCGCGCGCAGGATGTTGCCGAGCGCCATGATCGCTTCGAGGTCGTTCGGCGTGTCCGCGATCAGCTTTTGCAGGCGCGCCTTCGCCTCTTCGGTCTGATCGACGGTATCCAGATTCATCGCGAGTTGAATCTCGGCATTGCGCCGCAGCGGCGATGAGGTCGGGACCATCTCGTAGGTCTTGATCGCAAGCTGCGGCTTCTTCATCGCCTCGTAGAGGTCGGCGAGCGACAGAAGCGCCAGCGGATGCTGCGGGGAAAGGTAGAGCGCAAGCTGGAGATAGACGAGGCCGAGATCCTCGCCGCCGCGCCGCCCGAGCGCCGAGCCGAGGCCGTAAAGCACCTCGGCCGCGCCGGCCTGGGCAGAATCGATCAGCGGAGGCAGCTTTTCGCCGCGCCTGATCCGGTTGGTCTCGTCGACGATCAGCGGTTGGCGCGGGAGCGCCTTTTCGAACGGCTCGTAGATCTTGAGCGCCTCTTCCTTCGTGCCGGTGCGAGACATCAGGCTGCCATAGGCCTGGACCACCCGCAGCGCGGTATTGTCGAGCTTGTAGGCGCGCTCGAGACGCTTCGCCGCTTCCTTCCGGTTTCCGGCGAGGTCGAGGATCATGCCGGTATGCAGGTCCTTGAACAGGGCATACCAGTCCGCTCCCGTGAGCTTGTCGATCGAATCGACCGCGGCCTTGGTGTCGTTCGCGCCTTGCTGGGCCCAGGCCGACAGCAGGATGGCCGTGAGGTCGGTCACGGGGCCGCGCACCGATTGCGCCAGATTCTGGCGCGCCGAGGCATATTGCTTCTGCTTCAGGGCGCGGATCCCGAGCACGAGGCGGGCAACGCGGTCGTTGCGGTTGCCCTGGACGATGCGCTCGGCGAGGCGGACTGCCTCGTCGATATTTCCTTCCGCGAGCACCGAGACAAAGGCGCGATCGAGCAATTCCGCGTTGCGAGGGTCCGTCCGCAGGGCCGCCCGGTAAAAGGCGGAGGCGCCGACCGCATCGCGCTGCGCGCTGGCGTGGCGCGCGGCGAGATAATTGCCGGCGGGCGACACGCGCGACGATTCCTCGGGCCGGTTCGGGGATTGCGCAGACAAGGCTCCCGGCGCGGCTAGCAACCCGGCGGCGAGAGCGGTGCCGGCAATAGCCCGGCAAAACAGCGGAAGGGTCACGTTTGGACGATCTCCATAGGCGAGCGCAGGCCGAACGCGCTGCGGCCGCAGGTCTCGATTCGAGAATGGCCTTTTTGCGTTGCAGCCGCAAGGACGGCCAAAGGACGCAACCGCATGTTGTCGCCGCACTGGGGCGGGATCGTGGCCGATTGCGGCCTCGCCGGCGCAAACCGCTCACATATTTGGGTAATTCGGCCCGCCGCCGCCCTCCGGCGGAACCCAGGTGATGTTGCGGTTGGGATCCTTGATGTCGCAGGTTTTGCAGTGAACGCAATTCTGCGCGTTGATCACGTAGCGCAGATCCGCCCCCTCCCCGACCCATTCATAGACGCCGGCCGGGCAATAGCGGGTCGAAGGCCCGGCATAGACGTCGTGTTCGGACGATTTCTGCAGCGCCATGTTGGCGACGACGAGGTGAGGCGGCTGGTCTTCCTCGTGGTTGGTGTTGGACAGGAAGACTGACGACAGCCGGTCGAAGGTCAGTTTTCCGTCCGGCTTGGGATAGGCGATCGGCTGGCATTCCGAAGCCGGCTTGAGCGTGTCGGGGTCGGCCTTGCCGTGCGAGAGCGTTCCAAACAGCGAGAAGCCGAGCGTGTTCGTCCACATGTCGAAGCCGCCAAGCGCGACGCCGAGAATGGTACCAAACCGCGACAGCAGAGGCTTGACGTTGCGCACCTTCCAGAGGTCGCGCCCGATCGGCGAGGTGCGCCATGCGCTCTCGTAATCGCCCAGTTCGTCGCCCGCCCGCCCGGCGGCGAGGGCCGCCGCGACGCTCTCCGCCGCCAGCATGCCCGAGGCCATCGCATTATGCGTCCCCTTGATGCGCGGAACGTTGACGAAGCCGGCCGCGCAGCCGATCAGTGCGCCGCCGGGAAAGACGAGCTTGGGCACCGACTGGTAGCCGCCCTGCGTGATCGCGCGCGCGCCATAGGCGATGCGCTTGCCGCCCGCGAACGTGTCCCGGATCGCGGGGTGCGTCTTGAAGCGCTGGAATTCCTCGAAAGGCGAGAGATAGGGATTCTGGTAGTTCAGCGGCACGACGAAACCGACCGACACCAGATTGTCCTCGTAGTGATAGAGAAACGATCCGCCGCTGATCGACGTGCCTAGCGGCCATCCGAAGGTGTGCTGCGTCAGTCCCGGCTTGTGCTTCTCAGGCGAGACCTGCCAGATTTCCTTCAGTCCGATGCCGAATTTCGGCACGTCGTGATCCTTTGCGAGGCCGAAATGCGCGAGCAGAATCTTGCTCAGGCTGCCGCGCGCGCCCTCCGCGAACAGCGTGTACCTGGCGCGCAGCTCCATGCCGCGGGTGAAGCTGTCCTTCCGCTCGCCGCCCTTGCCGATGCCCATGTCGCCGGTTGCGACGCCGGCGACCTCGCCGTTCTCGCCGAACAACAGCTCGGCTGCGGAAAATCCCGGATAGATTTCGACTCCCAGCGCCTCCGCCTTGGCCGCCAGAAATTTGCAGGTGAGCCCGAGCGAGCCGATGAAGCAGCCGTGATTGCTCATCAGCGGCGGTGCGAGAACCAGCGGGAAGTCGACCTTGCCGCTTTCGGTCAGCCAGCTGAACCTGTCGTCGGTGACCTCGGTCTTGAGCGGGCGCTCGGGGTCGCTGCGCCAGTCCGGCAGGAGTGCATCCAGCGCGGACGGGTCGATCACGACCCCCGACAGGATATGGGCGCCGACCTCGGAGCCCTTCTCGACCACGACGACCGAAATATCCGGTGAAATCTGCTTCAACCGGATCGCCGCGGCGAGGCCTGCCGGCCCCGCGCCGACGATGACGACGTCGAATTCCATCGATTCGCGGGCGGGCAGGGGCGCGTCGGACATCGGGGCCTCTTCGAATAATTCCAGCCTTGTTTTTCCACGTTTGTCACAGGCTCACAATCCGCCTGATCGCGCGAGCTGTGATAACGTCAGCATAATGAATGCCACCCTCGACAAGGCCTCCCGCGACACGGCCGCCGCCGAACTGCTCGCCTTCTATGCCGAGGCGGGCGTGGATGCGATGCTGGACGAGACGCCGCACAACCGTTTCGGCGAGCCCGCAGCGGAGGCCGCTCCTGCCGTCCGTCCGAAATCGCAGGTTTCGGACGAGCGGCGCCCGGCGCGGCATCGCGCGCCCCAACCGTCTGCGGCGCCTGCCGCGCCTGTTCCGCCGTCGCCGGACGAGGCGGTCATGGCCGCGCGCGAGGCGGCGAGATCGGCGGCAACGCTCGACGACCTGCGTGCGATTTTGATGCGCTTCGAGGGCTGCACGCTCAAGGCGTCGGCCCGCCAGCTTGTCTTTGCAGACGGCAATCCGGAGGGCCGGGTCATGTTCGTCGGCGAGGCACCGGGCGCCGAGGAGGATCGCGAGGGCCTGCCCTTTGTCGGCCGCTCGGGCAAGCTGCTCGACCAGATGCTGAAGGCGATCGGCCTCGACCGCACCGGCGTCTATATCGCCAATATCGTGCCCTGGCGCCCGCCCGGAAATCGCACCCCGACGCCGCAGGAAATGGCGATCTGCCTGCCCTTCATCCTGCGGCAGATCGAGCTTGCCGACCCCGACATCCTGGTCTGCATGGGCGGGCCGTCCTCCCAGACGCTGCTCGGCTTCAAGGAGGGCATCCGGAGGATGCGCGGGAATTGGATGACGTTCCACACAGGCAAGCGCGAGATCCGCGCGCTGCCGACCTTCCATCCTGCCTATCTGCTGCGAACCCCGCTCGAGAAGCGGTTTGCCTGGCGGGATTTTCTGGCGATCAGGAAGGCGCTGGACGCATGATGCAGCCCCGCATGCAGCGAAGCGGAATGCGGGAGCGGCAGTCCCGGATTTCGCGTCGTTCCATCCGGGCTGCGCGGATTACCCCTTCTGCATATACGGCGGCGGACCCCCGTCGATGAAATCCTGGCGCGGCGGGGCGAACACGTCGACCACTTCCGTGTCTTCCGGAAAGAAGCCCTCGTGCTCGACGCCGCCCGGGATGACGGCGACGTCGCCCGCGACCATCGAATGCTTCTCGTCGCCGATGCGGAAATCCATGCGGCCTTTCAGCATCCACACGATCTGCTCGTGCGGATGCCTGTGGGCCGCGGCATGGCCGCCCGCCTTGATGCTCCACCAGACGATCATGCCCTGATCGCCCGCCAGCACCTTGCGGACGATCTTGTCGTTGATGCGCTCCTCCGGGAGCGACGCGAGGGCGGCAAAACCGCTCAGGACGGGCATGCGAGACTCCTTGGTCACGGAATGGTGTTGCTCATCCGCCTGGGGTCAGGGCGAACTTGACGGCAAAGATCACGGCGAGCGCCGCAACCGGCAGCGGAATCTCCTTCGCGCGTCCGGCGATCAGCTTGATCAGCGCATAGGTGATGAAACCCAGTCCGATCCCGGTCGCGATCGAATAGGTCAGCGGCATGGTGATGGCAGCGATCACCGCAGGCGCGGCCTCGGTGATGTCCTCCCATTCCAGATTGGCCAGAAGGCTTGCCATCACGCAAGCGACGAAGAGCAGTGCGGCAGCCGACGCATAGCCGGGAATCATCTCGGCCAGCGGCGAGAAGAACAGGGCCAGCAGGAACAGGATCCCGACGAAGACGGCGGTCAGTCCCGTTCGTCCGCCCGCTTCGACGCCGGCCGCGCTTTCAATATAGCTCGTCGTGGTCGAGGTGCCGATCAGCGAGCCGAACATGGCCGCGAAGCTGTCCGAGATCAGCGCCTGTTTCATGCGCGGCAGGTTGCCGTCCTTGTCGAGGAGACCGGCCTTTTCCGTCACGGCGATCAGGGTGCCCGCATTGTCGAAGACGTCGATCATCAGGATGCTGAACACGACGACGAGGAACGAGAGCTCGAACACGCGCGAGAAGTCGAGTTGCAGGAAGGTTGGGGCGAGCGACGGCGGCATCGAAATCACGCCGGTGAACTTCGACAGGCCGAAAGGAATGCCGAGCAGGGCCACGACAAGAATTCCGATCAGCGTCGCGGCATGGACCTTCCTGGCATGCAGCGCCACGATCAGAATGAAGCCGAAAAGGCAAAGCAGGGGCGCCGGCGCCTTCAGATCGAAGATATTGCCGAGCGAAACCAGCGTCGCCGGGTTGTCGACGACGATCCCCGCATTCTCAAGGGCGATGATGCCGAGGAACAGTCCCACACCTGCGCCTATGGCGAATTTCAGGTTCCGCGGGATCGTATTGATGATGTATTCGCGCAATCCCGTCACCGACAGGATGAAGAACAATACGCCCGACAGGAAAACCGCCGCCAGCGCCTGCTGGAAAGTGTATTTGTAGGTGAGGACGACGGTGAAAGCGAAGAACGCATTCAGGCCCATGCCGGGGGCGAGCGCGATCGGGTAGTTCGCGTACAGCCCCATGACGATGGAGCAGGTCGCGGCAGCGAGACAGGTCGCGACGAAGACCGCGCCCTTGTCCATCCTGGCATTGGCGAGAATGGTCGGATTGACGAAGATGATGTAGACCATCGTCAGGAACGTGGTCAGCGCCGCGATGGCCTCGGTGCGGACATTCGTTCCGTTTTTCTTCAACTCGAAATGGTCGTCGAGAAATTTCACGCCGGCTGCGCGATGCTGCCACTTGTCTGTCATGATATGCCCCCAAACCCGTCTCCACCGGCACCGCGCAAGGTTAGCGGCCCTTAGTGCGGCTTTCGCCCCGATCCCGGAGTTGTCCACCGCTTGAATCGCGCCGCCCAACCCGACTTTTTCTGGCGCCAGATTGGACAATTGGTCCCGTGGACGCCAAGAGAAGGCTCTGGTCTGATGCCTGAAGGGGATTCGATTCTGCTGTTGCGGAGGCCTTGATGGATTTCGATCCCGTCCTGCTCGCGCGCCTGCAATTCGCCTTCACGGTCTCATTCCACATTATCTTTCCGAGCTTCACGATCGGGCTTGCGGCCTATATCGCCACGCTCGAAGTCCTGTGGGTCTCTACCGGGAAGGAACGCTACGGCCGGCTCGCGGTGTTCTGGACCAAGATATTTGCCGTGTCCTTCGGCATGGGCGTCGTCTCCGGCATCGTGCTGTCCTACCAGTTCGGGACCAACTGGAGCCGGTTTTCGGCGGCCTTCGGCAATGTCGTCGGCCCGCTCATGGGCTACGAGGTCCTGTCGGCCTTTTTCCTCGAGGCGACCTTTCTCGGGATCATGCTGTTCGGCGTGAATCGCGTGCCGAAATGGCTTCATGTGACGTCGGCAGTCGTCGTGGCCATCGGCACCGCCCTGTCCGCCTTCTGGATCCTGTCGGCGAACAGCTGGATGCAGACGCCGCAGGGCCACGAGATGCGCAACGGCGTGGCCCATGCCGTCGACTGGTTCGCGATCATCTTCAATCCCAGCTTCCCCTATCGCTTCGCCCACATGCTCAATGCGGCGTACCTGACGGCCGGCTTCGTCGTGCTGGCGGTGGGTGCCCGCTACCTGATCGCGAATCGCTTCGACGAGGATGCGCGCACGATGGTGCGCATGGCGATCGGCCTGCTTGCGGTGCTGGCGCCCCTGCAGCTCTTCATCGGCGATCAGCACGGCCTCAATACGCTCAAGTATCAGCCCATGAAGATCGCGGCGATGGAGGCGCATTGGGACAGCAATGCGCGCGGCGACTTCCACATCTTCGCCTGGCCGGACGAAAAGACCGAGAGCAACAAGTTCGCGATCTCGATTCCCTACGGCTCGTCGATCCTTCTCACGCACAGTCTCGACGGCAAGTTTCCTGGACTGAAGGACGTGCCGCCCGATCAGCGGCCGCCGGTCGCCAACGTGTTCTTCGCCTTTCGAATCATGGTGGGCCTCGGCCTGCTGATGATCGCGGCCGCCTTGTTCGGCGCCTATCTGTGGTGGCGCGGCCGACTGTTCGAGACGCGCTGGTATCTGCGCATCGTGGCGCATGGCTGGTGGGTCGGTTTCGTCGCGATTCTCGCCGGCTGGATCGTCACCGAGAACGGCCGCCAGCCCTGGCTCGTGCAGGGGATCATGCGCACGGCGGAGGCGGCCTCGCCGGTGTCCGCGCAGGCCGTGCTGACATCGCTCGTCCTGTTCGTCGTCGTCTATACCTTCGTGTTCTCGCTCGGCATCTACTACATCAACCGCCTGATCGAGAAGGGGCCGAGCGGCCAGGCCGTCGCGCCGCCTGAAACGATAGCGCAAAGGCCGATGGCTGCCGCGCGCGACGCCGGCCGGCAGGCGCTTCGGGAGACCTGATCATGGGCATCGAACTCGACCTGCCGACGATCTGGGCAGTCATCATCGGCATCGCGGTTGCCATGTACGTGATCCTCGACGGCTTCGATCTCGGAATCGGCATGCTGTTTCCAATGACCGAGAACGAGAGGGAGCGCGAGCAGATGATCACCTCGATCGCGCCCTTCTGGGACGGAAACGAGACCTGGCTTGTCATGGGCGGGGTGGGGCTGTTCGTGGTGTTTCCTGCCGCCTACGCGATCATCATGCCCGCGCTCTACATCCCGGTCATCATCATGCTGCTGGCGCTGGTCTTCCGCGGGGTGACGTTCGAGTTTCGCGGGATCGCGCGCACCGGCAAGTTCTTCTGGGACTGCGCCTTCTCGGCTGGCTCGATGCTGGCGGCCTATTGCCAGGGGGTCATCCTCGGCGGCCTCCTGCAGGGCGTGAAGGTCGTCGACGGCCAGTTCGCCGGCAGCGCGATCGACTGGGCCACGCCGTTTGCGATTACCTGCGGGCTCGGCGTGATGGCCGGCTATGCGCTGCTCGGCGCCACCTGGCTCGCGATGAAGATGGAGGGTCCGGTCGCTGCGCGCGCGCTCGGGCAGGGGCGCGTGCTGCTGCTCGTCGTGCTGCTGTTCATGGCGATCGTCAGCATCTGGACGCCGATGACCATTCCGCGCATCGCCGACCGCTGGTTCTCGACTCCCAATATCTACTATCTCAGCGTCGTGCCCGTCCTGACGGCGCTTGCGGGCGCCGGCGCCTGGTATTGGCTCGCCAAGCCGAACGCCAAGCCGTTCTTCTGCGCCATCGCGCTCTTCCTGCTCGGCTATGCCGGGCTTGCGATCTCGAACTACCCCTATCTCGTGCCGGATGTTCTGACGATCCGCCAGGCAGCGGCCGCAGAAGGCAGCCAGCGCTTCATGCTGATCGGCACAGCGATTCTGCTGCCGCTGACGCTTGCCTATACGGCGCTGGTCTATTGGGTGTTCCGCGGCCGCGTGCGGGAAGGCGCGACCTATCATCACTGACCGGCGGCGGGCCCGCCGGGCGGAGCAGCCCCGCCTTGCGCTGCGGGCCTGATCATGCCCCAGCCGACGCGGAAGAGCGGCAGGCGGCCCTGCACGGGGCGCTCGAAGGCGCGGGGGACTTCAGGCACCAGATCGGGAAAGCGCGCCCTGATCTCGGGCGGAACGGTCGGGGAATTGTCGGTTGCCATCCAGACGACGATCGCGCCCTTGTCCGCGATGTCCTTGCGCGTCACCGGGTTATCAGGATTGTCGTCGACGAAGACATGCGGGCGGCTGCGGCGTTCGCCGCCATACACCGCGACCAGTTCCGCGAGCCGCTGGTCGCCCGCCACGATCGCCAGCGGCTGACCGGTGCGGCGCTCGAAGCTCTCCGACAGGAATTTTCCCATGTCTCGCGCAGGCTGTGCGGCCTTCAGGTCGATCGCGATCGTCCAGGGCGCGACGAACATCGCCAGAGCGGCCGTAACCGGCGGCAGGAGAAGCAGAACGAACCAGGCCACAACCACGACGGTCTGGTGATGAATCAGGATGCGGTTTCCCGCCGCGACGACGACGGCAAGGCCCGACAGCACCAGCAGCGGGCTGGCATAGACCGGATTGTTGTGCCCGATCACGACCGTAAGCATGGTCACAACGAGCGGCGGCACGATCGCAAAGAAATAGACGAAATTGCGCGCGAAGGGGTCGATCGCCGACCGCTCGATGGCGACGGCCTCCGACTGGCGCGTCCATCCCAGATTGCTGGCGAGGGTGACGAGGGTCGCGAGCCCCGCATGGCCGAGCGCGATATAGCCGAACAGGCGCAGCCACGCGAACAGGTTCGCATCGACGGATTTCGGATCCCGCAGGCGCTCGATTCTCGAAATCACGTTGTCGCTCGCCTGATCGATCCAGATCAGATGCGGGAAGATCATCACCACGACGATGATGCCGGCGATGAAGAAGTCGATCGAGCCGAGGCTGGCGCGCCCTCGTTCGCTCATGACGAGAAACAGGACCAGCAGCACGACGGCGACGAGGGCGAAATTGGTCGTCAGCAGGAGAAGGCCGAGCGTGACGGCCAGAACATACCAGTACACGCGCTGCTTCTCGCCGACCGCGCGCCAGGCATAGAGCAGGGACAGCGCCCAGAGCGGCATGGCAAGCACGGCGGGGCCGAAATCCGGCGTCGGGACCGTGAGCGCCGTCACCCCGACCAGCAGCAAGGCGGCCAATGCGGCCTGCCGCTCGCCCAGGATATCGACGCCGAGCGCGAACACCGCCCAATAGGCGATGACGACGCAGAGCTGCGCCAGCGCATAAACGCCGAACAGGCCGGCCTGCCGGTAGGCGATCTCCGCAAGCCAGAACGACAGCGGCGGCCCGAAATCGCTGCCGAAGGTGAATTCGCGGCCGATCGCCAGCACGGTGGCGAGATCGCCGGGCGGCGCCGAATAGAAGAAGGTCGGCACCAATGTCCAGAGGACCGCCTGGGTCAGGATTGCGAACCAGAAGACCTGGCGCGGCCGGGTGCGCAGCAATTCGATGAAAAGGGATACGTGATGCATTGTCCGCCGCGGGCCCAATGAGCGGGCAGACACAGATAGCCGGGAGACGTTCAGAGAGGCAACAAGTCCGCCTCGATTTCGTCGAGGGTCGCGCCGCCTTCGGCCAGGGTCACCGGCGAGAACGAGCGCCGGTGGTGGATGCAGGGTCCGAGCCGCTGCAACGCGGCAAAATGCTCCGGAACCGAATAGCCCATGTGCCGCTCGAATCCGTAGCCCGGATGGGCGGCGCCGATCTGGCGCATCAGCCGGTCGCGCGTCACCTTGGCGACGATCGAGGCCGCGGCGATCGAGGCGATCAATGCGTCGCCGGAGACGACCGGCTGGCATTCGCAGGGCACCTCGATCCGGTCGCGCCCATCCACGAACACAAGCTGCGGACGAACCGGCAAGGCGGCCACGGCGCGCGCCAGCGCCCAGAGCGATGCGCGCAGGATATTGTCCCGGTCGATGCGCGCGGGCGAACCGAAGGCGACCGCGACCTCGGCGGTCGCGCAGATTTTCGCGTAGAGCTTCTCGCGCGTCGCCGCGTCGAGCTTCTTGGAATCGTTGAGGCCGCGCGGCACGCGCTCGGGATCGAGGATCACGGCAGCGGCAACCACCGGGCCGGCGAGCGGGCCGCGCCCGACCTCGTCGCAGCCTGCAACCGGCCAGAGCCCGCGCTTCATCGCCGCGCGTTCGCGACGGAAGCTCGGGCGGGTGGGCTCTTCCTTGAACGGAAGGCGCGATTCGGCCGATTTGCGACTCATGCCGGCATGGAAAGCGGATCGGGTGCGCCCTGGCAACCGCTCAGTCCGGCAAGGTCACCTGCCCGTCCTCGGCCGGTGGAAACCGGGGATTATTGCGCCAGCTCCCAGATATGCTCCTCAGCGTCGGCGAAATGCCCGCAATGGCCGCCCCGGGCCGCCTTTCTCGCAGCGACCAAGGAGCGGCCTCCCGCCTTGAGCGAAGCGCCATGATCGCATCCATGTCGGACTCGCTGGCGCGCGCCGCGCTCAGAACAGGTTCAGCTGCTCTGTGCCCTTGGCGGGTTTCTGGAAATGCTCGGTGGTCAGTCTGGTCTTGCTCGCGTTAAGCCCAAGCTTCTCGCAGGCCGCCTCGAAGCGCCGGCCGATCATCCAGGCATAGGGCCCCGTTCCGGTCATCCGCTTGCCCCACACCGCGTCGTAATCCTTGCCGCCGCGCATGTCGCGGATGAGCTTGAAGACGTGGCGATAGCGGTCCGGGAAATTCGCCATCAGCCATTCCTTGAACAGGTCGCGCACCTCGAGCGGCAGCCGCAGCAGCACATAGCCCGCGCCCTTCACGCCGGCGAGCGCCGCGGCATCGAGAATGCGCTCGATCTCCGTATCGTTGATCGCGGGAATCACAGGCGCAACCATGACCGAGGTCGGAATGCCCGCCTCCGAAAGCTGCCGCAATGCCTCCAGCCGCTTCGGAGGCGTTGCCGCGCGCGGCTCCATCGTGCGGGCGATCTGGGGATCGAGCGTCGTCACCGAGATCGCGACCTTGACCAGGTTGCGCGCGGCCATGCGCGCGAGAATATCGATATCGCGCGTCACCAGCGCGGACTTGGTCACGATTCCGACCGGATGGCCGGCGCGCTCCAGCACCTCCAGAATGCGCCGCATGATCTCGTATTTCTTCTCGATCGGCTGGTAGGGATCGGTGTTGGTGCCGATCGCGATCGTGCGCGGCGAATAGCCGGGCGCGGCGAGTTCCTTCTCCAGCAGCTCGGGCGCATCCGGCTTGGCGAACAGTTTCGATTCGAAATCGAGCCCGGGCGACAGACCGAGATAGGCATGGGTGGGCCGCGCGAAGCAATAGACGCAGCCATGCTCGCACCCGCGATAGGGATTGATCGAGCGGTCGAAGGAAATGTCGGGCGATTCGTTGCGGGTGATGATCTTGCGGGACGAATCGAGCTGCACGCTCGTCTTGAACGGCGGCAGTTCCTCCAGGCTCTGCCAGCCATCGTCGAAGGCAACGCGCGCGACCGGCTCGTAGCGGCCGGATGCATTCGAGAGGGTGCCGCGTCCGCGCCGGCGCTCGGCTCCGACGCGCGTCCCGAGCAAGCCCGACGGGTCGAGGTCGAGCGCGACGCCGACACAGCCGCCCGCCGGCGCGGAGG
>JACAEG010000277.1 GCA_013388965.1 Pseudorhodoplanes sp. | reverse complement strand
GATGTGTTCGACGCGTCCTTCCTGCCTCCCGCGGCGGACCGCAAGGCCGAGTGACCTGAAGCGCGATCGGGGGGTCGATGTGACAGGTTTCGTCAGACTTGACGGGGTGAGCCATCGCTATGGCGGCATCCAGGCCGGCCCGGAGGGCGTGCTCGCCGTCGAGGACCTGTCGATTTCCGTTGGCCGCGGCGAATTAGCCGCGGTCGTCGGACCGTCCGGCTGCGGCAAGTCCACCCTGATGAAACTCGCGACCGGACTGCAGTTTCCGTTCAAGGGCAGCGTCACCGTCGGCGAGCAGAGGGTCAGCAAACCCGTCAAGATTGCCGGGATGGCCTTTCAGGCGCCAACCCTGCTGCCCTGGCGAACGACGCTCGACAACCTGCTGCTGCCGCTCGAAATCGTGGAGCCGCATCGCAGCCGGATCCGCAGAAGCAAGGCCGAGTATGTCGAGCGGGCGGAGAAGCTGCTCGCGTCCGTCGGGCTTGGCGGCTTCGGCTCGAAATTCCCCTGGCAATTGTCCGGCGGCATGCAGCAGCGCACCTCGCTCTGCCGCGCGCTGATCCACGAGCCGCAATTGCTGATGCTGGACGAACCGTTCGGCGCGCTCGACGCCTTCACGCGCGAGGAATTGTGGTGCGTGATCCGCGACCTGCATGCGGCGCGCGGCATCACCATCATTCTGGTGACGCACGATCTGCGCGAAGCGGTGTTCCTCGCCGACCGGGTGTTCGTCATGTCGTCGCGGCCGGGACGCATCGTGGAGGAGCGCAAGATCGATATCCCGCGCCCGCGCGATCTGGAGGTGACCTTTACCAAGGAGTTTCAGGACATCGTGCACTAATTGCGCGAGCACATCGTGAAGGCGCGGCAATAGATGATCGGATCGAGAACGATCGTGCGGCTTGCGCCCTGGCTGGCCACAGCTGCCCTGTTCCTGTTCTGGGAAATCGTCTGTCGCGCATTCCAGATCCCTGAATTTTTCCTGCCGCCGCCCACGGCCGTGTTCAGGTCCATGATCGACTATTGGCCCGCGATCCTGCGCAATTCCTGGATTACCCTGGAGGCGACCATGCTGGGATTCCTGCTGGCGGTCGGCTTCGGCCTCGCGCTCGGACTTGCGGTCGGCTGGTCGCGCACGATCTATGCTGCCATCTATCCGCTGATGATCGGATTCAATGCGATCCCGAAAGTCGCCGTGGTGCCGATCCTCGTGCTGTGGTTCGGCATCGGATTCGTCCCGGCGGTGCTGACCGCCTTCCTGATCTCGTTCTTTCCGATTGTGGTGAATGTCGCGACCGGCCTCGCGACCATCGAGCCCGAACTCGAGGACGTGCTGAAGGCGCTCGGCGCCTCCAAGTTCGACATCATGCGCAAGGTCGGAATCCCGCGCTCGCTGCCGTATTTCTTCGGATCGCTGAAGATCGCGATCACGCTTGCCTTTGTCGGCACCGTGGTGTCGGAAAGCGTCGCCGCCAACAACGGCATCGGCAACCTGATGCTGCAGGCGCAGGCGCAGTTCAACGTGCCGCTGATCTTTGCCGGCCTGCTGGCGCTCGCTGCGCTCGGCATCGTCATGTACTGGGTCATGGCGATGCTCGAGGCCCGCATGACGGGCTGGGCGCAACGCTCGGGCTTCGCGCAGGCCTGAGCATTGCGCTCCTCAGACGGGCATACGAGCCTCGCATCGGACATTCAGGGTGGTTGCGATCGTCTCGGCAACCGCCTCGATGATCGTGTGCTCGCCGCCAGCGCGCATATGGATCGCGCCGTGCATATGAGCCGGGTCGGGCGCGGGGCCTTCATCCCACGGCACAAGGCCGGGCACGTCCTCGATCCGCGACAGCAGCAGGACGCCGATGCCCGCCGAGACCGCTGCCACCAGACTGGTGACGCTCGGCCCCATGAAGACGATTTCGTGGTCGAAACCGGCTGCATTCAGCGTGGCCGCAGCGACGCGGTACGCCGCACAACTCTCCCCGAATGCCACGACCGGAATCGGCCGCCCCGGATCGACCTGCAGCCTCGGGCTCTTCGTCCAGCTCAGCGGCTCCAGCCAGCGATAGGCCGCTTCGATCTCCGGCTCCGTTTCCGAAAGCGCGACGATCAGATCGATATTCCCTTCATACAGCCCGCGCATCAGCGGCCCATAAGCCGCCGACCGGACGCGAAAGCGCAGTTCGGGATACCGCTCGCGCAACCCGGCGAGGGCGCGCGGAAGGGTGTCGGCAGCAAGGTCGCCGGGTAACCCGATGCGCACGACTTTTTCGGACGCTTCCGGAGCGGCAAGCTGCACGATACGGTCATTCAGCGACAGCATTTGGCGCGCATGCTGCGTGACCTTCTCGCCCTCCGCGGTCAGGGCGATTCCGGGCGCGCTCTTGTCGAGAAGCTCGCAGCCGAGAAGGGTCTGCAGCCGCTTGAGCTGGACACTGACCGCAGGCTGGCTGATGCCGAGGACTTGCGCCGCCTTGGTGAAACTTCGTTGATCGACAACCGTGACGAGGCTGCGCAACAGGTCTGTTGGGACGTTGATCATCGCGACCGGTTGAATACTCCGCGTTGCTTGAGGGTGCGCTGTCCTATCACAAAAATGTCATGGGCAAAGGGGTCCGGCAGCCTCAGTGAGGATGACGTTAATCTCGTGGACCATACCAAGGCTTGACTCAAAATTTGCGAGGCGCACATTGATCGGCGCCGCACAAATCGAAATTCTGCTCCCGCGACATTCGGCACCGGCAATTCTATCATGAGCCTCCTGCGTCTCTACGCGCGCGTTCTCGGACTGCTCGGCTCCGACATCAAGCTCGGGTGGCTGCTTGCCATTGCGAACGTCGCGCTCGCGGCCGCACAATTCGCGGAGCCCGTGCTGTTCGGCAGGATCATCGACGCCCTGGCCGGTGTGCGGCCCGGCGACACCGACGTGACCTGGGAATCGCTGCTGCCCCTGCTGCTGCTCTGGGCGGGCTTCGGCATATTCACGATCCTCTGCGGCGTGGTCGTCGCACTCTATGCCGACCGGCTCGCGCACCGGCGCCGCCACGCCGTGCTGACCGCCTATTTCGAGCATGTGCTGCAACTTCCGGTCGCCTATCACGGCGGCTCGCATTCCGGCCGGCTGATGAAGGTGATGCTGGCCGGCACCGACTCGCTGTGGAGCCTGTGGCTCTCGTTCTTCCGCGAGCATCTCGCCGCCTTCGTTTCGCTCATCATTCTCCTGCCGCTGTCGCTCTACCTCAACTGGCGGCTCGCGCTTCTCCTGATCATCCTGTGCTTCGTGTTTGCCGCGCTGACCTCGTTCGTGCTGCGCCGGACGAACGACATGCAGACGGAGGTCGAACGGCATTATTCCGATCTTGCGGAACGCGCCTCGGATGCGCTCGGCAACGTCGCGCTTGTGCAAAGCTATGTGCGCGTCGAGGCCGAGGTCTCCGGCCTCCGCAATGTCGTGGACCGCCTGCTGAGCGCGCAAATGCCCGTTCTGTCATGGTGGGCCGTGGTCGCGGTTGCGACGCGCGCATCCACCACGCTGACGCTGCTCGCCATCTTCCTGGTCGGAACCTACCTGATGTTCCAGGGGCTCGCGACGCTCGGCGAGATCGTGATGTTCATGGGCTTCGCCACCATGCTGGTCGGCAAGCTCGATCAGGCCGTCGGCTTCGTCAACAAGCTGTTCATGGACGCGCCGCGCCTGCAGGAATTCTTCGATGTCCTCGACACGGCCCCGACCGTCAGCGACAAGCCGAACGCCATCGATCCGGGCCGCCTGAACGGACATGTCGTGTTCAATGCCGCTTCGTTCTCCTATGACGGCAAGCGGCCCGCGGTCGCCGACCTGAACTTCGCCGCGCTGCCGGGCGACATCATTGCGCTGGTCGGCCCGACCGGAGCCGGCAAGACGACCGCGCTCGCGCTGTTGCACCGTGCATTCGATCCGCAATCCGGCAGCATCACGATCGACGGCATCGATCTGCGCGACATGAAACTCGCTGCGCTTCGGCGCAATATCGGCGTCGTGTTCCAGGAAGTGCTTTTGCTCAACAGGTCGATCAGGGAGAATCTCTATATCGGAAAGCCGGACGCGACCGAGGACGAAATGCGCGCCGCGCTTGCGCGCGCGCAGGCGCTCGAATTCGTCGAGAACAAGCCGGAAGGACTTGATGCCATTGTCGGCGAGCGGGGCCGGTTTCTGTCCGGCGGCGAGCGCCAGCGCCTCTCGATCGCGCGCGCGCTGCTGAAGGATCCGCCGATCCTCATCCTCGACGAGGCGACCAGCGCGCTCGATGCCGCAACCGAGGCGAAAGTGCAGGCCGCGCTCGACGAGGTGATGAGGAATCGCACCACCTTCGTGATCGCGCACCGGCTCTCGACTATCCGCAATGCCACCAGGATTCTGGTGTTCCAGGGCGGCTACATCATCGAAGCCGGCACCTTCGACGAGCTGGTGGAGCTCGACCGGGAATTTGCCACCCTCGCGCGCGCGCAATTCATGATCGCGGACAGGACGACGGCCGCGTCCGACCGCGTCGCCGCGCGCGAGTGACCCCGCCTACTTGATGCGTTCGAGGATGCTGACGTAGTTCGCGACCGCGGCGCCGCCCATGTTGAATATGCCGCCGAGCCGGGCGTCTTTGACCTGAATATCGCCGGCCTTGCCCAGAAGCTGCATCGCGGTCAGCGCATGCATCGACACGCCGGTGGCGCCGATCGGATGGCCCTTCGCCTTCAGCCCGCCCGAGGGATTGACCGGCAGCCTGCCGTCCTTCTGGGTGATGCCGTCGGCGATGACACGCGCGCCCTGCCCTTCCGGCGCCAGCCCCATCGCCTCGTATTCGATCAGTTCCGCGATGGTGAAGCAGTCATGCGTCTCCACAAAGGACAGGTCGTCGAGCGTCACGCCCGCATTCGCCAGCGCCTGCTTCCAGGCGAGCGAGCAGCCCTCGAATTTGAGGATGTCGCGCTTCGCCATCGGCAGGAAATCCTGCACATGCGCGCTCGAACGGAAAGCCACGGCCTTGTCCAGCCGCAGCGCCGTCTCGACGTCCGCCAGCACGATTGCGGCGGCGCCGTCCGACACGAGCGAGCAATCGGTGCGCTTGAGCGGACCCGCGACATAGGGGTTTTTCTCGCTCTCCGCGCGGCAGAAGTCGAAGCCGAAATCCTTGCGCATCTGCGCATAGGGATTTCCCACGCCGTTCTTGTGGTTCTTGGCGGCGATCATCGCGAGCGCGTCGGACTGGTCGCCGTATTTCTGGAAATAGAGCCCTGCGATCTTGCCGAATATGCCGGCGAAACCGCCCTCGATATTGGCTTCATCGCGCACATAGGAAGCCTTCAGCAGGTTCCGCCCGATCTCCGGTCCGGGCGTCGTCGTCATCTGTTCCGCGCCCACGACCAGCACGATCCGGGCCTGCCGGGCCTCGATGCTTTTCAGCCCCTGATGCACGGCGGCCGAACCGGTCGCGCAGGCGTTTTCCACACGGGTTGCACGCTTGAAGCGCAGATCGGGCGACGCCTGCAGCACCAGCGAGGCGGTGAAATCCTGCGGCGAGAAGCCCGCATTGAAGTGTCCGAGCACGATCTCGTCGACGTCCCGGGCCTCGATCCCCGCATCGGCCAGTGCATCATTCGTCACCTGCACGATCAGGCTCTCGACGGTCTCGGTATCGAGCTTTCCGAAGCGGGAATGGGCAAGACCGACGATGCAGGCCGTCATGGAGGTGTTCCTTTGCCGAATTTTGGTCGCTTTCGTCTGTGAAGTACCATACTGCGTTGATCCACAACAGCATGGGCGGGGGCTCTTTTTGCGTTGCGGCCGTATTCGGTTTAGATAGGGGCCCTCGACGCCAGTACCAGTTTCCCCAAAACCCGCGCATAACGACCGGACCGCGACCTGTGACGTTTGCCCTCCGCACGCTGGCGCTCGCCGCCCTGTTTCCGGCCGTTCTGGGAATCGGGACCTCCCGCGCCTCGGCCGAGGCCCTTCTCCTGATCGAGGCCGACAGCGGCAAGGTGCTCTACTCGGAGAATGCAACCCATCCCTGGTATCCGGCCTCCGTCACCAAGGTGATGACCGCCTATGTGACGCTGCGCGCCGTCAAGGAGGGCAGGCTGACGCTGGACACGCCGCTCACGGTATCGGCGAATGCCGTCGCCCAGCAGCCCTCCAAGATGGGCTTCAAGGCCGGCACGGTGGTGACCGTCGACAACGCCCTCAAGATGCTGATGGTCAAGTCGGCCAACGACATGGCCGTCGTGCTCGCGGAAGGCGTGTCCGGATCCATCGAGAAATTCGCCGACGAGATGAACCGCGCCGCGCAGCGCCTCGGCATGGTGCAGACGAGCTACGTCAATCCGAACGGCCTGCCCGCCGACGGGCAGATTACCTCGGCGCGCGACCTCGCGATCCTGGTCCGCGCGATCTATCGCGAGTTTCCCGAATACGACCATTACTGGAGCCTTTCCGGGATCAAGTTCGGCAAGCGCATCATGCGCAACTACAATACTCTGATCGGCCGCTATCCCGGCGCCGACGGCATGAAGACCGGATTCATCTGCGCGTCCGGCTTCAATCTTGCGGCTTCCGCCACGCGCAACGGACGCCGCCTGATCGCCATCGTGCTCGGCGCCCCGTCCTCGCCCGTGCGCGCGGCCAAGGCCGCGCAGCTGCTCGAGCGCGGCTTCAACACCGGCGCGCTGTCTTGGCTCACGCCGCAGCTTGGCACCGTCGAATCGCTTGTCCCGATTTCCGCGGAGCCGCCGAATCTGCGCGAGGAAATGTGCGGCAAGCATCGCAAGCGCCCCGCGGCGGAAGAGGCCGACGAGCCGGAGACGCAGGTCAATGCGACCCAGGTCGATTCCGGTTCGCCGCGCGCCATCAATCTGTCGGCGCTGCAATCCATCGCGAAGCCCTCGGCCCTTTTGCAGGCCTATAATCCGCCGAGCGAGCCGGTTGTCGTCTTTGTCGGGCCGAACAAGAATGCGCCCGCGACCCAGCTCGCCGGCGCGCAGGTGAAGCCGAGAAAGGGCATCGCGGTCGCGGCAGCGGGTCCCGACGCCGCGATTCCCGTCGCCCCTGCGCCGGCCGCGCCCGCAAGCCCGCTTTCGCTGACGACGCCCGCATTCGCCGCGACCGCGCCGGCCTATCCGACGCCAAGCGCGTTCACGCGCCCGCTCACGACCGCGCCGGCGCCCGTCAAGCTCGTCGCCGTACCGCTGCCGCGCCCGCGGCCGAAGCCCGGCGCACCTGTCGCCCGGTGACCGACACCGCCGGGACTCGCGCGCGCAGGCCAGGGCCTCCGATTCCGCTGACCCTGCTGACCGGCTTTCTCGGCGCCGGCAAGACCACGCTGCTCAACCGGCTTCTGCGCGACCCTGCGCTCAGCGACACCGCCGTCATCATCAACGAGTTCGGCGACATTCCGCTCGACCATCTGCTGGTCGAGCGGATCGAAGGCGACATGATGGTGCTCTCGAGCGGCTGCCTGTGCTGCATCTTGCGCGGCGATCTCGTCACCGCGCTCGAAAAGCTGCTGCGCGATCTCGACAATGGCCGTCTCGCCTTCAGGCGCGTGGTTCTGGAAACGACCGGCCTCGCCGATCCCGCGCCGCTCCTTCATACGGCGATGGCGCATCCCTATCTCGTCATGCGCTTCCGGCTCGACGGCGTCGTCACCCTCGTCGATGCGGTGAACGGCCTGTCGACGCTCGACGAACATCCCGAAGCAGTGAAGCAGGCCGCGGTGGCGGATCGGATCGTGCTCACCAAGACGGACCTCGTCACCACGCCGGAGCGCAGGACGGCAAGGGATGCGCTCGTTGCGCGGCTGCGCGCGCTCAATCCTGCCGCGCCCATGCTCGACGCCGCAGCGGGCGAGGCGACAGCGGCCGCCCTGCTCGATTGCGGCCTCTACAGTCCGGAAGGAAAGACACCCGACGTCCGCAGATGGCTCGCGGAGGAAGCCTATGCGGCGGCCCACGATCACCATCATCACCATCACGACGTGAACCGGCACGACGACCGGGTGCGCGCCTTCACGCTCTCCACCGGGACGCCCGTGCCCGCCGCCCTGCTCGACATGTTCCTGGAACTGCTGCGGTCCATGCACGGGCCGAACCTGCTGCGCTTCAAGGGCATTGTGCAGGTCGCGGAAACCCCGGACACGCCCGTCGTGCTGCACGGGGTCCAGCACATCCTGCATCCCGCAGCGCAACTTGCGGCCTGGCCGGACGCAGACCGCCGGACCCGCCTGGTCTTCATCGCCCGCGACATCGAGCCGCAGAAAATCGGCGACCTGTTCGACGCCTTTCTCGGCAAGCCCCGACTCGACGGGCCCGACCGCGCGGCGCTCGCCGACAATCCGCTCGTGCCCTTCGGGGGCACGGATCGTTAGGAGAGTCTTGCTAGGCTGTCGCGACTCCCGGAAAGTCCGGGGCGGGACGGCCTAGGGCGATGGACTTCTTCAGTCGATTGAAAGGCGACTTCGTCTTTCTTCGCGGCGTGCTGCGGGCGCTCCGCATGACGACGCATATTGCGAAGAACCCGACGCGAATTTTTCCCAACGTGATGGAAGAGCTCGCGCAACGTCACGGCGACGCGCCGGCACTGATCTCGAACCGCGAGAATTTCACCTACCGGGAATTGTTCGAGCGCTCCAACCGCTATTCGCGCTGGGCGCTGGCGGAAGGCATTGGGAAGGGCGACACCATTTGCCTCCTGATGCCCAATCGCTCCGAGTTTCTCGCGGTCTGGACCGGCGTCACCCGCACCGGCGGCGTGGTCGCGCTGCTCAACACCCATCTCGTCGGTCCCTCGCTCGCGCATTGCATCGACACCGTCTCCCCGAAACACATCATCGTCGCGTCCGAACTGCTCGCCGGCTTCATGGCGATCAAACCGCTGCTCAGGTCCGCACCGAAAGTCTGGCTGCATGGGGATGCGGCTGAACAGCTCCCGCGGATCGATCGCGCGGTCGACTCGCTCGCGGGCGGGCCGCTCACGGCAACGGAGCGCCGCCCGCTCACCATCGAGGACCGCGCGCTGTTCATCTTCACGTCCGGCACGACCGGGCTGCCGAAGGCGGCCAACATCAATCACTACCGAGTCATGCTCGCGTCCTACGGCTTTGCCGGCGTGATGAACACGTCATCGTCGGATCGCATGTACAATTGCCTGCCGATGTACCACACGGCCGGCGGGCTGTGCGCGATCGGCTCCCTGCTCGTGAGCGGCGGCTCGGTCGTGCTGCGCGAGCGGTTTTCCGCGCGCGAGTTCTGGGAGGACATCGCACGGAGCGAATGCACGCTGCTGCAATATATCGGCGAGTTCTGCCGCTATCTGATCAACTCGCCCCCCTCCCCCGCCGAGCGCCAGCACAGGCTGCGGCTCGCCTGCGGCAACGGCCTGCGGCCCGACATCTGGGACGAATTCAAAACCCGCTTCAACATTCCGCTGATCCTCGAATTCTACGGTGCGACCGAGGGCAACGTGCTGATGTTCAATTTCGAGGGCAAGACCGGCGCCATCGGCCGGCTTCCCTGGTTCATCGAGAGCCGCTTTCCGATGGCGCTCGTGCAGTTCGATTTCGAGACCGAGCAGCCTGCGCGCAACGCACAAGGTTTCTGCGTCGCCTGCGGCCCGGACGAGATCGGCGAGGCGATCGGCAAGATCGTCAACGATCCGGAAAAGCCCGGCGGACGCTTCGAGGGCTATGCGCGCAAGGACGAGAACGAACGCAAGATCCTGCGCGACGTGTTCGAGAAGGGCGACGCCTGGTTCCGCACCGGCGACCTGATGCGCAAGGACGAGAACGGCTATTTCTATTTCGTCGACCGCATCGGCGACACCTTCCGCTGGAAGAGCGAGAATG
>JACAEG010000311.1 GCA_013388965.1 Pseudorhodoplanes sp. | reverse complement strand
GTACCCCCCTTCCCCAGCCCTCCCCTACAAGGGGAGAGGGAGCGCACTGAATCCGCTACGCTGCCACCGATACGACTTGCAGAACCATTTGAAAAACTGCGCGACGCCTCCGACGCGATCCTGAACACGACCGGCGCGCGGCCGAAAGTCTATCTCTGCACGCTCGGCAAGCCCGCCGACTCCATCGCGCGCACGACCTTCGCAAAGAACTTCTTCGAGGCCGGCGGCATCGAGGCGGTCGAAGGCGACCCCGAAGCCTTCGCCAAGTCGGGCGCCGCGCTCGCCTGTCTCTGCTCCTCCGACGAGGTCTATGCCGTCGAGGCGGTTGCCGCCGCGAAGGCGCTCGCATCGGCCGGCGCGCAGCATATCTATCTGGCAGGCCGCCCGGGCGAGCTTGCGCCTGCGCTGGAAGCGGCCGGCATCAGAACTTTCATCTATGCCGGCTGCGACGCGCTCGCCACGCTGAGGGCGGCGCATGATATCCTGAGGGCGAAATGACGATCCCGAATTTCGCGGATATTGCATTCTCCGCAGCAAGCGCGGCAGCGCCGTCCGCCGCGGCCGAACCCTGGCTCACGCCCGAGGGCATCCCGGTGAAGCCGGCCTATGGCCCGGCCGACCTCGCGGGCATCGACTTCCTCGACACGTATCCCGGCATCGCGCCCTATCTGCGCGGGCCCTACCCCACGATGTATGTCAACCAGCCGTGGACGATCCGGCAATATGCCGGCTTCTCGACGGCCGAGGATTCCAACGCCTTCTACCGGCGCAATCTCGCCGCCGGACAAAAAGGTCTGTCGGTCGCCTTCGATCTCGCGACCCATCGCGGCTATGACTCCGATCACCCCCGCGTCGCAGGCGATGTCGGCATGGCGGGTGTGGCTATCGATTCGATCTACGACATGCGCACGCTGTTCTCCGGCATCCCGCTGGACCAGATGACGGTGTCGATGACCATGAATGGCGCGGTGCTGCCGGTGCTCGCGCTCTATATCGTCGCGGCCGAAGAACAGGGCGTGCCGCCGGAGAAGCTCGCAGGGACCATCCAGAACGACATCCTGAAGGAATTCATGGTGCGGAACACCTATATCTATCCGCCCGCCCCGTCCTTGCGCATCATTTCGGACATTTTTGCGTTCACCTCGCAGAACATGCCCAAATTCAACTCCATTTCCATTTCCGGCTACCATATGCAGGAAGCCGGCGCGACGCAGGATCTCGAACTCGCCTATACGCTCGCCGACGGCGTCGAATATGTGCGCGCCGGTATCGCGGCCGGCATCCCGATCGACAAGTTCGCGCCGCGCCTGTCCTTCTTCTGGGCGATCGGCATGAACTTCTTCATGGAAGTCGCCAAGATGCGCGCCGCGCGCCTGCTCTGGGCGAAACTGATGAAGGGGTTCAACCCGCAGGACACGCGCTCGCTTTCCCTGCGCACGCATTGCCAGACGTCGGGCTGGTCGCTCGCCGCGCAGGACGTTTTCAACAACGTCTCGCGCACCATGATCGAGGCGATGGCGGCGACGCAGGGCCACACCCAGTCGCTGCACACCAATGCGCTCGACGAGGCCCTGGCGCTGCCAACCGACTTCTCCGCCCGCATCGCGCGCAACACCCAGATCGTGCTGCAGCAGGAAAGCGGCACGACGCGCATCATCGATCCGTGGGGCGGCTCGTTCTATGTCGAGCGCCTGACCTATGAACTCGCGAGGAAAGCCTGGGGGCACATCCAGGAGGTCGAAGAGCTCGGCGGCATGGCCAAGGCGATCGAGGCGAGCGTTCCGAAGCTGCGTATCGAGGAGGCCGCCGCCAAGACGCAGGCGCGCATCGATGCAGGCGTGCAGTCGGTGATCGGCGTCAACAAATACCGCCCGAAGAACGAAACGCAGATCGACGTGCTCAAGGTCGACAATTCGGCCGTGCGCAGATTGCAGATCGACAAGCTGTCGCGCCTGAAGAAGGAACGCGACCCGAAGGCGGTCGAGGCGGCGCTCACCGCACTCACCAACGGCGCGACGCAGGGCGGCAATCTGCTCGCGCTCGCGGTCGAGGCGGCGCGCGCCAAGGCGACGGTCGGGGAGATCTCATCCGCGCTGGAGAGGGTGTTCGGCCGCCACCGTGCCGAGATCAAGGCCATTTCCGGCGTCTACAAGCGGGAGGTCGGGACCATGTCCGACACCGTCGATCGCGTGCTCAAGCTCGTGCAGCAATTCGAGACCGACGAAGGCCGCCGCCCGCGCATCCTGGTTGCCAAGATCGGGCAGGACGGCCACGACCGCGGCCAGAAGGTGATCGCCTCGGCCTTCGCCGATCTCGGCTTCGACGTCGATATCGGCCCGCTGTTCGCGACACCGGCGGAGGCCGCACGGCAGGCGGTGGAAAACGACGTGCATGTCGTCGGCGTCTCCTCGCTCGCCGCCGCGCATCTCACGGCCGTCCCGGAGCTGAAAGCCGAGCTCGAAAAGCAGGGGCGCGGCGATATCATGATTGTGGTCGGCGGCGTCGTCCCGCCGCAGGATTTCGACGCGGTGATGAAGGCCGGCGCGGAGGCGATCTTCCCGCCCGGCACGGTGATCGCGGAAGCGGCGGAGGATCTGATCCGCAAGCTCAACAAGCGGCTCGGCCACGGCCAGAAGGCAGCAGAGTAGATGTTGCTGCGCCGTCATCGTGAGGTGCCCGCGCATCGCGCGGCCCTCGAAGGATGACGGGCGTTGGCCGGGCCGTTCATCCTGCGAGGCTCGCCGCATTTGCGGCTCGCACTTCAGGATGACGGGAAAATTGCGGTGCCGACCGGCGTCATTTCAGCAAATCTGAAAACTCCGCATGCTTGCCGATATAGGCCGCGATGAACGGGCATTGCGCGACGACCTTCAGCTTCATCGCGCGCACCTGCTCCAGCGCGCCGCGCGCGAGCTTCGAGCCGATCCCCTGCCCCGACAGCGCCGTCGGCACCTCGGTATGCGTGAAAGTGATGATTCCGGGCGCGAGCCGGTAATACGCGACGGCGAGATGGCCGGCGGTGTCGAGCTCGAAGCGGTTCGCAGCTTCGTTGTTCCGGACGTCGGACACGTTGCTTCCTTTCTGTGCACGGCACCGTTGCGCCCGAATGCGGTTCCCCGGCGACGGACAAACCCCGTTGCCATCTCCGCTCCGCCCGTCCTAACATGTTACATCGACAACGAGCGGCCGCACCAAACCGGCCGCCGCGGGAGGAAATCATGAGCAAGATTACGCGCCGCAGCTTTGCGGCGTCGACGGCCGCCGTGGCGGCCAGCGCGGGCCTCGGCCTGAAGCCCTCTTTCGCCCAGACGAAATACCCCGAGCGCCCGATCCAGGTGATCGTGCCCTGGGGCGCGGGCGGCGGCACCGACGCCACCGCGCGCATCATCGCGGCCATCCTCGAGAAGGATCTCGGGCAGCCGGTGAATGTCGTCAACCGCACCGGCGGCTCGGGCGTGGTCGGTCATTCGGCGATCGCGACCGCGGCGCCCGACGGCTACACGCTCGGCATGCTGACGGTGGAAATCTCGATGATGCACTGGCAGGGTCTGACCGATCTGACCCCGAAGAGCTACACGCCGCTCGCGCTCGTCAACGAGGACCCGCCCGGGGTGCAGGTGAAATCGGATTCGCCCTACAAGACCGTCAAGGAACTCGCGGACGCGATCAAGGCGGCGCCCGCCGGCAAGTTCAAGGCGTCCGGCACCGGCCAGGGCGGCATCTGGCATCTGGCCCTCGTCGGCTGGCTGACGGCGATGGGGCTCAAGCCCGACCATGTGCCGTGGGTCCCTTCGAACGGCGCCGCGCCCGCAATGCAGGATCTCGCCGCCGGCGGCATCGACGTCGTAACCTGCTCGGTGCCGGAAGCGCGCGCGATGATCGATGCCGGCAAGGCGCGCAGCCTCGCCGTCATGGCGAAGACGCGCAATCCGGCCTTCCCGAACGTGCCGACGCTGAAGGAAGCGATGGGCATCGACTACGATACCGGCGCCTGGCGCGGGCTTGCGGGGCCGAAGGGCCTGCCGCAGCCTGTCGCCGAAAAGCTCACCGCAGCGCTGAAGAAGGCCTATGACTCGAAAGAGTACAAGGACTTCATGTCGTCGCGCGGCTTCGGCATGGTGTGGGCGGATGCCGCAGGCTTCGCGAAGTTCATGGACGAAGGTGACGCAAAGATGGGCGTGGCCATGAAGGCCGCGGGCCTCGCCAAGGCCTGAGCAGGTCCCGCAAGACGCGGTGCAGCAGAAAATGCTGCACCGCTGATCTTTTGCAGCCGCAGAGCAAAATGCGTCTCCCCGATCGCGCAACCGGTCTGTTTCTCGTCGGATTGGGCGGGCTTGCCGCCTATGGTGGCTCGCTCCTGCCTCCGGTGCCCGGACAGCAGGTCGGTCCGAACGTGTTTCCGATGGTCGTCGGAACCGGCCTCGTCCTGTGCGGCGTCATGATCGCGCTCGGGATCGGTCGGCATTTCGAGGATGAGGCGGAAGCCGACCTCGCGATGATCGAAGGCGGCGCGGCCGCGCCCGAAGAGACGCGCCCGCTGTATCGTCTGCGCGTGCTGCTGCCGCCGGCCCTGCTGCTTTTCTACGTCTATGCCGTCGAGCGGATCGGCTTCATTCCCACGGCGGCGGCCGTCGTCTTCGTTGCCGCGCTCGCGCTCGGAGCGCGGCTGAAGCTCGCCATTCCGCTCGCGCTTCTGGCGCCGGTCGCCGTCCATCTCGTCTTCTACAAGCTCCTGCGTGTGCCGCTGGCCGCGGGATATCTGCCGATGCCGTGGTGACATGCAGACATTTCTCGAAGCGCTCCGGATGGTGGCTGCGACGGACGTGCTGATCGCGATTGTCGCGTCGGCGGTCTACGGACTTGTGGTCGGCTCCCTTCCCGGCCTGTCGGCGACGATGGCGACCGCGCTGCTCGTCCCCATCACCTTCTATCTCTCGCCGATCGCCGCCATCGCGACCATCGCCACAGCCTCCGCGATGGCGATCTTTTCCGGCGACATTCCGGGCGCGCTTCTGCGCATTCCGGGCACGCCCGCTTCCGCCGCCTATACCGACGAGGCCTACGCCATGACCCGCAAGGGTCAGGCGGAACTCGCGCTTGGCGCGGGCGTCTGGTTCAGCGCCATCGGCGGCATTGCCGGCGTCCTCTCGCTTGTCCTGCTGGCGCCGCCGCTCGCGGAAATGGCCCTGTCCTTCTCGACCTACGAGTATTTCTGGCTGGCCCTGCTGGGCCTG
>JACAEG010000216.1 GCA_013388965.1 Pseudorhodoplanes sp. | reverse complement strand
GTATTGATCTTTTCCTTCAGGCCCGCGAGGCCGACAGCGCCGATCACGACTTCGTCGCCAATGACGTAGCTCGGCGTCCCGTTGAGGCCGAGGGGCTCGGCGAGCTTCAGGCTCTCTTCCAGAGTCGCCTTCACTTCCGGGCTCGCAAGGTCCTTCTCGAGCCGCGCCATGTCGGCGCCGGCTTCCTTCGCCGCCGCGAGCGCGCGCGCCTTGTCCACCTGTCCGCGGCCGGTGAGGAGCTTCTGATGGAAGTCCAGGTATTTCTTGCCGGACTTGTCCTGCATGCGGAGCGCAACGGCGACCTGGGCCGCCTCGACGGACGATTGCCCGAGCACCGGAAATTCCTTCAGCACCACCTTGAGCTTGGGATCGCTCTTCATCAGCTCGAGCATGTCCGACAGCGCGCGCTTGCAATAGCCGCAATTGTAGTCGAAAAACTCGACAAAGGTGACGTCGCCTTGCGGATTGCCGAGCGTGACCTGCCGCGGCGAGTTGAACAGGAGCGTCGCGTTGCTCTTGATCGCGCTCTTGGCCTTTTCCGCCTCGGCGAGGGTCTGGCGCTTCTCGAGTTCGCGCATCGCCTCTTCAAGCACCTCGGGATGCTGCACGAGGTAGTCCTTGATGATGGCTTCGAGCTCGCGCCGCTGATCGGGCGAGAAGCTTTGCGCGGTTGCGCCGCCCGCTGACACGCCTCCGATCGCCAGGGCAAGGGCGAAACCGGCAAGACGGGGAATGAGACCCATTGGAATTCCTTTCGGGGTTCAGCGCACGTTCGGGCCGGATGGCGCCTTGAGCGCAACGATGTCGTCGGCCTTCACCCAGCCGGGCGACCCTACGGGGAATCGCGTCCGGGCGCGAGCGGCCAGTTCCCGCGCCGTCTTCACATCTCCGCGCGCGACAGCGGCGAGCGCCGACGCGAGATCGGCCTGCGCGAGGTCGCCCTTGCGGCCGTAGGCGATGGCGAGCTGGGAATAGCCCTGCGCATATTCCGGCTCGCGCGCCAGCGCGTTGCGCAGCATGACGATGGCCTCGTCGGCATATTGCGGATTGTTGGCCGCCACCAGCGCCTGCCCGAGCATGATCTGGATCAGGGCGGGCTGTGCGACCATCGACGCCGCCTTGCGCAGCGGCGCGATCGCCTGCGCCGGCTGCCCGGCCTCGAGCAGGGCCTGGCCCTTCAATTCGTAGAAATACGGGTTTCCGGGCTGGGCCGCGATCAGGGCATCGATCTGGGCCACCGCGTTGCGCACGTCGCCGAACCGGTAGCTCGAAATCGTGCGCGCATAGCGCGCCGGCAGGCTCGTATCCGAGAGCGGATAGCGCCTGAGAATCGTGTCGGGACGCTCGATGAAGCCGTAGAGCTTGGCCCGCATCATGTCGTGGCGGAATTGCAGGTCCGGCGAATCCGCCCTGTCCCAGTACGGGCTTTCCCGCGCGATGCCCTCGAGGGTGCGGACGCGCTCGGCGGGCAGGGGATGCGATTGCGCGTAGGCGTCGGCATTGCGGGCCGCGAACATGATCTGGTCGCCGAGACGCTTGAAGGTCTGGTACATGCCCTTGGCCGACTGCCCGGTCGCGGTAAGAAACTTGACCGCGGCGCGGTCGGCCTGATCCTCATGCGCGCGCTGATAGGACAGCAGCGACTTGCGCAGATATTCCTGCGAGCCCTGGATGGTGGCCATCCCGATGTCGCTCGAGCCCTGGATGCCGGCCGCGCCGCCGGCGACCATCGCGCCGATGCCGAGCAGCATTGCAAGGATCGCCGCATTGCTCGCTGAGGCAAGCTGGTCGCGCATCTTTGCGAGGTGGCCGCCGGCGATGTGGCCGGTCTCGTGCGCCAGGATGCCGATGATCTGATTCGGCGTTTCGCTTTCCATCAGCGCGCCGGTATTGACGAAGATGCGCCGGCCGTCGATCACGAAGGCGTTGAAGCTGCGCTGGTTGATCAGCACGACCTGCACGTTCTGCTTCGCCAGTCCCGCCGCGCGCAGCAGCGGATTGGTATAGTCGCGCAGAAGCTGCTCGATCTCGGTATCGCGGATGACCGGGAAGGCGTTGGTCGGCGGCGGCTGTCGCTGGGCGCTCGCCGGACCGCCGGTCGCGAGCAGGGCGCAGGCCATCGCGGCCGCGACGGCGCGCGATGCTGGCGTCGCCCGGCCGGTTTTGCTAGGTCTGTTGGCAGCGGTCATGTCGGTTTATCGTGCCGTGTCCGGCGCAACCTATTGGCGCCGCGGTGACCGGTCAAATCACCATCGATGCTGCGGGAACGGCGCAAACAAGCTATCGATTGCGGCAAGAGCGGGGCACCTCGCGCGGCCCGGGCGAGGACCTTTCATGCTTGATTTCGCCCGCAAACTGCTCGCACCGTCCGCGCGCAGCAATGTTCCGCCCTTCATTGTCATGGACGTGATGGCGGCCGCCGCGCGCATCGAGGCGGCGGGCGGACATGTCATCCACATGGAGGTGGGGCAGCCCTTCGCGGCGGCGCCCGCGACCGCGCTCGACGCCGCCCGCCGGGCGCTCGCCGGTCGCATCGCCTATACCGAGGCGCTCGGCATCCCGTCGCTGCGCGCGCGGATCGCGCGCCACTATCGCGAACAATACGGCTTCGATCTCGATCCCGGCCGTGTCATCGTCACCACCGGCTCGTCCGGCGGGTTCCTGCTGGCCTTCCTGGCGCTGTTCGAGGCCGGCGCACGCGTGGGCATCGCCAATCCGGGCTATCCGCCCTACCGGCATATCCTGGCCGCGCTCGGCTGCGAGCCGGTGCTGATCGAGACCGGCGCGCACACGCGCTGGGCCGTGACGCCGGAGGCGTTGCGGGCGGTGCACGCGACGACGAGGCTCGACGGGCTGCTCGTTGCCAGCCCCGCCAATCCCACGGGCACGATGATGGATGCGGGAGCGCTCGGCGCGCTGATCGCGACGGCGCAGGAACTCGGCATCCGGTTCGTCTCCGACGAAATCTATCACGGGCTCGACTACACATTTCCCGCGGTCACGGCGTTGCAGCTCTCCGACAGCGCAACGGTGATCAATTCCTTCTCCAAGTATTTCTGCATGACCGGCTGGCGCATCGGCTGGATGGTGGCGCCGGAGCCGCTGGTGCGGCCGATCGAGCGGCTGCAGCAGAACTTTGCCATCAGCGTGCCGGCGCTGTCGCAGATCGCGGCGGAGGCCGCCTTCGACGGCCGCGCCGAGATGGAGGAGATCAAGCAGGGCTACGAGCGCAACCGGCGCATTTTGCTCGAGGGCCTGCCGAAGGCCGGGCTCGCACATTTCCTTCCCGCCGACGGCGCCTTCTATCTCTATGCGAATGTCGCGCGCTTCTCCGACGATTCGCACGATTTCGCGCGCCGCATGCTGGAGGAGGCGCATGTCGCGGCCACGCCCGGCATCGATTTCGATCCCGTGGACGGCAGGCATTATGTCCGCTTCTGCTTTGCCGGATCGGAAGCCGAGATGCACGAGGCGGTGGCGCGGATCGGGCGGTGGCTGAAGCGGTGAGGGCGTCCACGCCCATCCCGCGCGCGGTGCCGAGCGCGCTCGCCTTCGTGGCCGGCTATGTCGACGGCTGCACCTTCCTCGCATTGTTTGGATTGTTCGTCGCGCAGGCGACCGGCAGCTTCGTGGTCGCGGGCGCGCAATTCGTGCTGCGCGACGACGGCGTGCTGACCAAGACGCTCGCCATTCCGGTCTTCCTGCTCGCGGGCTTCGCGACCGCGCTGATCGTGCGCGCGCATGAAAGCCGCGACCGCCCGGCGCTCGCGTTGTGCCTGGCGCTCGAGGGCCTGCTGATCGCCGCCTTCATGGCGGTTGCGATGTATGGCGCGCCGCTGGCCAGCCCGGATAGCTGGCCGGCCTTTGTCGCCAGCGTGCTCGGGCTGGCGGCGATGGGCGTGCAGAGCGCCCTGGTGCGCATGCTGATGCGCGGCTATGCCTCGACCAACGTGATGACCACCAATACCACGCAGCTTTCGATCGATGTCGCCGATTGTCTGCTGACCTGGCGGGCCTATCGCCGCGCCGCCACCGACGCGAATGCCGCCGCTTTGGCCGCCGCCCGAACGCGCTTCGGCAGGCTGTTTCCGATTCTCGCATGTTTCGCCTTCGGCACC
The DNA here is from genome assembly GCA_013388965.1 of Pseudorhodoplanes sp. Classification (GTDB taxonomy): domain Bacteria; phylum Pseudomonadota; class Alphaproteobacteria; order Rhizobiales; family Xanthobacteraceae; genus Pseudorhodoplanes. The sequence goes on along the minus strand of JACAEG010000216.1, from coordinate 15,995 downwards.
GCCATCGGCGCGCTCGCCTATGTGGCGTTCGGGCTTTTGTGCCTGCTGCTCGCACTTGCGGTCGTCGCGATCCTCGCGGGCTGGGCGCTGCGGCAACCGGATGCGGCCTGAGCCATGAGCCATCGACACGGACCGTGGATGACTTCACCGATTGCGAGACCGGCGCATAGCCATGCTTCTGTTCGCTGAAAACAGCTTCGCTTTGGTCGAGCCCTACATCATCGCCTATGGCGCGGCAGCCTTGTTCGTCTTCGTCTATTTCGAATCCTTCGGCGCGCCGCTGCCCGGAGAGACCGCCGTGATTGCCGGGTCGCTGCTCGCGGTGCATGGCGACCTGTCGATCGTCGCGGTCTATCTTGCGGTGCTGTTTGCCGGAATTCTCGGGGACAGCACCGGCTATGTCATCGGCCGCTTCGGCGGCCAGCTTCTGCTGCGGCGCTTCGGTCCCTGGGTGAAGCTCACGCCGGAGCGCCTCGAGATTCTCGAAAGGCAATTCCGCGAGAAGGGGCCCTATCTCGTATTGATCGCGCGCTTCGTTCCGTTGATGCGCCAGCTCAACGGCCTGATCGCCGGATCGATGGCGATGCCCTTGCCCATTTTCCTGGCGGCGAATGCGGCCGGCTGCGTGCTGTGGACCTCGGTCTGGGTGCTCGGCCCGTATTTCTTCTCGCACCTGTTCGCGGGCTGGCACGGACACGGCGTCCATTAGGGCGTGCGGTCGAGCCCTCCGGCGGGAATTGACAGGCGCGCGCGCACGGCGTCGAGCGGCTCGCGCACGCAACCCCAGAAATCCCAGCCGGGTGCGAAAGTGTCCGTCTTCGACGCATGGCCCGCCGCCCAGGCCCGCCAGAATTCCTGCGGATCGAGCGCGCCTCGCGCGTCGCTCGCCACGGGATTGATCTCGATACCGAGATGCCAGGAGAAGATCACCGGCAGGATATGGCCGGCCATCGGGAAATGCGGATGCATGCCGGCCGTGAAGGTCGAGGCGAGCAGTTCGCCGCGCGGCGTGGTGCCGTAGCCGGTCAGCACATGCACGCTGTCATGCGGCACGGCGAAGGCGATGTTGAGCGCCGTCGGTTCGCCAGGAAATGCATATTTGTTGTCCTTGTATTGCCGGTAGAAGGCGTAGCCGAAGCTCTCCGGCGGAGAGCGGCCGAGCGCCTCGAAGCGCTGCGCGAGAGCGGGATCCGGCGCGGCATTGTAGGGCGTCAGCCACGCCGTTGCGTCGGCGTCCGCCCAGGGCTTGCCGGTAATGCTCTCCATGTTGGCGCGCGTCATGTCGGCAAGCGCTTCGCGCACATGGCCCTGTGCGGCCTCCGCGATCTCGTCGACATAGCGTTCGTGCAGGCCGAGGGCCTGCGCGTAGCGCAGGACGCTCGCGATCTTGGTCTTGTCGAGCGTGCCGTCGATGAAGGCCATGACGGCGAGGAATTTCACCGCGTCCTTGCCGAGCGTGGAGCCGGCGAGCGCGGCGGCGAGCGCCGCGGGCTCGACCGGCGAAAGGCCGGGCGGCACGGCAATCCCGAACATGTATCTCGCCGCGCTGGCGATGGCACGGTTGTCGGATTCGGTCAAATCCATGCCGGCAATCGCGCGCATGGCGCCGAGGACAGCCGCGGCCTGCGCGGACGTTGCGTTGGGGGCGAAGGGCGAAGCGGACGGCTGCGGCGTCATCATGCCGCGACCTTATCGCCGGAGGCGTGCGGAGGAAACCAGCCGCTAGAATTCCACGTCGAGCTCTTCCAGTTCGTCCGGCTCGGTCCTCGCGCCTGCAATCCATTCCTGCATATGCGGCATCGTCATGATGACCGAGCAATAGGCCGCGCATTCGGAATCGAGCTTGACGTCATAGCTGAGGAAGCGTGTGCAGACCGGCGCATACATCGCGTCCGCCATGCAGGGCTCCTTGCCGAACAGATAGGGGCCGTGCGAGGCGGCAAGGCATTCTCGCCAGATCGCGATGACGCGGTCGATGTCGGCCTGCGCGCCCTGCCAGACCTTGAAGCCCGGATAATGCGCCTTGATGTTCATCGGCAGGGCCGAGCGCAGGTTCGAGAAGCCGGAATGCATTTCGCCCGAGATCGAGCGGCAATGCGCGCGCGCGCCGCGGTCGGCCGGCATCAGGCCGGCATCAGGCCTGATCTCGTTCAGATATTCCGCGATCGCAAGCGTATCCCACACGCGGATCCCGTCATGGGTCAGGCAGGGCACGAGGAAGGAGGGCGAGAGCAGGAGCAGTTCGGCCCTGGTCGAGGGATCGTCGCTCGGCAGCACGACCTCCTCGAAATCGATCCCGGCCAGCTTGCAGAGGAGCCACCCCCGCAACGACCATGAGCCGTAATTCTTGCTGCTGATTGTAAGCGTCGCTTTCGCCATCGGCGCATTCCCCCGCGGACCGAATGAAACAGCCGGCCCCCGTTAAGGAACCAGACGAATCCCCGGCGGAAACGTGAATTTATTATCTCGCAGTGCAGCGAAAAATGCACTAGCTTTTCTTTGCCGGGGGTGAGGGGTGGCATGCCGCAAGGCTCGCCGCGCCGGATTGCGTGGGTGATTGCGGGGCATGCTCTATCACGCTTATCAGGCCCATTCCGACATAATGGTGCCGATGCGGACCATTGCCGAAATGGCCCGCAAGGCTTTGGGACAGCCGATGAACGGCATGGCCGGCCATCCCGCGATGGCCGGGGTCAGCAGCCTCAGCGCGGCCTACGAGCTCATTTCGCGCGCGGGTCTGACCCATACCCGGCCAGACTACGGCATCGACCGGGTGGTCTCGGGCAATGTCGAGGTCGCGGTGACGGAGGAGGCGGCGCATGTCACGCCCTTCGGCACGCTCCTGCATTTCAGGAAGGAGGGCGTCGATGCACCGCAGCCGCGCGTGCTGATCGTGGCGCCGCTCTCCGGACATTTCGCGACGCTGCTGCGCGGCACGGTCAAGACCATGCTGCCGGAGCACGATGTCTACATCACGGACTGGCACAATGCCCGCGATGTCCCCACCGTGCATGGCCGCTTCGGCTTCGACGACTATGTGGAGCACCTGATTTCCTTCCTCGAGGTGATGGGTCCCGGCGCGCATGTCATTGCCGTGTGCCAGCCCTGCGTCGCCGCCCTGGTGGCGGTCGCCGTCATGTCGAAGGAGTCGCATCCCGCGACGCCGCGCAGCATGACCCTGATGGCCGGCCCGATCGACACCCGCGTCAACCCGACCAAGGTCAACGAGCTCGCGAAGTCGAAGCCGATCGGGTGGTTCGAGAAGAACCTGATCGCGACGGTGCCGTTCCGGCATCCCGGCGCGATGCGCCGCGTCTATCCCGGATTCGTCCAGCTCGCGGCCTTCATGAGCATGAATATCGACCGCCATGTGAAGGCGCATCAGGAGCTGTACGAGAATCTCGCCAAGGGCGAGAGGGAGAAGGCCGAGGCCACCAAGACCTTTTACGACGAGTATTTCGCGGTGCTCGATCTCACGGCCGAGTTCTATCTCGAAACCGTCCTCTATGTGTTCCAGGAGCACCGGCTGGGGCTCGGCACGCTCACCTATCGCGGCGAGAAGGTCGACCCGTCCGCGATCCGCAAGACCGCGCTCTTGACGGTCGAGGGCGAGCGCGACGACATCTGCGCCGTCGGCCAGACGGTGGCCGCGCACGACCTCTGCACGAAACTGCGGCCTGCGCGCAAGAAGCATCACATGCAGCCGGGCGTCGGCCATTACGGCGTGTTCTCCGGCACCAAGTGGCAGAACCAGGTCTATCCGCTGGTGAAGAACGTCATTCTGCAGAGCGACTGAGGCAGGGGCACGGACACTCGCCTGCGCGCGACCGCTCCCGATCTCCGGCCTTTTGGGGCGTCCGCTTCCATTTCGCGCGAGCCTTCCTACATCACACACCCGAAATCAGGATCGTGTCATGCTGGACTTTGTCTCCGCTTCCGAAGCTGCGGATCCTCGCTCCGATTCCGGCGCCGCGTCCGCGCCGTCGGCGGATGCCGAACTCCTCGATGCCTATTCCCATGCCGTGACGTCGGTCGCCGACCGCGTCGGTCCCGCCGTCGTGCGGGTGGAGGTGCGCAAGGGCGAGGGGAAGGCCGCAGGCGGCGTCGGCTCCGGCGTCGTGATCGCGCCCGACGGGCTCGTGCTCACCAACAGCCATGTGGTCGAGAACGCGAAGGACTTGCGCCTGACCGACCCGGAAGGCCGCGTCATGGAAGCGCGGATCATCGGCCAGGATCCCGACACCGATCTCGCGCTGCTGCGCGCGGGCGCGGTGCGCGACCTGCCGACGGCGAGGCTCGGCGATTCCAAGGCGCTGCGCCGCGGCCAGCTCGTGGTCGCCATCGGCAACCCGCTCGGCTTCGAGTCGACCGTGACGGCGGGCGTGATCTCCGCGCTCGGGCGCTCGCTGCGCGCGAAATCGGGGCGGCTGATCGAGGACGTGGTGCAGACCGACGCCGCGCTCAATCCCGGCAATTCCGGCGGCCCGCTCGTCTCCTCGCATGGCGAGGTGATCGGCATCAACACCGCCGTCATCATGGGAGCGCAGGGCATCTGCTTTGCGGTGGCGAGCAACACCGCGCAATTCGTGCTGAGCGAGCTGATCCGCCACGGGCGCGTGCGGCGCGGCTATGTGGGGGTCTCCGCGCAGACCGCGGCGGTGCCCCGACGCTACGCGCGCGCCGCCGAGATTGACAATGTGTCGGGCGCGATGATCACCGCGCTCGATGCGGAAGGCCCGGCCTCGGTCGCGGGCCTGATGTCGCTCGACATTATCGTGCGTGCGGACGGACAGGCGGTCACCGGCGTCGACGACCTGATCCGGCTGCTCACCCACGAGCGCATCGGACGCGCGGTCACGATCGACGTGCTGCGGCGCGGACAGCTCCGCAGCTTCGCCGTGACGCCGCAGGAGCGGCGCCAGACGAAAGGCTGACGCCGCAATCCGGCCGGGCTAGCCGCGCTTCGACCACCACCCGAAGCGGCGGGGCCGGTCCGTCTCGGCGGCTTCGGCCGGCTGCGCGACCGGCTCCGGCTGCGGAGCGGGTGGCGGCGGCGGAGGCGTGAAGACGGCAGAGCCGGTCCCCGAATCCAGCACCGGCGCAGGCTCGCGGATGGTGGAGCGGCGGCGCGGCGCTTCCCGCATGACCGGCTCGGGAGGAGACACAGGGGCCGAAGCGGCCGGCGCCGGCTCGAATGACGGCGGGCTTTCGGTGCGGACCGGAATATGGCGCGGTTCCCGCCCGGCAGGGTTTTCCTCGGCGGCGACGGCGAATTCCTCCCGGCCTTCCGGACCCTGCGGGCCACTCTGGTCGCGGCCTTCGCCGCGATTGCGGCGTCCGCCGCGCCGGCCGCGACGCCTGCGGCGGCCCCCGTCTTCCTCGCCGCGCTCACCGCGTTCGCTGTGCTCGCCGCGTTCGGGAGCGGCATCCATGTCCTCGGCGTCGCCGCGCCCGGCTTCGAGCTCAAAATCCTCGCCTGCTTCCCCGGGAGCAGCCTGGGCATCCGCACCTTCCGCCGGTGCGCCGCGCTCGTCGCGGCGATGGCGCCCGCGCCCGCCGCGGCGTCCGCGCCGCCTCCGGCGACCGTCATTGCCGCGCGGCTCGTTCTCCGATCCGGCGAATTCCGTCTCCTCCGTCTCGCCTTCGGGAGCAATGGCGCCCGGCTCGCCCGGCTCCTCCTCGTCTTCCGGCGGACGCGGCAATGACTGCTCGTAGCGCACGGTCAGCGCCCGCGCCTGTTCGGCGCTCAGCACCTGCTCGCCGCGGTCGATGGCGTAGGCCGGCAGGCCAGTCATGGTCGGATCGGTGGTGACCGTGATCGTCACCCGGTAGCGCTCCTCCAGGTCGCGCAGATGGGCGCGCTTGTGATTGAGGACGTAGATCGCGACGTCGGAGCGGGTGCGCACGATCAGATTGTGGGTCGCGCCCTTCATCAGCGCCTCGTCGAGCGCGCGCAGAAGCTGCAGCGCGACCGAGCTGACCGAGCGCATATGTCCCGTGCCCCCGCAATGCGGGCAGATCTCGGTCGAGCTTTCCAGCACCGACGCGCGGATGCGCTGGCGCGACATTTCCAGCAGGCCGAAATGCGAGATGCGCCCGACCTGGATGCGCGCGCGATCGTCCTTCAGCGCTTCCTTCAGTTTGCGCTCGACCGTGCGGTTGTTGCGCTTCTCGTCCATGTCGATGAAATCGATGACGATCAGACCCGCAAGGTCGCGCAGGCGCAGCTGGCGCGCGATCTCGACGGCGGCTTCGCTGTTGGTCTTGAGCGCGGTCTCCTCGATCGAATGCTCGCGCGTGGCGCGGCCGGAATTGACGTCGATCGCAACCAGCGCCTCGGCCTGGTTGATGACGATATAGCCGCCGGATTTGAGCTGCACGGTCGGCGAGAACATCGCGTCGAGCTGCGTCTCGATGCCGTAGCGGGTGAAGATTGGCTGGGTGTCGCGGTAGGCCACGACATTCTGCACATGGCTCGGCATGAGCATGCGCATGAACTCCTTCGCCTCCTGATAGGCGGCGTCGCCCTCGACCACGATTTCGTCGATGTCCTTGTGGAACAGGTCGCGGATCGAGCGCTTGATCAGCGAGCCTTCCTCGTAGACGAGCGTCGGGGCCTGCGATTTCAGCGTGAGGTCGCGCACCGTCTCCCACAGCCGCAGCAGGTATTCGAAGTCGCGCTTGATCTCCGCATTGCTGCGATTGGCGCCGGCGGTGCGCAGGATCACACCCATGCCCTCCGGCACCTCGAGCTCCTCGGCGATTTCCTTCATCCGCCGCCGGTCCTCCGCATTGGTGACCTTGCGGCTGATGCCGCCGCCGCGCGCGGTGTTGGGCATCAGCACCGAATAGCGGCCGGCGAGCGAGAGATAGGTGGTGAGCGCCGCGCCCTTGCTGCCGCGCTCCTCCTTGACGACCTGCACCAGCATGACCTGGCGCCGCTTGATCACTTCCTGGATCTTGTACTGGCGGCGGAAGCGGCGGGTGCGGTCGGGCACCTCGTCGGTGACGTCGGCGTCGCCGCCGACGGATTCCACGACATCCTCCTCCTGCGGGGCTTCCTCGGCATGTCCGTTGCCGGACGTACCGAAAGCGGCTTCGCCGTCGCGGGCGCCGTTGTCGCCTTCGCCCGCATCGCCGGACGCGGGGGCTACGGTCGCATGCTCGAAATCGGAGCGCGCCTCGGAGGCGGGGAATTCGACTGCCGCGTCGCGAGCCTCGGCGCGCTGCCCGTTCTCGTCGTCCTCCTCTTCGTCATCTTCCTCCTCGTCGTCGTTATCGTCCTCGTCGTCTTCTTCTTCCTCCTCTTCTTCTTCTTCTTCTTCCCCTTCGTCCTCCTCCTCGTCCTCCTCGTCGCGCTCCTCAGGCGAAGCGGATTCCTCCGGCGAGGGGAGGGGCTCGTCTTCCATCGCCGGCTCGACGATATCTGCCGCGAGCGTTGTCGTCTCCGCGGGCTGTCCGGCGACGGCCTCGCCTTCGGGCGCGGCCTCCGCGGACGACGTTTCGGCGGCTTCGCCGGCCTGCCCGGCTGCGATCACGTCGCTCCTGACGATATCCTCGCGCCCGCGCTTGCGGTCCGCGCCGCGATGGCGATTGCGCCCGCGCCGCCTCCCGTTGCGCTCCTCGTCGTCCTCTTCGCGTTGCGCGCGCTGCTCTTCCTCGATCAGCGCCTGCCGGTCGGCGACCGGAATCTGGTAATAGTCGGGATGGATTTCCGAGAAGGCGAGGAAGCCGTGCCGGTTGCCGCCGTAATCGACGAACGCCGCCTGCAGGGACGGTTCGACGCGGGTGACCTTGGCGAGATAGATGTTGCCGCGCAGTTGCTTGCGCGCGGCATTTTCAAAGTCGAATTCCTCGACGCGGTTGCCGCGCAGGACGACCACCCGGGTTTCCTCCGGATGGTTCGCGTCGATCAGCATTTTGTTGGCCATTGAAAGATCTCTTGGCGGCGGAAGGGCGCATGGCGCCGCTCGCTCTGTTCGCGATCGGGCGCAAGGGCGCTCCGCCTGCATGAAGGTGAAGGGATGGGGAGCCGCGATCATCGGGCTGCCGCGCGAGCCAAAGCGGCAGTGGCGCGCAGGGCGCAATTGCGCGACTGCACGGGCTCACCTTTGGCTGCACTTGAACCATGACGTTTCGACCCCTGGCGGGGCGGCCGCTGCCTTCGCTGGCGCGACCGCTTTTACTCTTGTGCTGATGATCTCGCCGGTGCGCCAGAGCAAAACCCCGCCGCACAAACAGCACCCATGCGGGCGCGCTTTGTCCGATTGCCTGCTTCAAACAAGCAAAATCCAATTCCCGGGCATCGGCCGTCGCGGTGATCCGCCGCCTGCGTCGTGGCAAGGGGCCGGATTGGCCGCTGGCGCCCGCCGCCCCTCTGCGTCCGGAACCCAACCGGAGCCTTGCTGTCGAGGCGGGCGTGCCGGATGCCCGAACGCGGGTACAACCGGAACAATGTAAATCGTCAGCGCTCTTTTATTAGGCTTGCGGGGAGGGTCTTGCAAGGGTTTGCCACAACAGGGCTGTTTTGCCCGTTTTTGGGCTAATTTTCCCCGAGCCCCGCGCCGGAGGGCGCCCTTCGGCGGCATGCGGCTACCGCCGCCGCAGAATCGATTGCCCCGGCCGGCCAGCGCGTGTCCGCCCTTCGTTGATCCTGCCGGCCGTAACGGCGGCATGCCTTCCTCGATGCCAGCCTTGCATGCCCCCGGGCGGAGTTCGGAAGGGGCACCGAGCAAAATTCCGAGACACGAGAATTCAGGTAGCCGCGCCGGACCTGCATGCAGCGAACGATCCCTCGTGTCGGTGAAGTCCGTGCGTTGGCGTCGGGCGCGAGGATATGCAGCTGCGACAATTCCATGACATCCGGGTCGCCAATTTTTGACCGTGCCCGCCTCGAAAACCGATTGCAAAGCGGCTAGTGTCCCACCCCGGCTTGCGGGTCGGTCGTGGCGATTGGCTTCAATCAATAAGGAGGGCGAAAGATGAGCATTTTCGGAAAGATCATGTCGGCCATTTTCGGAACCAGTGCGACGGCGCAGACCGCGCCCGGCGGCGCGCCCGCAGGCGGAGGCGCGGCGATGTCGCAGGTCGACGTCGAAAAGGTCGTCTCCGAGATGGCGGCGAAGAAGAAGGAGAAGCTCGACTGGCGCAAGTCGATCGTCGATCTGATGAAAGTGCTCGATCTCGATTCCAGCCTGAAGGCGCGTCAGGAACTGGCCAAGGAGCTGAAATATACCGGCGACATGAACGACTCCGCCAAGATGAATGTCTGGCTGCACAAGCAGGTGATGAACAAGCTCGCGGCCAATGGCGGCAAGGTGCCGGCCGACCTGAAGGACTAGTTTATATTGTCCGGCCGCAAGCGGCCGGCATCGTTTGCAGGATCGATCCGGCGCGGTTCGCCCGCGCCGGGCCGCGAGGCCGATTCAGGAATCGCGATGCAGGTTGCAGCGCTTTTCGACTCGCGCCTTCGCAACCATAGATACCTATACGTATATGTGTGCAATTTTGCTGATATTTCAATAATTTGTGATTAGTGTCGACACGCTTCGTTAACCGCCTCCCGCGCAGACTGAGCCTGCTAATAAACGGCCGGGGGGCTTTATCGCCAGTTTTCGTCTCGCCTGCATCCGCGGAGCGACCTTCGTCGGTCCGCGGCGCGTATGCCTGTGCCTTTCGTCATCATCATCATCATTTGGGGGAATGAATGTTCGGAAATCATGCCGACGCGAGTGCGCGCGTTGCGGCGCTTGACAGCTCGCAGGCAGTCATCGAGTTCAAGCCGGACGGGACGATCATTACCGCAAACAGGAATTTTCTGGATGCGCTCGGCTATACGCTGGACGAGATCAAGGGCAAGCATCACTCGATGTTCGTCGAGCCCGCCTATCGTGAAAGCGCGGACTATCGCAAGTTCTGGAGCGATCTGGCGGCAGGACAGTTCCAGCAGGCCGAGTACAAGCGTATCGGAAAGGGCGGCAGGGAAATCTGGATCCAGGCGTCCTACAATCCGCTGATCGACCGGTCTGGCAAGACGTTCAAGGTCGTGAAATATGCGACCGATGTCACGGCTGCGAAGCTCATGGCCGCGGACGTGGCGGGGCAGATCGCCGCACTGAACCGTTCGCAGGCGACGATCGAGTTCCAGCTCGACGGCACCATCATCACCGCCAACGAGAATTTTCTCGCCACCGTCGGATACACGCTCCCGGAAATCCAGGGCCGTCACCACCGCATGTTCGTCGATCCGAAGGAAGCGGCCGATCCCGCCTATGCGGCGTTCTGGGCCGCGCTCGGGCGCGGCGAGTTCCAGGCCGCGCAATATCTGCGGCTCGGAAAAGGCGGCAGGGAGATCTGGATCCAGGCGTCCTACAACCCGATCCTCGACATGAACGGTAAACCGTTCAAGATCGTGAAATTCGCAACCGACGTCACCGCGCAGGTGCGCGAGCAGCAGCGGCGGATTCAGGTCCAGAAAGCGATCGACAGCGATCTGAGCAAGATTGCGGAAGCGGTCGCGCATGCCACGCAGGAAGCGACCGAGGCCGCGGCCGCCGCGACGCAATCGTCGGTCAAGGTGCAGGCGGTGGCCGCCGGCTCGGAGGAGCTTGTCGCCTCCGTCCGAGAAATCGGCACGCAGCTGCATCAGGCACGCGAAGTCTCCCGCAAGGCGGTCGACCAGGCGAGCCACACCAACGATATCGTGTCCGGCCTGTCGGCGTCGGCGCAGCGGATCGGCGACGTCGTCGAACTCATCAGCAGCATCGCCTCGCAAACCAACCTGCTCGCGCTGAATGCCACGATCGAGGCGGCGCGCGCGGGGGAAGCCGGCCGCGGCTTCGCCGTGGTCGCGTCCGAGGTCAAGGCGCTGGCGAGCCAGACCGCCAAGGCGACCGACGAAATCGGCCAGCAGATTTCCGCCGTGCAGTCCGCGACCACGAGCGCCGTTTCGGCCATCGGCGGCATATCCTCGACCATCCGCACCATCGACGAGATTTCGGCAGCGATCTCGAGCGCGGTCGAGGAGCAGGTCGCGGTCACCAGCGAGATGTCGGAAAACATGACCGTCGCGGCCGAAGGCGTGAATGCGATCTCGCGCGGCGTCGATTCGATCGCGCGTTCGACGTCGGCGATCAAGATGTCCGCAGAGAAGGTGCGCGAAGCCTCACGCTCGATCGCCTGAAGCATGATTGCTTCGGTTTGAATCGCAGGTGCGGCGATGTCACCTCTCGCTTCGGGAGAGGTCAGCGGCCCGGGTAAAGGGTTAGGGGGCAACAATCGGCATGCAGCCTCCTCACCCCAACCCTCTCCCCGCAGGGGAGAGGGAACGGAGCGTCCACGCTGCAAAGCCATCGCCTCAATCTCTAGCGAACAGGCTGTGGCGCGCCGCGCGGCAATCATCCGGAGCCGGACTGTCGTCCCGCTCTGTCACTTCAGCGGCAGCCGGCGGCCGGTCGCGGGCGGCGGCGCGCCGGGCTGGGGAGGCGAGAAGGCCAGCGTCACCCAGGTATTCCAGCCTTCCGGCCGGTCCGCGGCGTCGAATTCGAAATAGCCCTTCAGGTTCAGATAGCCCTGCATGTCGCCGGCCGGAAAGATGAAGCCCATCTGCGGCCCGACCGCGGACACGCGCGACCGGAAGCCGCCGAGAATCGCTGGGGCGCCGTGATCGTCCGTGACCTGCTGGTAGGTATAGCCGACCACGCCGACCATGAATTGCTTGGTCAGAAACTGCGACGCGGCCCAGTCGAGATGGAAGTCGAGGCCGTTGCGGTAATCGGTATGCGTGTTCTCGAAATTGTAGGTCAGTCCCGCCACCGCCGAGAATTCGTGGCCCTTGGCGGGGTCGAAATAGGTATAGCCGAGCCCGCCGTCGATGGCGGCATGCCCGATTCCGATATTGGCGAGACGATGGCGATCGTAGAGTCCGACCGGAATGTCTCCGGTAATGTAGGTCATGAAGTTGTTCACGCCGGCGTTCCAGCGCAGCTCGGCTTTCGGATAAAGATCGCCGAAGCCGGTCACCGAGTCCTCGATCTGGCCCTGCCGCGTGGCTGACAATTTGCCGATCTGCGCGGTCAGCGTGCCGTCGACAGTCGCCTTATTGCGCCCCACGATGCTGATCATGCTGAGCGCCAGCTGGCCGCCGAAGACCGGCGTCTCGAACACGTAGCTCGGGGCGATCAGCCCGAGATCGGCCTGGGCGTCGAGACCGGCCTCGAGGCTGATCTTCAATGTCCGGCTGAACCGTCCGATCGTGAATTGACGGGCGGCCGCCACCCTTCCGTCGGCGCTGACAGACGTGTGGTAATAGATGTTGGCCAGCGCCCAGCCGGGCACCTGTGGTGTCGCCGCGAGGCTGCCGTATGTGCCAGGAAGCCAGAAGCTGACGCCGCCTTCGTCGGCGCGCGCGGCGTGCGATGCGGCAAAGGACAGGATGCAAGCGGCAGCGGCAACCAGCACCGGCCCGCGGCAATGTCGTTTCATATGACCCCCTCCCCGGGCCGATTATTCCGGTTTCCGGACACTATTCAATCGGCCGGACAACCCTCCAAGCCATAAGCTGTGGACGCCTTCGCGCTGCGGACCTTGCCGACAATCACACTTTCCTGACCGGCGGAATTTTCCACGTGCCGTTGATGATCGAGGGGCTCTTCTCGTTCGGCCAGTACATGCGCAGCATCAGGATGAAGTCGCCGGCAGGGGCGGGAAGCCAGTTGGACTCCCTGTCCTTGCCCGGCGATTCGTGCTGGATGTAGATGTCGGTCGAGCCGTCCGGGTTGGATTTCAGGTCTTGCCGCGGACTGATCGAATAGCGGTTGAGCGGATTGGCGACAAAGAAATATTCGCTGTTGTACATCGTCAGCGACCAGAAGCCGGTGACCGGGGGAAGCTGGCCCTTCGGGAAGCGCATCACGTACTTGTTCGCACCGCTATATTTGCGACCCTCCGCATCCTTCATCGACGTCGGATACACCGCGTCCTGCGGCCGGTTGGCGCCGAGACCGATTGCGGTAACGAGCGCCCGCATCAGGTAGTCGGTGCCGTAGACGCCGGTCTTGGTGGTGAAGCTCCAACCCTGTTCGTTCTTCACATCCTTGTTGATCTTGAATTGCAGCATGATGCGATGGAAGCCGAACTCCGGCACACGCCTGACGAAATCGGCCTTCAGCTTGCTCGCATCGAAGTCCCGGCCCGGCACGATTCCGATACCGGCGAATCGTGCGACATGCGGGGCGTCCGCCGGCGCGGGCGGGTTGTCCTTCATCAGCCTGCAGAGCAGGGTGAAATATTCGACCGCGTCCATGCGGTTGACCTGTTCGCGCACCGCCGTCTTCATGTCGATCGAGGGATCCACCGTTCCGGCCGGCGGCGTATAGGGCCTGCCGTAGGCGCTCAGCGGGACGAGCTTGAACTCGTCCTGCAGCTTGTGCACGGCGGCGTAATCCTCGGGCGTGCCGGTGCAATAGATGCGCCCGAGCAGCCACACGATGCTGGTCGGAGACTTGTATTCCTTCACGCCGGCCGGCAAGACGCCCTTCCATCCCGGTCCGGTGATCGCATAGGTCTGCGCGCCGGTGCCGGTGGTGCGCTTCCCGGGCACCTGAAACACGTTGGTCCAGCCGTCGAGCATCGGCAGCAGGTAATAGCGGTCCTTCATGTCGGGAATGCTGAGCACCCAGGGCTCCTTGCCGACATCGAAGAATGCCGTCGTGTAGAGCGTGTCGGCATTGGGCGCGGTCACGTCGCGGAACGAGGCATTCGGATATTCGCGCAGCTTGATGATCTGGCCCATCGGCGCGCGGGTGCCTTCCGGCGCGGCGACATTGGTGACCACCCTGCGCGTCATTTCCATGGTCACGAGCGGATAGCCATAGACGTAGGCGTCGGTCGCGAGGATGAAGTCTTCGACGCCCTCGCCGATCCCGAGGAAGGAGCCGAGTTCCGCGCGCGCGATCGTGCTTGCGGCGGCGCCGGCGAGAAGGCTGGCCCCACCCAGCGCGGCGGAACGGCGAGTCATGGTCATCAGCAATCTCCAGTTCGTGATCGACGTCGTCACGCGATGGTCAGCGAAGATGCGCGGACATTGCAACCCGCTTGCACCTGTCTCCCGCGACGGGCGCTCGCTTGCAGCGCCGCAGCGACACAGCTAGCCTGAACATCTCTAACCGATGCCGCCGGATGCTCACTATCCGAATCCTGCAATGGCGAATGTCATGAATTCCGCTTTCATTGCACTGCGAGATGGCCGGTGCAGGTAATCGAAGCGCAATTCGATGACATCGACGCGATGGCGGCAAGCCCGCTCGCCTGGCATCAGGACTACGAGCAGCTCGGCCGCGGCAGATTTCACGGAGCACTGACGCAGGTTGTCTTGAATTCGCTGCAGCTTGGCAGATTGAAATGGTCGCCGGGCGTGTTGCAGCGCGGCACGGCACCGGCCGGCACCCTGGCGTTCGGAATGCCGATCAGGGCGGAGGGCTCCCTGCATGTGCGGCGGCGGCCCGTGGTCGCGGGGGAGCTGATTGCGGCGAATTCGCGCGATGACATCGGTTTTGCGGCGACGGGTGCGACCGATATCGTGGTGACGGCCCTGCCGATTCCGATGATCGAGCGCTGGCTGAGCGTGCGCCGGGGCGTGGACAGGCTCGATGTGAATCTGCCGACGCCGCATCTTGCTGTCAGGGCTGGCGAGATGCGGCGGCGCGCGCATGCGCTGGCCGGGCTTCTGGACAGGATACTCGCGGCCGCGCCCTGCAATCAGGCCCGCGCGGCGAGGTCGGTCGAGTCGCAGATATTCGACGTGATCCTCGACATGATTCCGTCAGCCGAGATCATCGAGCCGCTGCATCACCGTGCCCGCATTGCGCGGCAGGTTCTGGACGTCCTGCGCGCGAGTCTCGAAAGCCCGCCGACGGTCACCGAATTGTGCGAGCGCACCGGCGCGCGCGAACGCACGCTTTATCTCTGCTGCATGGAGGCCTTCGGTCGCCCGCCGGCCAGGTTGCTGGCCGAATTGCGGCTGAACGCGGCGCGCCGTGCGCTGTCGCAATCGCGGGAGGGCGTCACCGTGACGTCCGTCGCCGCCCTTTACGGCTTCACGCATTTCGGCCGGTTTTCGCAGAGCTATCTGCGACAATTCGGCGAGCTGCCGTCCGAAACGCTGGCGAAAGCCGCGGGCTGGAGAAACTAGGCGCAAGGTGACGCCGTTGCTCGGACAGCGCCAATTCAGCCGCACAACCGTTTCCGCATATCGGTCGCTTGCCAGCGCGCCTGCATCCGCACGCGACTGGAGCACGATATTGCTCGCGCCCTGCAACAGGAGCTAGATTGACCCCGGCGTCATGGTCCCGCGAGGGGTTGCCGGCCGCGCGGGAATGTCGGGTTGATCATGCCAATGCTGCGCGCCGTTGCCGCGATCTCCTTGCTTGCGATCGCTGTCCTGTGGGCCAGTCCGGCGCAGGCGCAGGCGCCGGCACCGCAGGCGGCATCCTCAGGCAAGCCGGTCTGGGAGGAGCTTCTCGCAATTCCCCGGCGCACGCTCGATCCTGCGACCTTCCGCAACGATGCGCTGAGAATACCGGACGGGCTGAAGACCAGCCGGTTCACATCCGAATATCTCCCGCCGAAAAACCCGCGGCACGTCAGGATTTACGATCTGATGCGGGAGAAGGAAGTCCTGCAGCGCTTTCAGGCGTTTCTCACCCCGCTATTTCTGCCGAACGACGTCAAGCTGGAGATCGCCGGCTGCGACGGCCGCGTGAACGCGCAATTCTGGCGCAACGTCGTGACTGTCTGCTACGAGTATTTCGAGTGGATCTGGGAGAACACGCCGCGCGTCGCGAAATTCGGATTGTCGCCGCACGATGCGATGATCGGTCCGACGGTCGACGTGTTCCTGCACGAGGTCGGCCATGCCGCCCTGCAATTGCTCGACATCCCGCTGTTCGGAAGCGAGGAGGACGCCGCGGACAATTTCGCGACCTTCCTGATCCTGC
>JACAEG010000199.1 GCA_013388965.1 Pseudorhodoplanes sp. | reverse complement strand
CATCTGGTGCAGCGTCACCTTCTCGGGCGGCACACCCGCCGCCTTCGCGGACTCGTCGCGGGCCTTGGTCAGCCACTGCGTGCCGGTCCACACTTCGACGCCGTCGCGCGTGACCGAGGCGGTGGCGCTGTGGGGCTCCATCTGCGCGTGGTAGACATAGTCGGTGGTGTAGTCGTTGGCATGCACCTTGGACGCGCCGGCAATCGCGGCATTGGCGTCGCCGGTATTGCGCCCGACCACGCCCTTCATGTTCGGATCGCGGACATGGGCGAGGTATTCCTGCAGGTTCTTCTCGGAATCGACCTTCGATCCCGGCGCGTCGCGCCATTTCGCCTTCAGCTTGGCGCGCGCGGCGAACACCGCCTCGATCGAGGTGCCGGTAATGCCGATGCCGTGGTTGAGCGCGACCACGTCGACGATTCCCGGCTGCGCCTTGATCTCCTCGTGGTTGAACGACACCGGGCCCGAGCCGCGCACCGGCGCGCGGGCGAGCGTGCCGTAATGCAGGTTCGGCACCTGCACGTCGATGGCATAATCCTGCCTGCCGGTCGCCTTGGCCGGCACGTCGATGCGCGGCACATCCTTGCCGATCAGGCGGAATTGCGCCGCCGGCTTCAGATTCTCCGGCTTGATCTCCGGCATCTTTTCCGGCACGCGCGCGAAGGCGGCAACCTCGCCATAGGCGATTTTGCGGTTCGACGCGGCATGCACGACCATGCCGGGCTCGGTGGTGAGTTCTCCGACGGGCACATTCCAGCGCTCGGCAACGGCATCCAGCAGAACGCGGCGCGCCTGCGCGGCGGCTGTGCGGACCGGGATCCAGTAGCCGCGCACGGAAAGGCTTGCGACAATGAACTGGGATTGCAGGACCGGATGGTTGTAAACTGGATTGATCGGCGCCGAGACGATCTTCACCTTCGACCAGTCGGCGTCGAGCTCCTCGGCGATGATAAGTGGCAGCGCGGTATTGACCGCCTGTCCCATTTCGATTGCGGGCGAGGTGATGGTGACGATGCCGTCCTTGCCGATGGAGATATAGGCGTTGATCTTGCCGGCCTCCTGCGCGAGCGCAGAGGTCGCATCCATCATCGGACCGGACAAGGCGACCGCGAAGGTCAGTCCGCCCGCGCCTTTCACAAAACCGCGGCGGGTGAGATTGATGTCATGCTTCGTCATGGCTCAGCCCTCCTTCGCGGCGCGTTCGATGGCGCGCACGATGCGCGGATAGGTGCCGCAGCGGCAGAGATTGCCGTCCATGTGGGTCACGATCTCCTCGCGCGTCGGATTTTTCTTGCTCGCCAGCAGCTCGGCGGCCTGCATGATCTGGCCGGACTGGCAATAGCCGCATTGCGGCACCTGCTCGGCGATCCAGGCCTTCTGCAGCGGATGATCGCCGTTCTCCGAGAGCCCCTCGATCGTCGTCACCTTGCGGCCGGCGACCTGCGACAGCTCGGTCTGGCATGAGCGCGCCGCGCGCCCGTCGACATGCACCGTGCACGCCCCGCACAAGGCGGCGCCGCAGCCATACTTGGTCCCCGTCAACTTGAGTTGTTCGCGAATCACCCAAAGCAGCGGCGTGTCGGGCGCAGCCTCGACACTCACACTTTTCCCGTTGATCGAAAATGCGATCGCCATCGCCATTCCTCCCTGCCACGCATTTTTTTGTTTGGCGGGCATGTCCCGCTTTAGAAACGTTACAACGAAATAGTTGGGGTGCCTACTATCTCGGCGGACGGCCCGACTGGGCAAAGTGACGCAAAGTCCGCTATGAGCGGCGGGAAAGCCGGGACGCAATCATGCTGCAACCGCAAAATACCGCCGCACTGGACGGCACCGCGCCGCTGCGCTTCGCAACCGCGCTCGCCGCGCTCGTCCTCGGGGCGGTGGCGATGGGGGCATCTCCGCTTTTCGTGCGACTGGCCGATGTCGGTCCCTTTGCCAGCGCGTTCTGGCGGGTTTTTCTCGCCCTGCCCTTCCTCGCCGCCTGGGCGATCTGGGAAGGCCAGTCGGTGGCCGGCTCCTTCCGGCGCGCCGACAAGGCGGCGATCTGGTCCGGCATCTTCTTCGCCGGCGACCTGTTCTTCTGGCATCTCTCGATCTTCGCGACGACGGTTGCGAATGCGACCTTCTTCGCCACGACCGCCCCGATCTGGGTCGCGTTCGGCGCCTGGCTGGTGCTCGGCGAGGTGATTGGCGGACGCACCCTGAGCGGGCTCGCCTTGTGCATCCTGGGCGGCGCCGCGCTGGTCGGCCAATCCTATGGCTACGCCCCCGAGCGGCTGCTGGGGGACTTCTATGGCATCGTCACGGCGGTTTTTTTCGGCTGCTACATGCTCGCAATCCGCGCCGCGCGCGCGCGGCTGCCGGCGGGAGCGCTGGCCTTCGTGTCGACCGCGATCACGTCCGCGATCCTGTTTGCCGTCGCCATCCTGCTTGAGCCGACCCTGCTGCCGGCTTCTCTCGGCGGCGCAGCGGCCCTGCTGGCGCTCGCGATCGTCTCGCAGGTCGGCGGACAGGGACTGCTGGCGATCGCGCTCGGCACGCTGCCTGCCACCTTTTCCTCCCTCGTCATCTTTCTCGAAGCGGTTGCGGCGGCGGCCATTGCATGGCTATTCCTCGGCGAGGCGCTGGGACCCTTGCAGGTCTGCGGCGGCCTGCTGATCCTGTTTGGAATTTACATCGCGCGTCCGCGCGCAACCCGCACGATCCCGGCCGGACCATGACGCAGCCGCGCGAATTTCTCGAGGAGCTGTTTCGCATCGCGGTCGCAGCCGCGCATCCGGCGCAATGCCTGCCGGCGCATCTGCCTCCGCCCCCGGAGGAGGGTCGCCTGATCGTCCTCGCCGCCGGCAAGGCGGCGGGCGCAATGACCGAGGTCGCGGAACGACACTATCTTGCGCATCTGCCCGCTTCGCGCATCGAGGGACTCGCTGTCACCCGCCACGGCTATGCGCGGCCAACCACGACCATCGAAGTGATCGAGGCCGGGCATCCCGTGCCCGACGCCGCGGGACTGGCGGCGGCGCAACGCACCATCGAACTTGCGGCGACAGCCCGGCGGGGCGACCTCGTGCTCGTATTGATGTCGGGTGGCGCATCCGCGAACTGGATCGCGCCCGCGCCAGGCATTTCGCTGGCGGAAAAGCAGGCGGTCACGCGCGCGTTGCTGCGCTCAGGCGCGAATATCGGCGAGATCAACACCGTCCGCAAACATCTCTCGCGCATCAAGGGCGGCCGGCTGGCGAAGCTCGCGCATCGCGGACAGCTTGTAACGCTCGCCATCTCCGACGTCCCCGGCGACGATCCCGCCGTGATCGGCTCCGGCCCCACCGTGCCCGACCCGACGACGCTCGCCGACGCGCGCGCGATCGTCGAGCGGTTTGATATCGAGCTTCCCAATTCCGTCCGCCTCGCGCTCATGGACCCCGATAACGAGACGCCCAAGCCGGGCGACGCCCTGTTCCGCACGACGCGCTTCGCGCTCGTGGCGCGGCCGGCCGATGCCTTCGACGCCGCAAGGCGGGCGGTCGAAGCGGCCGGTTACGAGTGCGTCTTTCTCGGCGCCAATATCGAGGGCGAGGCGCGTGAAGTCGCCGCGAGCCAGGCCGCGCTGGCCAAGGCCATTCAGGCCGAAGGGCGGCGCGCGGTCATCCTGTCGGGCGGCGAATTGACGGTCACCATGCGGGGCAACGGCCGCGGCGGCCCGAATCAGGAATTCGCCCTGGCGCTGGCGCTCGCCCTCGACGGGGTGCGGGGCATCTGCGCCCTGTCCGCGGATACCGACGGGACCGACGGCGGCGCGGGGTCCGCGGAAGACCCGGCCGGCGCCTATGTGGACGGACATACCGCCATGCAGGCGCGCCAAAGCGGCCTCGATCCGGCCTCGTTTCTTGCCGAAAACAATTCGACCGCGTTCTTTTCGCCTTTGGGATCGCTCGTGAATTCCGGCCCGACCTGCACCAACGTCAATGATTTTCGTGCCATTCTCGTTGACAGGTCGTGAAGCCTCACGCCACAAGACCAGACCTGCCAAGCGCGTGAACTGAGATTCCTGACCCACCATGCGCCGGCCCCGCCCAGACCGTCTCCGCAATCTCGTTCGAAATTCCATCGCCGCCGCACTCACCCTGTGGGCCGTGTCCGCCGCGACGACCACGCCTGCGGCTGCGGATTTCCGTCTGTGCAACAATACCGGCGGCCGCGTCGGCGTCGCGATCGGCTACAAGGACAACGAAGGCTGGGTGACCGAGGGCTGGTGGAATTTGCCGCCGCGCAGCTGTGAAACGCTCATGCGCGGCACGCTCGTCGCACGATATTATTATGTTTATGCCGTTGATTACGACCGGGGCGGCGAATGGTCGGGGCAGGCCTTCATGTGCACGCGCGACAAGGAATTCACCATTCGGGGCACGCAGGACTGCCTCGCGCGCGGTTATGACCGCACCGGCTTTTTCGAGGTGGACACCGGCGAGCAAGGCGGCTGGACCGTCCAGCTCACAGAGGCCGGCGACCAGACGCCGCGCTCGTCCCTGCAGCCCGACAATCCGATGATCACCACCCCGCCATCGCGCACGCCCGCCCGGCCCGCACCGCCGCCAGGAACCACGCCGCGATGAGACGCTTACGCCGCAGCAAGATTGTCGCGACGCTCGGGCCCGCCTCGTCGGACCCGGCGGTGATCGCACGCCTGTTTCAGGCCGGCGTCGACGTCTTTCGCATCAACATGAGCCATACCTCGCATGAGCGCATGCGGGAGCTGATCGCGGCCATCCGCAACGTCGAGGCTGAATACGGCAGGCCGGTCGGCATTCTGGTCGATCTGCAGGGACCGAAATTGCGGCTCGGCACCTTCGCCGGCGGCTCCGCCATGATCGCCAAGGGAGCAACCTTCACGCTCGACGACAATCCAGCCGAGGGCAACGCCACCCGCATCTACCTTCCGCACCCGGAAATCTTTCGCGCGGCGCAGGTCGGGCAGACCCTGCTGCTGGACGACGGCAAGGTCCGCCTGATCACCACCGAGGTCAGCCCGGAACATCTTGTCACGCGCGTTGAGGTCGGCGGCAAATTGTCGGACCGCAAGGGCGTGAGCCTGCCGGAGACCACCGTGCCGTTTTCGGCGCTGGCCCCCAAGGATCATTCCGATCTCGAGGCGGCGCTCGACGCCGGCGTCGACTGGATCGCGCTCTCCTTCATCCAGCGGCCCGAGGACATCGCGGAAGCCAAGAAGATCGCGCGCGGCCGCGCAGCGATCATGGCCAAGATCGAAAAGCCGCAAGCCGTCAGCCGGCTCGACGAAATCCTCGATATTGCCGATGCGCTGATGGTGGCGCGCGGCGACCTCGGAGTCGAATTGCCGCTCGAGAAGGTGCCCGGCATCCAGAAGCAGATCACGCGCGCCGCGCGGCGCTCGGGCAAGCCGGTCGTGGTCGCGACGCAGATGCTGGAATCCATGATCAACAGCCCGGTGCCGACGCGCGCGGAAGTCTCCGATGTCGCGACTGCAATCTTCGAGGGCGCGGACGCCGTGATGCTCTCGGCCGAATCCGCCGCCGGCCAGTATCCGATCGAGGCGGTCGCCACGATGAATCGCATCGCCGAGGAAGTCGAAGGCGATCCGAACTACGAATCGATCATCAATGCGCAGCGCACGGCGCCGGAATCGACCGGCGCCGACGCCATCGCCGACGCCGCGCGCCAGATTGCCGAGACGCTCGATCTGCCGGCCATCGTCTGCTGGACCTCGTCGGGATCGACCGCGCTGCGGGTCGCGCGCGAGCGGCCGCATTCGGCGATCGTGGCGATCTCGCCCAATCTGTCCACCGGCCGGCGGCTGTCGCTCGTCTGGGGCGTGCATTGCGTCGTGGCCGAGGATGCGCGCGACCAGGACGACATGGTTGTGCGCGCCTGTCAGACCGCGTTCCGGGACGGCTTCGCCAAAGCCGGCCAGCGCATCATCATCGTGGCGGGCGTGCCGCGCGGCACGCCGGGTGCGACCAACATGGTCCGGATCGCGTTCGTGGGCGCCGAACAGGCGGACGACTAGAAATACCGTCATTGACAGTGTTTTGCGGCCTGTGCCGCGGGGAACAGCTTCCCCCCGCGCGCACGCCTAGCCTCTCGCCATGATCAACGCGAGGCCGGAGACGCCGGCTCGCCCAGGAAGGGGACAGGGTCATGGCTCGCAAAAAGATCTACGACTGGTTTTTCCCGGATAACAGCAACGTGCTCTATGCCCCGGGCAGCGAAGACTATGAGATGCTGGGCTACGGCGGCGGCGACGCGATCTATGGCGGCATCGGCAGCGACGTCATCAAGGGCGGCGACGGCAAGGATCTGCTGTTCGGCGGCGACGGCAACGATACCGTTGAGGGCGGCGAGGGTGACGACACGATCTATATCGACCGCGGCAACAACGTCTATGACGGCGGCTCGGGCTACGACATCTTCTCCTTCATGAAGATCGCGACCTATGTAAGCGTCAACCCGTTCGGCGCTGTCGGGACTTCAAGCATCGGAAGCTTCGACATCGGCTTCAGCCTCGATCTGTGGAGCGGCGAGACGCGCTCGCAGGTGAAGACCGGCCCGCAGGGCACGATCTCGACCGAGTATTCGGACTTCTGGGGCACCAACACCTACGACAATTTCCAGCATTACAGGATGGGTAACGGCAACGACATCGTGCGCGGCAACAATGCCGGCCACAAGATCGAGGGCTTTGCCGGGAACGATACTATCGAGGGCCGCGGCGGCGCCGACACGATCGACGGCGGCGCCGGCACGGATACCGCGAGCTATGAGGGGTCCTCGGCGGGTGTCACCGTCAATCTCGCCACGGGTTTCACGCAGGGCGGCGACGCCGCGGGCGACCGGTTGTCTTCGATCGAGAACCTGACCGGCTCGGCGCATCGCGACGTGCTGACCGGCAATATCGACGACAACCGCATCGATGCCGGACGCGGCAACGACGACCTGTTCGGCGGCGACGGCAACGACACGCTGAACGGCGGCGACGATCAGGACATTCTGGTCGGCGGCAAGGGCAAGGACATCATGAGCGGCGGCAACGGCGCCGACGTGTTCAAGTTCAATTCGGTCCAGGACACGGGCAACACGGCGGCGACGCGCGACGTCATCACCGACTTCGACCGCTTCATGGACACGATCGACCTCACCGCGATCGACGCCGACTCGACAACCAAAGCCTTCGACCGCTTCGACTTCATCGGCGCGAGCACCTTCTCGGGCGAAGCGGGCGAGCTGCGGGTCGGCCAGACCCTTATTGGGGGCGAGATCGCCTATATCGTCCAGGGCGATCGCAACGGCGACCGCGTGGCCGACTTCGCGATCGAGGTCCACAGCAACGGCGCGTTGCAGGCCAACGACTTCCTGCTGCCGGAATTCCTGCTCTGATCGAATGATCCCGATCCGAAAACAAAGGCCCCCGGCACTGCCGGGGCCGGGTCGCGCCGGCGCGCCGTTGCGCGCCGACTAGATGTCCCGCCCCTCGACCTTCTCGGTCAGCGTCTTCACGAGATCGGGGATTTTCGGCAGGTGCGGATGCACGGCGAGCGCGCGCCGGAACATCTCGAGCGCCCGCTTCTCCTCGCCCAGCTCCTGCATGATCAGTCCGAGGCCGGACAACGCGCCGAAATGGCGCGGCTCGCGCGCCAGCACCTGGCGGATATCGTCGAGCGAGCGGCCGTAATCCTTTTTCATGAAATAGACAGTCGCGCGCCGGTTCCAGGCTTCGAGATAGTCCGGCTTAAGCTCGATGATCGCGTCGAGCAGCTTGATCGCGAGATTGAGGTCCTCGTCGTCCACCGCCGTCTTGACGCGCGTCATCAGCAGATTGGCCGTGTCGCCGCCCGCCACGAACCACAATGCCCAGATGCGCTCTTCGATCGACTTCGCAGTCGGCCCGTCCGGCGCAACCTTCAGCGCCTCGAACAGGAAGCCGATATCGCGCGTCTTGTCCTGGCGCTTGAGCGCCGGCAGTTTCGCGGGAGCATCCACCCAGTTCTGCTTGGGGTCGCGCGGCGGCTGCGCCTGTTGGCCAGCGGCTGGCCCGACCAGCGTTACCAGCGCCAGCAGGATCAGCCCCGTGGCGAATCTCAAGCTGCGTTGCATGGGGGCCAGTTTAGACCCGCGCGCCGGCCCGGCAAGGACAAAGGGCGGTCAAAAAAACGCGAGCGCTGCCCGTTCCGACAGCGGAACCCAGCCGTCGGACGATCAGCCCTGGCGCGCCTTGAACCGCCGCTGCGTCTTGTTGATCACGTAGACGCGGCCCTTGCGGCGCACGAGGCGGTTGTCGCGATGGCGGCCCCGCAGCGATTTCAATGAATTACGGACTTTCATGGCAAAATCTTCCAGTCGGCAGCCGGGTCGCGCGGCGGTGTCGGGATTTGGCCGGGTCTATAAGGGATCGGGGGTGCCCTCGTCAATTCGGGCCGAAAATCCAGCGTCCGGAAAGAAAAACCGCCCCCGCTGGGCGGGAGCGGCTTGCAGCTCGCTGCGAGAATTTCAGCCCTTCGGCGGGCAGAAAGGCTCGATGCACGGAATGGCCGGATACCACTTGCCGTCCATGCCGCAGCGCTGGGTGGCGCAAAGGCTGGGATCGCCCTTGCAGGCTACGGTCTTGTAACCCGGCATCGTGCAGGCAGCCGGCGCGGCCGCCTTCTTGGCCTTCTTGGCATCGGCGGTCGTCATCGAGCCCGCCACGGCGAGCGAGGCCACGGCGGCGAGCAGCGCGAATTTGGACAGGGTCTTGATCATGAAGTTGCTCCCCAGGCTGGATAAAAGGAAGGCGCGGAACATCGCATAACGTCTTGTCAGCGACAAGCTTCCGTGCCGATTTTCGCAATGATTTCATATGAATAGACGTTCAGACAGCGCGCGCGGCCGGCGTCGCAAGCCGCCGATCCGACTCCGCGCCGCGCGCGTTCGGAACCGAAGCGGGAGAAGCGACTGTGAGCGGCGCAGGGGATGGTGGGCGCGACAGGGATCGAACCTGTGACCCCTACCATGTCAAGGTAGTGCTCTCCCGCTGAGCTACGCGCCCGAGAACCCGCGACCCGGCGGGCGGCCTCCTATATCGGCTCGCCCCGGCGGAGGCAAGAACGGCAGGTCAGGAACGGCGAGTCATGCCGCCAGCATCTTGTGCACCTCGTTGACGAGGTCGCGCAGGTGAACCGGCTTGGAGAGCACCTTGGCATGCTTGGGCGCGGCAGAATCGGCATTGAGTGCGACTGCCGCAAAGCCGGTGATGAACATGATCTTGATGTCGGGATCGAGCTCGGAGGCGCGGCGCGCCAGTTCGATCCCGTCCATTTCGGGCATCACGATGTCCGTCAGCAGGAGTTCGAACGGCTCTTCCCGCAGTCTCTGATAGGCGGACAGCCCGTTGTCGTAGGACACGACCGCAAAGCCCGCATTCTGCAGCGCCTTGACCAGGAAACGCCGCATGTCGGTGTCGTCTTCCGCGAGCAGGATTTTCGGGTTTTCGGCGGTCATGGCACTCTCACTCACACGCTACCTCCCTCTGCGGGCGCGCAGCGCGGCCCTGCCATTCAGGGCGTTCTCGCCCCAAGCGATCATGTCAATCCGGGATTCCCCCACTCCATATGGCGGCATGTTCGGTAAAGATCGGGTGAAAACCCGTCCGGCTCCGCCCTCAACAGGCCACATTAGAGAGCCTCTTGTTGGACATTGCAGCGCATTAAAGGATACTGCGCGGCAAGAAGCCAGCCCTTGCCGCACGAGCGCCGCACCGGATGACACCCGCCGACGAGCTTGACCCGCCCTTCGAGGTTCTGGAACCGGCCGAGTATGCGGGTCCGGTCGTGTTCAACTCCCCCCATAGCGGCCGCCTTTATCCGAGGGCCTTTCTGGCGTCCTCGCGGCTCGATCTGGCGACGCTGCGCCGCTCCGAGGATTCGTTCGTCGATGAACTCGCCGCCGGCGTGGTGGCGCGCGGATATCCGCTGATGCGCGCGCATTTCCCGCGCTGCTATGTCGACGTCAATCGCGAGCCCTACGAGCTCGATCCGCGCATGTTCGACGGCCGGCTGCCGTCCTTCGCCAATACCCGGTCGATGCGGGTGGCGGGCGGGCTCGGCACCGTGGCGCGGGTCGTCGGCGATGCGCAGGAAATCTACGACCAGCGGATCTCGGTCGACGACGCGCTCCAGCGCATCGAGAGCCTGTACAAGCCCTACCACCGCACCTTGCGCAAGGTGTTCACCCAGCTGCAGCGCGATTTCGGGGCGGCCATCCTGATCGACTGCCACTCCATGCCGTCCGCGAGCAGCACGCGCGACGAGCGGCCGCGGGCCGATATCGTGCTCGGCGATCGTTACGGCACCAGCTGCGTGCCGATCGTGTCGGAGGTCATCGAGGAGACGCTGCGCGGCTACGGCTACCAGGTCAGCCGCAACAAGCCTTACGCCGGCGGCTTCATCACCGAGCATTACGGCAATCCGGCCGTGGGCCTGCACGCCATCCAGCTCGAGATCAATCGCGCGCTCTACATGGACGAGCGGCATTACCAGCCGATCGCCGCGTTCCGGCGGGTCGCTTCCGATCTGGAAGAATTGGCCGACCGGATCGCCGCCGTCCCGCTGGAAGAGCTAAGGCCGTACCGTTCGGCAGCCGAATAGCAGCACCGACATTTGTGCATGGCAGCACAACGAGCCATGCAATCTTGCCGTGCATCGCTTATTATCCGCAGACGGGGCGCGCATCCGGCTTTCCGCGATCGTCTTAACCGCCCGTTCCGATTTGAGCGGCATAAGCGAGTTTCGCGCTGTAAAAGCCGAAAAAAAGGGCCGCTTGCGAATGCAAGCGGCCCAAGTCTAGGGAGGAAACGCCCAAGGAGGGCGGCGGGAACGTGCGGAGCACGTTGCCGCGCTGCAGCAATATCGCATCGCGCCGCACAAAAAGCAAGAGGGTACGTCAGAGATATTGACCTATCCACAATGGCCGGCGGTCACTCCGCGGCGCGGGGGTCGCGCGCCCGGAGATAGATCAGGCAGGCGGCAAAGCCGAACGCGGCCTGCAGGCCGAAGACGGTCTGGTAGGCGGCCAGCGGGTAGACGCCATTGGTCGGCGGGAAAAGGTCGATCACGTAACCGCTGACCAGCTGCGACAGGAACCCGCCCCCCATCGTGCCCAGATTCAGGAGCGTCAGCCCCCGTCCGACCAGACGCGGCGGGAACAGCGATTTTCCATGCGCGATCAGGACGGAGACATAGGCCGAGAACAGGCCGACTCCGAGAAAGAAGGCAACCAGCGCCCAGTGCGGCAACGCTCCGAGGAGAGCAGCCGCCGCGAGCGTGCCCGCGGTCAGCAGCGCGCCCGCCAGGACCGGAAGCTTGTAGCTGTGCAGAAAGCGGTCCGCCTGCCCCCACAGCATCATACCGGCGATCTGCGCGATGACGCAGATCAGCAGCATGTTGCCGCGTTCGGTCAACGTATAGCCGTAGACATGCGTGAGATAGGGCCCGCCCCAAAGTCCCGCGATCAGCACGAAGCTCGAATGCGACGTGAGCTGCATGATGAAGAGCGCGCCGACGGACGGGATGCGGAGCGCTTCGCCCAGTCCCGCAATCGCCTCGCGGAACGTTTCGTGGGTTCCGTGCCTGTCGCCCTTGTCGTCCCGCACGACGATCCCGACCAGAAGACCGGCGAGAAGCATGAGCCCTGCGACCGCGAGGAAAGTCATGCGCCAGCCGATCGCGGCGGTCGAGAACGCGAGCGGGGCCGTGGCGAGCAGCGTCCCCATCGTGCCGACCCCGAGCTGAATACCGACCAGGGTCGCGAAGCGGTCCGGCGGATAGCGGCGCGCATAAAGCGCGAGCGGGGCCATCAGATAGCAGCAGGATCCGACCCCCATCAGGATGCGCGCGGCGATCAGGGTCGTGGCGCTGGAGGCCATCGCGAACATGACGGCCCCGCCCGCGGCGATCCCGGCACAGGCCAGCATGCAGGCTTTCGGACCGTAGCGGTCGAGCGCGACGCCGAGCGGGATCTGCGCGGCCGCGAAGGCAAAGAAGAAGGTGCTGGACAGGAGCCCGATCTCGCCCGCCGACAAGTGCAGTTCGGCAGCGAGATCGGGCGCGATCACGCCCACGGAATTGCGCAGGAACTGGCTGACCACGTAGGTCAGGCCGAGCGTCGCCACGAGGACGATCGTCGCGCTGAGCGGAATCGAAAGCGGCCTTGCGCTTTCGCTTGGCGTCGTCATGGTTCCCGGCCCCCGACGTCTGCGAAAAGACACGAATGTGCAGCCTCGTCGCACGGGCCCGCTCCCCAGGCAAGCCGCTGTGCGGTTGCCCGCCCTGCGAGTCTTGGATAGGTCAGGGCAGCAACGGGGCGACGCATGGCGGCGGTGGATTTTGCGGCTTTTGTCGACGAGCTGGCGACGGCGTCCGGCGATATCATCCTGCCGTTCTTTCGCACCAGCCTCTCGGTCGACGACAAGAGTGCCGGCCTGCGCTTCGATCCCGTGACGGAAGCCGATCGCGCCGCCGAGACGGTGATGCGCGCCATGATCTCGAAGCAGTTTCCCGCCCACGGCATCCTCGGCGAGGAACTGGGCGAGGATCGTTCCGATGCCGAATATGTCTGGGTGCTCGACCCGATCGACGGAACCAAGTCCTTCATCGCCGGCATGCCGGCCTGGGGCACGCTGATCGCACTCACCCGCTTCGGCGAGCCGGTTTTCGGAATGATGCACCAGCCGTTCATCCGGGAGCGATTCACCGGCGACGGCCAGCGCGCCCATTATCGCGGGCCCGCGGGGACCCGCGACCTGCGCGTGCGGACCTGCGGCTCGCTTGGGGACGCCATGCTCTACACCACCAGTCCCCTGCTGATGAAGGAGCGCGATCGCGCGGCCTTCGGTGCGGTCGAAGCGTCAGTGCAGCTCTCGCGCTATGGCGGCGATTGCTACGCCTATTGCATGCTGGCCGCCGGCCATATCGATCTCGTGATCGAGACCGAGCTCAAGCCCTACGACATCATCGCGCTCGTGCCGATCATCACCGGCGCGGGCGGGATCGTCACGACCTGGGATGGCAGCTCGCCGCTCAACGGCGGGCGCGTGATCGCGGCCGGCGATCCGCGCGTGCACGAGGCGGCGATGGCGATGCTGGCAAAGGAAGCCTAGGCGGCGCCTGCGTCTCAGCCGAACAGCGGCGAGCCGGGAATGAATGCCTCGAACGCGGCGAAAAACTGCTCCCGATAGCGATCCTGCTCCATCAGGATTTCGTGCTGGGAGCCGGCCACGATCAGATGCGAGCCGGCGCGCAGCCGCAATCCGAATTCCTCGATCTTCGGCGTCGAGACGATCTGATCCCGGCCCGCCGCCACGATCAGGATCGGCTGGCGGATGTCGGTGACGTAACTGGGATCCTCGAAACGCGCCATCGTGTCGAACGCGGCTGCAGTCCAGGCATTGGTCGGAGAGCCCAATCCCAGCGACGGGCGCCCCTCGAGCGTTGCCACCGTGCGCGCATACCGCACCGGATCGGACGTCACCGGATTGCCGACAAAGGGATCGAGCGCCATCACATGCGCGCTGCCGCCCGGCACGTAGGAATTGCCCATGCCCAAGGCGCGCAGGATTTTCACCACGGGTCCCGCGGCGCGCGGAAAGCGCTCGTAGGACAGGCCCAGCATGGGCGCGGACAGCACCATGCGATCGAACCAGCGCCGGCCCTTGTGTGCGATGCGCAGCAGCACGCTCGCGCCCATCGAATGGCCGAGCGCAAAATGCGGCGCGGGACAATCCGGCAGCACGATCTCGCGCATGAAGGTTTCGAGATCGGTTTCGTAGTCGGCGAAGCTCCGCACGTGCCCCTTGAACGGGTCGGACAGCAGGCGCTGCGAGCCGCCCTGCCCGCGCCAGTCGATCGTGGCGACCGCAAATCCCCGCGCGCGAAGATCGCGGACGAGTTCGTAATATTTCTCGATGAACTCGGCGCGGCCCTGGAAGATGCAGACGGTGCCCTTTCGTCCCGGCGGCGGGGCCCAGCGCGCAAAGCGGATTTCGACGCCGTCCGGCGTCTTGAGCATGCCGGCGACGACCTGATCGGGCAGAGGATTGGCGGGGATCGAAAGAAGCGTCATTGAGTCGGCGGGAATCCGCAGGGTTCGGCCTTATAGGCGCGGCGCTGCGAGTCCTCAATTGACCGGCGCAGTTTGTCCAAGGCTTCGTTGGCGCTGGCGCCAGGCTAACGCATTGAAATACCGTTGATTTGCAGGCCCTTGACGATCAAATCGGGCTCCCTAGATAAAAATTCGCGCAGGCCCATGCGGGATGCGCAACGGTGAGATCCGGCCATTCCGGCGGATCACCGCATGTCGCTTCAATGGAGGATATGCAATGCGTACGTTCGATCTCACTCCCTTCTACCGTTCCACCGTCGGCTTCGATCGGCTGTTCAACCTGCTCGACCAGGCCAGCAGCGACGCCGCTCCGGGCTATCCGCCCTACAATATCGAGCGCACGGGCGAGAACGCCTATCGCATCTCGGTAGCGGTCGCAGGCTTCGGCGAGAATGACCTCAGCATCGAGGCCAACGAAAACACCCTCACGATTCGCGGCGAGAAGCAGCAGAAGACCGAAGAGAAGTCGGCCGAGATGCTGTACCAGGGCATCGCGGCGCGCGCCTTCGAGCGCGTCTTCCAGCTTGCCGACTTCGTTCAGGTGAAGGGTGCGAATCTCGAGAACGGTCTCCTGCACGTCGAGCTCGTGCGCGAGATTCCCGAGGCCAAGAAACCCCGCTCGATCCCGATCAACGGCAAGGTGATCGAGAACAAGGTGGAGACCAAGGCCGCCGCCTGACCGGCGAGGTCTGGTTTGGAAGGGAGGGCCCCCGGGTTT
>JACAEG010000198.1 GCA_013388965.1 Pseudorhodoplanes sp. | reverse complement strand
GCGGTCGATCAGGCCGAACCTGCTCCAGATTTCATCAGCCATGACAGTCTCCCTCCACGCTTGCAATACATGCTCCGTCGGCCAGAGGCCGACGCAGCCGCCACTGCTTCTAGCATAGCCAGTGGGTGGCTGCTCCGGGCTGCCGTATTCAGGCTTCGGACGGGCGAGACGATAACGGACGCGTGACCGGGTTGAAATTGGAAAGCGAGATTCACGCGCCTCAACGAGGAATGCCGGCCAAAACCGCAGGCCAGCGCGTGGGCATTGTCACCGAGGTGACACGGCGACGAGAACAGCGCCGTTAACAAATGGTCAAGACGCCCGCAAGATCGCTAAAGGCCCAGATAGGCCTCGCGCACGCGCGGATTGTTCATGACCATTGCACACTCGCCGGAGAGCACGATCCGCCCGGTTTCGATGACATAGGCGCGGTCGGCGATGGCCAGCGCCGCGGTGACGTTCTGCTCCACCAGCAGGATGGTCATCCCCTCCTTGCGCAACGCCACGACCGTATCGAGAATCTGGTCGACCAGGATCGGCGCAAGGCCCATCGACGGCTCGTCGAGCAGAAGGAGCTTCGGCTGGCTCATCAGCGCGCGGCCGATCGCCAGCATCTGCTGCTGTCCGCCGGAAAGGCCGCCAGCCGCGCGCGACCGCCGCTCGGCCAGAACCGGAAACAGCGAAAACATCCTGTCGAGATTGCGCTCCACATCGGGTCCATCCCGCCGGATCGCGCCAAGCCGCAGATTGTCCTCGACCGACAAGGGCGAGAACACCTGACGGCCTTCCGGAACTTGCGCGATGCCGCGTTCGACCCGCACATGCGGTGCGAGCCGGTCGATGGTCTCGCCGTCGAAGGTGATCGTCCCGCCGGCGGCCGGCTGCACGCCGGAAATCACCCTCAGGAGCGTCGTTTTGCCCGCGCCGTTGCTGCCCACAAGCGTGACGACCTCGCCGTTCGCGACTTCCAGCGAGACGCCGTGCAAGGCCTCGACGCGTCCGTAGCGGCTCGTGACCGTGTCAACCTTGAGCATCGGCCTCACCCTTGCGCCGCCCGAGATAAGCCTCGATCACCGCGGGATTGGAGCGCACCTCGGCCGCACTGCCTTCCGCCAGGGTTCGACCCTGGTTGAGGACATGGATTCGATTCGAGATTTTCATCACGAGCTTCATGTCGTGCTCGACGAGCACCACGGACACGCCGGTCGCCGCGATCTTCTGGATTACCGCATCGACCTCCTGCGTTTCCACCGGATTGCAGCCGGCGGCCGGCTCATCGAGCAGAAGCAGCCTGGGCTCCGTTGCGAGGGCGCGGGCGATTTCAAGCTTCTTCAGGGCGCCATAGGGCAACTCCCCAGCGGGACGATCGGCAAATGCCGACAGTCCGACAAATGCAAGAAGTTCGTCCGCCTTTGCGCGAGTCGCCCGATTCTGGCGCCAGACTGACGGCAGCGCAAGAAGCTGCGCGAGGATGCCGCGCGACTCATGCAGATGCCGTCCGACCATCACGTTCTCGGCGGCGGTCATGCGAAAGAAGATTTGCAGGTTCTGGAACGTGCGAGACAGTCCGCGCTGCGCGAGGCGATGCGGTTCGAGCCCGGTCACATCGTCGACGCCCAGCTGCACGCGTCCCTTCGAGGGCGCGTAAAGGCCGGACACGATATTGAACAGCGTCGTCTTGCCGGCGCCGTTCGGCCCGATCACCGCAAAAATCTCCCCGTTCCCGACGCGGAACGACACGCCGTCGAGCGCCGTCAGGCCGCCGAAGCCGATTCCGATATTGTCGACTGCGAGCGCGCTCATGAGAATTTCCGCCCGAACAGCCGCCCCAGAGAGGGCACAATGCCCGCCGGCAGGAAGATCATGAACACAATCATGATCGCGCCGAGCGCAATATGCTCGTAGTCGTGAAAGACCGTCAGCATCTGCGGCAGCACGACGAGAACGGCGGCACCCACGACGCTGCCGAGGATGGAGCCAAGCCCGCCCAGCACCGCCATTGTGACGAACTCGATCGAGCGGAGAAAGCCCGCCGTGACCGGCGTGACGAGCGCATCGAACAGCGCAAGATAGGCGCCCGCGACGGCGGCGTAGACCGCCGAAATGACGAACACGACCAGCTTGTAGCGCGCCACATCGATTCCAAGAACGTGCGAAGCCGTTTCGCTGTCATGGATCGCGCGCAAGGCGCGCCCGGTCGGACTCGCAATCAGGTTGACCGCAATGGCCGCCGCAATCACAAGGCTGACGCCCGAAACCCAGTACCAGGTCGTCACGCCACGCACGACCCAGTCGAACAGCACGAGCCGCGGCACCGGCATCCCGTCGGGACCGCCGGTGAAGCGGGCCTCGTTGGTGAACACCATCGCGATCAGGATTCCCATGCCGAGCGTCGCGACCGCGAGATAATGTCCTCGCAATTTCAGGATCGGGCGGCCGACGACGTAGGCGATCAATCCCGCCAGCGCGACCCCGATCAGCAGCGACGCCCAGGACGGGATGCCGAAATGCGTCGGCCCGACTGCGACGGCATAGGCTCCGATCCCGAAGAACCCGGCATGGCCCAGGCTGACCTGTCCGGCAAAACCCATCAGGAGGTTCAGGCCTACGACGGCGATGGAGAAGATGTAAACGAGGATCGCGACGCGCAGGTAGAAGGTCGACGGCGTTACCAGCGGGATCAGGACAATACCCGCGGCGATCAGCAGGACGATGCCGTAACGGCTCTGGAGAAGAGCGGCCATCATACGCGCTCGGCGCTCGCCTTGCCGAACAAGCCGTTCGGCATGAAGAAGAGCACGGCCAGAATCACAATGAACGCGATGGCATCCTTGTAGGCGGACGAGATGTAGCCGGCGCCGAACGATTCCAGCAGACCCACGATCAGCCCGCCCACTACCGCGCCGAATGGATGTCCCATGCCTCCGAGCATCGCAGCGGCAAATCCCTTCAGCGCGAGCAGCGTGCCGACGTCGTAGCTCGTCAGCGTGATCGGCGTGACCAGAATGCCGCCGATGGCGCCGATCGCCGCCGATACGGCGAACGAAAGACCGATGATGGCGCGCGTATTGATCCCGGTAAGCTGCGCGGCCAGCTTGTTGGCGGCCGTTGCCACCATCGCCTTGCCGATCAGCGTCATCGACATCAGCGCCCACATGGCGACGACGATGATTCCGGCGCCGAGCAGCACGATGACGCTCTGCGGCAGAATGGTCGCGCCACCCACATTCCACGGCGTGGTGCCGGCAAAGGGCGGAAAGCTGTGAAAATTCTTGTCGAACACAACGGCCGCGACGCCGCGCAGCAGGATCGAGGCGCCGATGGTGATGATGATCAGCGTCACCGCGGATGCGCCGCGCGCCGGCTCGATGGCGAAGCGATGCAGGAGCAGTCCGACGGCAACCGCGACAACGATCGCAAGCAGGGCCGCCAGCGGCAGCGGCACCCCGGCTGCCGCGGCGAAGAACGTCACCATCCCGCCCAGCATCACGAATTCGCCCTGCGCAAAATTGATCACGTCGGAGGCGTTGTAGATCAGCGTGAATCCGAGCGCGACCAGGGCGTAAATCGCGCCGATCGTCAGGCCAGAAAACAGGAATTGCAGGAATTCGGGCATGCCCCTCGCCCGCGGATCGTCAGAGGATAGCCGCCATCCCTCGACGGCCGCCGGCGGCGGCCATCTCAGGATGACGGAACGGGAGTGTCAACCGCATCATCCCGAGGCGCTCGCGCCTTGCGCGAGCCGGAAGGATGACGCGGCCGTCTTTGTCAATTCACGATCGTCCAGTCGCCATTCTTGATTTCAAGCATCTTGAACGCCGACAGATCGAGACCCAGGTGATCGTCCGGCTTCATGTTGACGACGCCGCCCGTTCCCCAGAATCCCTTGGTCTTCTCGATTTCGTCGCGGACCTTGGCCTTGTCGGCCCCGCCCGCACGCTTCATCGCCTCGACCAGGATCATCAGCCCGTCATAGGCGTGACCGCCGAAGCCGGACACCGGCTGACCGGTCTTGGCTTCGTAGGTTTTCTTGTAATCGACCACGACCTTCTTCTGCGGATCGCTGTCGGGCAGCTTCTCGGCGACCAGCAAGGCCGCGGCCGGCAGCCGCACGCCTTCCGCAGCCGCCGGCGTCGCCAGTTCGATGAACGACTTCGAGGCGACGCCGTGGCCGTGATAGAGCGGCACGTTGATGCCGAGCTGCTTGTAGTTTCGGGTCACGATTGCCGGGCCCTGGCCGAAACCCGGATTGAGCACCGCCTGCACGCCCGGCTTGCCCTTGATGTTGGTCAGCTGCGCCGTCATGTCGTTGTCGCGCGGCTGGTAGGTTTCCTCGTGCAGAACCTCGATGCCGTATTTTCCGATCACCGTCATGCACTGGTCGCGCATCGATTTGCCGAAGGCATCCGCGCCCGCGATGATGGCGATCTTCGTTATGTTGCGCTTCTTCATGTCCTCGAAAATCTTCTCGCAGGCCATGAGATCGGTGTGCGGGGTCTTGAAGTTCCACTTCTTCACCGGCGACACCGCCTGTACGGCACCCGCAAAATTGATCAGCGGAACTCCGGCTTCCTCGGCAAGCGGAATGATCGCCATGGTCGTCGCCGTGGTCGAGCCGGCCAGCAGCGCGTCCACCTTGTCCTGCTCGATCAGGCGCGTGGCGAAAGTGCGCGCGTTGTTCGGATCGCCGCCATCGTCATAGACGATGAGTTCGATCTTCTTGCCATTGATGCCGCCCTTGGCGTTGATGTCGGCGACATACATTTCCAGCGTCTTCTTCTCGGGGTCGCCGAGGAACGAGGCCGGTCCGGTGACGGACAGCACGGACCCGATCTTGATCTGGGCCTGCGCGAACGTCGCGGAAATCAGCAGCGCTGCCGCTGCGGTAGCCAGTCTCAACACTCTCATGGTGCTCTCTCCCTTAGCTGGTTGGCTTCTTTTGGATCATGCCGCCCTTTGCCGTCGCACCGTCGCCACCCGGAACCGGTTGGCGACGAATGCAGCATCGGTCAGACAGGCATTGCCGGCGGGGTTGGCGCCGGTCACGTGATAGTCGCTGAACGCCGCGGACTGGTTGACGTAAATGCCGCCCGTCAGATTGACGGACAGCGCCACGCCAGCCTTCGCGAAAGCGTTGGCTGCCTGATCGACGATCTCGTCCGATGTCGAATAGAGCGACGCGGTGATCGCGCCCTTGCGTCTGGCCGAGCCCGCCGCGAGCGCGATGGAGTCGGCCGTGGAGGCTGTCTTCACGACAAACGTGATCGGACCGAAGCGCTCTTCGCCCCAGGCCGTCTCGTCCTTGGCATCCACCGCGAGAATCAGCGGCGTTGCCGTCCGCGCCGAGTCGAAGCCCGCCATCGCCGACGGGCCTGAGTCGCGGACAATCTGTCCGAGCTTTCGCGCGCTTTCGACGCGCTTGACCGTCGCCTCGCTTTGCACAGCCCCGAGAATGGCGGCAGCGCGCTCG
This sequence comes from Pseudorhodoplanes sp., assembly GCA_013388965.1. Lineage (GTDB taxonomy): Bacteria > Pseudomonadota > Alphaproteobacteria > Rhizobiales > Xanthobacteraceae > Pseudorhodoplanes. Next base: position 33,659 of record JACAEG010000198.1, on the reverse strand, counting down.
GGATCGCCGAGCAGCTTGTCGACCGCCGTCGCGATTCCTGCGGCGACTTCGTCAAAGCTCTTCTTGCCGTCATTCGTCTCGATGCCGCCGGCCGGCACAAAGATGTTCTGCGGCGCGGTGCACATCTGCCCGGAATAGAGCGACAGCGAGAAGGCGATGTTGTTGCACAGGCCGCGGAAATCGGACGTCGAGTCGATCACGATCGGGTTGATGCCCGCTTCCTCGGTGAAGACCAGGTCGGTTGCCGCATTCTCGCGCACCCATTTGCCGAAGACCGGACTGCCGGTGAAATCGACGATGGCAACCCGCGGATCGGTGACAAGCTCCTTCGCGATCGGGGCGTCAGCCTCGTCCGCTGCAAGCATGATTACGTTGGGATCGAAGCCCGCTTCCTTCAGCACGTCGCGCGCTATCTTCACGGTTACCGCGAGCGGCAGGATCGCGCCGGGATGCGGCTTCACGATCACGGTATTGCCGGTCGCAAGGCTCGCAAAGATCGCCGGATAGCCGTTCCAGGTCGGGAAGGTGGCGCAGCCGATCACCAGCGAAACGCCGCGCGGGACGATCCGCCAGCTCTTGTCGACCGCGAGCGGATCGCCCTTGCCCTGCGGTTTCGACCAGTGCACGGACGCCGGCACGCGCTTCATCTCGTCATAGGCATAGGCGACGGCTTCGAGCCCGCGATCCTGCGCATGCGGACCGCCGGCCTGGAACGCCATCATGAAGCCCTGTCCCGTTGTGTGCATCACGGCGCTGGCGATGAGAAAGCTTTGCTTGTTGATCCGTCCGAGGATTTCGAGACAGACTCCGACGCGGTCCTCGATCGAGGCATCGGCCCAGCCGTCTCCCGCCTTGGCGGAGGCGGCGAGCAGGGTATCGACATCGGCGGCGGGATAGGTGACGCCGAGCGGCATGCCATAGGGCGACACCTCGCGGCCGACCCGGCTCTTCTCCGGCTGCCCGAGATCGAACGGCTTGCCGAGCATCGCCTTGAACGCGGCTTCGGCGTCCGCCTTGGCGGTCTCGCCGTAGATTTTGCCGCTGGCCACTTCCGGATAGGCGCTCCAATAGCCGCGCGAGCGGCTGGCGGCCACGGCCTGGTCGAGCAACGCACGATGCGCTTCGAAGAAGCGGCTCATCCAATTCCTCCCGGCGTTCGCGGCGTTCTCGCGCCCGCGCAGGAGCGCGAGCGGGGCCGCGTTGACACTGAATTTCAGCCCCCCTATTAATTATCCGACCGGCCGGTCAGTCAAGTGCCCTGATGGCCGCACAAGGCGCCCTCAAGAGAAGCGCCGTTCGGGAGGAAGCTGGATGGACGAGCAACCCGTCCTCGTCGACAAGCGCGAGGGATTCCGCGTCATCACTCTCAATCGCCCGCAAAGGCTCAATGCCTTTACGGAAGCCATGCATCTGGCGCTGAAGGCCGCGATCGCGGAGGCCGAGGCCGATACCGATTGTCGTGCGCTGCTGCTGACCGGCGCCGGCCGCGCCTTCTGCGCCGGGCAGGACCTGAATGACCGCCTTGCCAGGCCGGGCGAGAAAATCGTGCTCGGGCAGACGCTTGAAGATCACTACAATCCGCTGATCCGCAAGCTGCGATCGCTGCCCTTCCCGGTCGTCTGCGCCGTGAACGGCACGGCAGCCGGCGCCGGCGCCAATATCGCACTTGCCTGCGACATCGTGGTCGCAGCGAAGTCCGCGAGCTTCCTGCAGGCCTTCGCAAAAATCGGTCTCGTGCCCGATTCCGGCGGCACCTATGTACTGCCGCGTCTGGTCGGCATGGCGCGTGCGCGCGCGCTCTCGCTGCTCGCCGAGCCGGTGCCCGCCGAGAAGGCCGAAGCCTGGGGGATGATCTGGAAATGCGTGCCGGACACGGAACTGATCGAGACCGCCGGCAACATCTGCAACCTGTTCGCGAGCGGGCCGACCTACGGCTATTCGCTGATCAAGCGCGCGCTCGATGCGTCCATGCAGAACACGCTCGATCAGCAACTCGATCTCGAGCGCGATCTGCAGCGTGAGGCCGGTAACCACCCGGACTATGCCGAAGGCGTGCGCGCCTTCATGGAAAAGCGTTCGCCGAAATTCACCGGCCGCAAGAGCTCCTGACGATGGACGCGCACGCGCTCGCAAAAGCCTGCGCCGACGCCATGTGGGCGGAAGACCGCGCCAGCCGCGGGCTTGGCATGCAGCTTGTCTCGGTCGCGCCGGGGCGCGCGGAACTTGCCATGACGGTGACCGAGGCGATGGTGAACGGGCACAATATCTGCCACGGCGGCTTCATCTTCACGCTGGCCGATTCCAGTTTTGCGTTCGCCTGCAACACCTACAATCAGCGCACAGTCGCGCAACATTGCGCCGTGACCTTCCTGCGGCCCGGAAAGCTCGGCGACCGTCTGACCGCGCGCGCAGCCGAGCGCCAAAGGCAGGGCCGTTCAGGCATCTACGATATCACCGTAACGCGCGACGACGGAACGGTGATCGCCGAATTCCGGGGGCATTCGCGCACCATCGAAGGCGAGATCGTCCCCGGTGCGGCCGCCACTGCCGAGAAAGTCTGAAGGGAGGACTGCTCATGCTCGATCCGTCCTACAAGCCCTATGGCCTCGAGCCGATCGAAACGGCCTCGCGCGACGAGATTGCGGCGCTGCAGACCGAGCGGCTGAAATGGTCGCTGCAGCATGCCTATGACAACGTCGCGGCCTACCGCAGGAAGTTCGATGCCGCCGGCGTGAAGCCTTCCGACTTCGCGCGGCTGGAAGACCTCGCGAAATTTCCGTTCACCACCAAACACGACCTGCGCGACAATTATCCCTTCGGCATGTTCGCGGTGCCGCAGGACAGAATTGCGCGCATTCATGCATCCTCTGGCACCACCGGCAAGCCGACCGTGGTCGGCTACACGAAGAAGGACATCGACATCTGGGCCGGTCTGATGGCGCGCTCGATCCGCGCCTCGGGCGGGCGGCCGGGCATGAAGGTGCATGTGTCCTACGGCTACGGCCTGTTTACCGGCGGGCTCGGCGCGCATTACGGCGCCGAAGCCCTTGGCTGCACGGTGATCCCGGTCTCGGGCGGCATGACCGAGCGGCAGGTCCAGCTCATCGTGGATTTCAAGCCTGACATCATCATGGTGACGCCGTCCTACATGCTGGCGATTCTCGACGAATTCCGCGAAAAGGGAATCGATCCGAAATCGTCGTCGCTGCGCATCGGCATTTTTGGCGCCGAGCCCTGGACCAATTCCATGCGCGAGGAGATCGAGGCCTCGTTCGGCATGGACGCGGTCGACATCTACGGTCTTTCGGAAGTCATGGGACCCGGCGTCGCCAACGAGTGCGTGGAGACCAAGGACGGGCTCCACATCTGGGAAGACCATTTCTATCCGGAGATCATCGATCCCGAGACCGGAGCGGTGCTCCCCGACGGCGAGCGCGGCGAACTGGTCTTCACCTCGCTCTCGAAGGAAGCGATGCCGGTGATCCGCTATCGCACACGCGACCTCACGCGCCTTCTGCCCGGCACCGCGCGCACGCATCGCCGCATGGAGAAGGTGACCGGTCGCTCCGACGACATGATGATCGTGCGCGGGGTCAACGTGTTCCCGACGCAGATCGAGGAAATGCTGCTGCGCTGTACAGGTCTCGCGCCGCATTACCAGATCGAGCTTCTGCGCGAGGAACGCCTCGACGTGATGCGGATTCTGGTCGAGGCGCGACCCGACTGTTCCGATCGCAACGCGGAAGCGGCCATGCTCGCCCATCACATTCGCAGCAATATCGGTATCGGCGCGCATATCGTCGTGCACGAGCCGGGCACGATCGAGCGCTCCGCGGGCAAGGCACGCCGCATTGTCGACAAGCGACCGAAGGGCTGAACGAATGGCGCGCGTGAGAGCCGCCGGCTACGACGAGAAGCGGCAGGCGATCCTCGACCATTCCGCGACGCTCTTCGCCCGCAACGGCTATGACCGCACATCGATGGCGGAGGTCGCGTCCGCCTGCGGCGTGTCGAAGGCGCTGCTCTATCACTATTACGCCAGCAAGGAGACGCTGCTGTTCGACATCCTGCGCAACCATCTGCAGGATTTGCTGGACGCGACGGAGGCCGTCGACCGCACGCTCCCGCCTCGCGCACGGCTCCGCGCACTTGTCGGCGCGCTGCTCGAGGCTTATCGGGACGCCGACGAGGATCACAAGATCCAGATAAACGAGCTCGGCAAGCTTCCGCCCGCGCAGCAGCGGCAGCTGAAAGACATGGAACGGGACCTGGTGCGGATTTTCTCGGAGGCCATCGCGGCAAACAATCCGGCGCTCGCCGCGAACAAGACGCTGCTCAAGCCGGTGACCATGTCGCTGTTCGGCATGCTGAACTGGCACTACATGTGGTTTCGCGACCACGGCGCCATCTCGCGCGAGGATTATGCGGATCTTGCAACCACGCTGCTCGTCGAGGGCGCCGCGGCCGTGACGGCGCGGCCCGACCTCATGCTGCCAAAGCGGCAGCGCGCCTGAAAGTCCAGGGTCGTTCCGGACGCCCCAAATGGCAATCCGGAATCCCAGGCGGACTTCCTGCCGGATTCGGGTTTCGCCCCTTTCGGCGCCCCCCGGAATGACTGCGGGCGTTACACCGCGTCGTAGTCGATCGTGACCTCCCTGGTCAGCGGCCGCGACTGGCAGGTCAGCAAAAAGCCGGCCTGCAATTCCCAGGGCTCAAGCGAGTAATTCAGGTCCATCTTGGCCTCGCCGGAGACGAGCCTGGCGCGGCAGGTGCAGCACATGCCGCCGCGACATGAATAGGGCATCTCGTGCCCTTCGCGCAAACCCGCATCGACGATCGTTTCGCCCTCGCGCACCTGCAGGTCGAATGCCGTGCCGTTAAGCGTGACATGCGCGACCGCAACCGCAGCGGCGCCGGCCTCTTTCGGTCCGCTGGCCGCTTGGGCTCGCGTCACCGGCAGGCCGTCGGTCGAGAAATATTCGGTGTGGATGCGATCCGGCGACACGCCAAGCCGCGTCAAGGCGGCCCTGCTCTCCTCGATCATCGCACCCGGACCGCAGAGAAACACATGATCGATCTCGCGCGCGGGCGCCACCGCCCGCAGGATCGCCTCGATCTTCCCGGGATCGATGCGTCCGTTGAGAATTCCGACATCCTGCTCCTCGCGCGACAGGATGTGATGAACGGATAGACGGCTCAGAAAGCGGTCTTTAAGGTCTTCGAGGTCGTCCCTGAAGATGATGCTGTTGGCGTTGCGATTGCCATAGATCAGCACGAACCGGCTTTTCGGTTCGCGCTTGAGCACGGTCCGCATGATCGATGCGACCGGCGTAATGCCGGAGCCCGCGACAATCGCCAGATAGATGCGCGCGACGGCGGAATCGGGCATCACCCCGAAGCGCCCCTGCGGGGTCATCACGTCGATCGTGTCGCCGGCCCTGATCGCCTCGTTGCAGAAGACCGAGAAGGTGCCGCCCTCGACCTTCTTGACCGCGACGCGCATTTCGCCGTCATCGAGGCCGGTGCAGATCGAGTAGGAGCGCCGAACCTCCTCGCCGTTGATCGTCGTGCGCAAGGTCAGGTGCTGGCCCGGCTGGAAGCGATAGAGGTCCGCCAGATTGCCCGGAATTTCGAATGCGATCGATACCGCCTCGGGGGTCTCGCGCCGCACATCGGCGACCTTCAGCTTGTGGAACTGAATCGGCTGGTGCATGGTCAGATACACTTGAAATAATCGAACGGCTCAGCGCAGGCGCGGCAGCGCCACAGCGCCTTGCAGGCGGTCGATCCGAACTCAGAAATGCGTTGCGTTTCCGACGAGCCGCAATGCGGGCAGGCCACCCGGTCCTCGCCGAACAGCGCGCGCCGGCCGGCCTTTCCCTGCGGCGGCGCGATGCCGTAGGCACGCAGCTTTTCCCGGCCCGCCTCGGTTATCCAGTCGGTCGTCCATGCAGGCGAGAGCACGGTCGTGATCCTGGGATTGCGGAAACCCGCCTCCTCCAGCGCGACTTCGAGATTCAGCGCGATGGTGTTCATCGCCGGGCAGCCGGAATAGGTCGGCGTGATCACCGCCTCGATCCGATCGCCGCTCACCCTCACGTCGCGCAGCACGCCAAGATCGGCGATCGAAAGCACCGGAATTTCCGGATCGGCGACCGTCGCCGCCGCGGCCCAGGCGCGATCGATCAAATCCTTGTCCTCAACGGCTTCAACGGCGGCCATGACGCTACCATGTCGCGCCCGGATAGGCGCGCTGCAGAAATTGAAGGTCGGCCAGGATGAAGCCCAGATGCTCGCTGTGGCGGCCGGAGCGCCCGCCGGACTGCATGAAGCCGTCGCGCGGCCGCGTCAGCGTCGCCTCCTCGAGCACCTCGTCGATCGTCCTGTCCCAGATCGCGCGCAAGGTTGCCGGATCGACCGCGATGCCGCGCTCGATCAGCGCGCGTTCGACCCGGTCGACCTCGAACATCTCGCCGGTATAGGGCCACAATTCTTCCAGCGCCGCCTGCGCGCGCCGATGGCTTTCGTCGGTGCCGTCGCCGAGCCGGATGGTCCATTCGGACACATGGCGGACATGGTAGGCCATTTCCTTCACGGCCTTGGCTGCGATGGCGGCAAGCCTCTCGTCCTTCGATTTCGACAGTGCCCCGAAATAGGGATGCGCGAAGGCAGCATAGAGCAACTGCCGGATCATGGTGGCGGCAAAATCGCCGTTCGGCTGTTCGACCAGCAGAAGGTTGCGGTAAGCGGGCGCGTCCCTCAGATAGGCAAGCGCGTCCTCGTCGCGGCGCAGCCCTTCGATCTCGCCGGCATAGGTATAGAGAGAGCGCGCCTGTCCGATCAGGTCGAGGCCCATATTGCCGAAGGCCAGATCCTCTTCGAGGATCGGCGCATGCCCGACCCATTCGGACAATCGATGTCCGAGGATCAGCGCCGTGTCGGCGAGGCGCAGCGTGTAGGTGAAGAGCGGCGTTTCCATTGTCCCTTGCCCTCGATCGTCACCCGAGGTGCGAGCGCCGAATGGCGCGAGCCTGAAGGGCGACGGCCGTCATCCTTCGAGGCCCCGCGCTACCCCGCGGGGCGCCTCAGGATGACGGAATGAAAATCACATATGCCCGACCTCTTCCGGCACCTCGTAGAAGGTCGGATGCCGGTAGATTTTCGACGCGGTCGGCTCGAACATCATGTCCTTGTCGGCGGGATCGGAGGCGGTGATCGCCGCCGACGGGACGACCCAGATCGAAAGCCCCTCGCCGCGCCGCGTATAGACATCGCGCGCGGCCTGCAGCGCCATCGTCGCATCGGCTGCATGGACCGAACCGACATGCCGGTGCGCGAGCCCGTTGCGCGAGCGGATGAAGACTTCCCAGAGCGGCGAGTTCTTTTCGGTCATTTGCTGCCCTTTCCTTCTTGTCATGGCCGGGCTTGTCCCGGCCATCCACGCCTTGCCTTGCTGAAGCGCGTGGATGCCCGGCACAAGGCCGGGCATGACGAATGAAACAACTTACTCCGCCGCTTCGGCATAGGCCGCGCGTTCTCGCGCCTTGCGTTTCTCGGCATAGGCGAGCGCGGCCTCGCGCACCCACGCGCCGTTCTCATGTGCCGCGCGCCGCTGCTTCATGCGCTGGCGGTTGCACGGGCCGTCGCCGGCGATCACGCGCTTGAATTCCGACCAGTCGATCTCGCCGTAATCCCAGTGCCCGGTCTTCTCGTTCAGCCTCAGCGCCGGATCGGGGAAGGTCAGGCCCAGATAATGGCCCTGCGGGACGGTCGCATCGACGAATTTCTGCCGCAGCTCGTCGTTGGTGAAGCGCTTGATCTTCCAGCGCGTGGTGGTGTCGGTGTGCTGGCTGTCCTTGTCGGAGGGGCCGAACATCATCAGCACCGGCCACCACCAGCGGTTCAACGCCTCCTGCGCCATCTGCTTCTGCTCGGGCGTGCCGCGGCACAGCGCCAGCATGATCTCGTAGCCCTGGCGCTGATGGAAACTCTCCTCCTTGCAGATGCGGATCATCGCGCGCGCATAGGGGCCGTAGGAACAGCGGCAGAGCGGGATCTGGTTCATGATCGCCGCGCCATCCACCAGCCAGCCGATGATGCCGATATCGGCCCAGGTCAGCGTCGGATAGTTGAAGATCGAGGAATACTTCGCCTTGCCGGACAGAAGCTGATCGACCATTTCCTCGCGCGAGGTGCCGAGCGTCTCCGCGGCGGAATAGAGATAGAGCCCGTGCCCGCCCTCGTCCTGCACCTTGGCAAGCAGCGCGGCCTTGCGCTTGAGCGTGGGCGCGCGCGTGATCCAGTTGCCCTCCGGCAGCATGCCGACGATCTCGGAATGCGCGTGCTGCGAAATCTGCCGCGTCAGCGTCCGGCGATAGGCTTCCGGCATCCAGTCGTTCGGCTCGATCTTCAGCTCGGCATCGACGCGCGCCTGGAAGCGCGCATCCTGCTCGGAATCGGCGCTGGGCGCGGCCTGATCCCGGGTGTTGAGGGCTTGCGTGTACATCCCGTGGCGCTCCGGTTGCGAGCTTAGATCAATTATTATGTTACAGAAATTTTTATTGTCAATGTTTTCTGTAACATATTGCGGCGCAGCAGGAACCTGCCGAAACACTACCCGCCGGCAAATCGCCGCAGAAATGCAGGCTCCGGAGGCGGAAGCGGACCCTTTTCGTTGGCGGCGTGATCGCTCAGATAGCGCTCCGCTGGCCCCACGAGATGGCGGTAAACCCGCGCGGCAAGCTGTCGCGCCTGCGCGCCCGGCCAGTCCGCGGGAAGCAGCGCCGTGGGAAGGCCGGGATCGCGCAGCACCGCGCGGCGGAATTCGTGGATCAGCAGCGTGCGCGCAATCAGCGCATCCGCGTCGGGCGCCGTCGCGCCGGTCTTGAGCGACGATTCGAAGCGGGAGAAGCGCGCAACGAAATTCTCATAGGCCTGCGCCAGCGGCGCGAGTTTCCAGGCCGCCGTCGCGAGCGCCTGGGCATTCCGCGCATCGGCCGTCAGCAGGAAGACGCCCTCCAGCGCCGGCACGGCGCCAACGAGATTTCCAGTCGCGACATAGGACGTCGGCGACAGGGCCGCAAATCCGGCCTCATCGAGCGCCGCACGAAGGGCCGGACGGCCTTCAGCGTCCGGCCCGAGCAAGGCGAGCGTGAGCTGTCCGTCGAAGGTCGGCGCATGCGCGAAATAGATTCGCTGCGTCGCCTCGACGAAGCTCTTCTCGCCTCGCCTGGAAAGCCGGTAATAGCTGTTGCGCCCGGTCCTGATGCGCTCGAGCCAGCCGTCGGCCGTCAGCCGCGACATGGCCGTGCGCACGTGTCCCGCATCGATGCGAAACAGTGCCATGATTTCCGTCAGCGACCCGAGCCAGAGGCTGCCGCCGCGCGGCACGATCGCGTCGCCGTAAAGCGTGACGATCAGCGACCATGCGCGCACCGGCCTGCGGGCATGAAAATCGTCGAGCAGTTTCCTGACCGGTGCCGATGTCATCGGAATCAGTGCTGCGACAGCCGCGCGAGCACGTCACGATAGCGGCGCACAATTCTATCGTGGCCCGTGTGGCGGCGATCCCTGACCGCATGCGTGCCGCCCACGACGACGTCCTTTACGAGTCGTCGCCCGCCCGCAAACACATAGGCATCGAGCCACAGGTCTTCCCTGGCGGCGGCCAGATCGGGATGCGCGCCGTCGAGCACGACGATGTCCGCACGATGCCCGGCTTCCAGCTTTCCGATCTTGCGGCCCATCGCCTGCGCGCCGCCGGCAAGGGTCTTCTCATAAAGGATGCGCCCGACCGATTGCCCTTCCCGATCGGCGAGCAGATTGCGGCCGCGATGTTTCAGCCGTTGCGAATATTCAAGCTGGCGCAATTCGGCCGCCGCATCGATCTGGATATTGGAGTCGGTACCCACGCCGACGCGGCCATCGTTCGCGAGATAATCGATGGCATTGAAAATGCCATCGCCGAGATTGGCTTCGGTTAGGGGACACAGGCCCGCGACCGCACCGGACTTTGCGAGCGCCTGCGTCTCGCCGGCATCCATGTGCGTCGCATGAACGAGGCACCAGCGTGCATCCACGCCGGCATTGTCGAGAAGCCATGCGACCGGCCGGGCCCCGAGCGCCGCAACGCAATCCTCGACTTCCCTGGTCTGCTCGGCGGCATGGATGTGGATCGGGCCGTCGGGCGCGGCCCCGTCGACATCGCGCAATGTCTTGGGCGTCACCGCGCGCAGCGAATGCGGCGCGATTCCGACGACGCAGTCCGGCACGTCCCTTGTGATCTCGCGCGAGCGCGCCACAAGCTTCAGAAACCGGTCCGGATCATTGATGAAGCGGCGCTGGCCATGAGCCGGCGCGGCCGCGCGAAAGCCGCCATAGGCATAGAAGCACGGCAGCAGCGTCAGCCCGATCCCGGTTTCGCGCGCGGCATTGGCGATCCGCGCGGTCATCTCGCCGAGGTCGGCATAGGGCCGGCCGTGGATGTCATGATGCAGATAGTGAAACTCGCCGACGGCCGTGTATCCCGCCTCCAGCATCTCCATATAGGTGAAGGCCGCGATCGCCTCGACATCGTCGGGCGTCAGCGCCGAAAGAAACCGATACATCACCTCGCGCCAGGTCCAGAAGCTGTCATGCGCCGGGCCGCGCCGCTCGCTCAGTCCCGCCATCCCGCGCTGGAATGCATGGCAATGCAGGTTCGGAAGCCCCGGCAGCGCTATGCCGGCGATCCGCTCTGCCCCGGCCGGCTCAGTATCCGGCGTGACCGCCGAAATCGCACCGTCGGCGACCTCGATGCGCACGTCGCGCGCCCATCCTCCCGGCAGCAGGGCATGGTCGAAAAAGCAGGCCATCACAGCATTGCGCTCCGCGCGGCTCGACAACGCGCCGCTCCTCTCTTTAAGTAGCATTCAAGCGATAGCGCAGGGCAGCACAGGAATCATGCTATTTGATCGGATCTGGCTCGACGCCCGCCTGGCCACGCTCGCGCCCGGCCGCGAAGGGCTGGGCGAAATCACGCATGGCGCGGTGGCCCTGCATGGTGAGCGGATCGCCTATGCGGGCCCGGTCGCCGGACTTCCCACATCCTGGGACGCGGCCGAGCGCATCCGGCTCGAGGGACGCTGGATCACGCCCGGCCTGATCGACTGCCATACGCACCTCGTCTATGCCGGAGACCGCGCGCAGGAATTCGAGTTGCGTCAGAGGGGCGCGACCTACGAGGAGATCGCGCGCGCCGGCGGAGGCATCGTCTCCACCGTCAAGCATACGCGCGCGGCAAGCGAGGATCGGCTGGTGGCGGAAAGCCTGCCGCGTCTGCAGCATCTCATGAACGAAGGCGTCACGACGGTCGAGATCAAGTCCGGCTATGGCCTCGATCTCGAAACCGAGCGGCGCATGCTTGCGGCAGCGCGGCGGCTCGGACAGGAAAACCCGGTCGAGATCGTGACCACATTCCTCGGCGCGCACGCACTGCCGCCCGAAGCGCACGGCGACAAGGATGCCTATATCGAGGCGGTCTGCCGCATGATTCCCCCTCTCGTTCGCGAGGAGCTGATCGACGCCGTCGACGGGTTCTGCGAGGGCATTGCGTTCTCGCCAGGCCAGATGGCCAGGGTCTTTGACGCCGCGAAGGCCGCGCATCTGCCGGTCAAGCTTCACGCCGACCAGCTTTCCAACCTGCATGGCGCAAGGCTTGCGGCCGATTACCGCGCGCTCTCGGCCGATCATCTTGAATACACAGATGAGGCGGGCGTCGCCGCAATGGCCAGGAGCGGCACGGTCGCGGTGCTGCTGCCGGGCGCATTCTACATGCTGCGCGAAACGCAACATCCGCCGGTCGAGGTGCTGCGCCGGCACAAGGTGCCGATCGCGATTGCGACCGACTGCAATCCCGGCACCTCGCCGATCACATCGATTCTGACCGTTATGAACATGGCGGCGATCCTGTTTCGACTCACCGTTGAGGAAGCAATCGCGGGCGTCACGCGCGAAGCCGCACGCGCCCTGGGCCACCTCTCCGAAATCGGCACGCTTGAGGCGGGCAAGCGCTGCGATCTGGCGATCTGGGACATCGAGCATCCCGCCGAGCTCGTGCAGCGCATCGGCTTCAATCCCTTGCGCGAACGGGTGTGGAACGGCCGATGAGCGAATGCGTCACACTCTTTCCCGGCGCGACGCCGCTCGCTGCCTGGCGCGATATCGCCCGGGGCGCCGGCATCACGCTCGATCCGGGCTGCGAGGCCGGGATCGCCGCAAGCGCCCTGTCCGTGGCGGCGATCATCGACAAGGGCGAGCCGGTCTATGGCATCAATACCGGCTTCGGAAAGCTTGCGGGAATCCGCATCGAGGCAGCCGATCTCGCGACGCTGCAGCGCAATATCGTGCTCTCGCATGCCGCAGGCGTCGGCGACCCGGTGAACCGGAACATTGCGCGCCTGACGATGGCGCTGAAGGTCGCCTCGCTCGCGCGCGGCGCCTCCGGTGTGCGGCCCGAAACAATCGCCTTGCTGCTCGCCATGCTGTAGCGCGACGTCACGCCGTTCATGCCCTCCAAGGGCTCGGTCGGCGCTTCCGGCGACCTCGCCCCGCTCGCGCATATGGCGGCCACCATGATCGGGGAAGGCGAAGCCTATTTTCGTGGCGAACGCATGCCGGCCGCGCAGGCTCTGGCCAGGGCGGGCCTTGCACCGCTGGCCCTCGGGCCGAAGGAAGGGCTGGCGCTGCTCAACGGCACGCAATTTTCCACGGCGCTGGCGCTGTCATCGCTGTTTGCCATCGAGCGCGTTTTCCAGTCCGCGCTGGTGACCGGTGCGCTGGCGACCGACGCGGCGAAGGGCTCCGACACGCCGTTCGATCCGCGCATCCATGCGCTGCGCGGCCATCGCGGGCAGATCGAGGTGGCACGCGCCTTGCGCAACCTGATGAAGGGGAGCGCGATCCGCGCGTCGCATCTGACCGGGGACGATCGCATTCAGGACCCCTATTGCCTGCGCTGCCAGCCGCAGGTGATGGGGGCGGCGCTCGATCTCCTGCGGCATGCCGCGAACACGCTCGAAATCGAGGCGAACGGCGTGTCCGACAACCCTTTGGTCTTCGCGGATACCGCCGAGGTGCTCTCGGGCGGAAATTTCCACGCCGAGCCCGTGGCCTTCGCCGCCGACATTCTGGCGATGGCGGTGTGCGAGATCGGCTCGCTCGCCGAGCGGCGCATCGCCATGATGGTCGATCCGGTGTTCTCGCGGCTGCCGGCCTTTCTCACGCCGAAGCCGGGGCTGAATTCCGGCTTCATGATCGCGCAGGTGACGGCCGCGGCGCTGACCGCCGAGAACAAGCAGAAGGCCTCGCCCGCCAGCGTGGATTCGATTCCGACCTCGGCCAACCAGGAGGATCATGTCTCGATGGCGGCGCATGCCGCGCGCCGCCTGCAGGGCATGACGCGCAACGCCGCCGACATCGTCGCCATCGAATGGCTCGCGGCGGCGCAGGCAATCGACTTTCACGCGCCTTTGACGACCAGCCAACCCTTGCAGCGGGCCCGCGCTTTGCTGCGCGAGAAGGTCCCTCATCTCGAGGACGACCGCATGATGGCGCCCGACATCGAGGCGGCTTCGGACATGATCCGCTCCGGCGCGCTGGCGGGCGCCGCCGGCGCAACTCTCCTGCCCGCGCTCGAAGTCTCCGCCGGATGACGCCCGCAGAGGCGTGCCTCGGACGGCCCGCCCCGACGCTATGCCGAGCGCGCCAGCGCGCCGTCGATCATCTCGATCGTGTTCTGCAAGCCGTAGGCCGCCACGAACGAGCCGAAGCGCGGGCCTTTCTCCTGCCCGAGCAGCACCTGGTAGAGCATGTTGAACCAGTCAAGCGAGACGCCCGGCTTGCCGTCCTTCGCCTTCTTCTTCTCGTCGAGGAACGGCTCGCGCCGGCCGACCTCGTAGACGACATTCTGAATGTCCTCGGCGCTCGTCTCGGGCGGCAGCTGGGACAGCGCGTCGCGCAGGTCCATCAGCGCCGCGCGCTCCGCGTCGGTCGGCTCGCGGAATTTCTTCGCCGGCAGCACGAAATCGCGGAAATAGTGGATGGCGTATCCCACGAGCGCATTCAGCTTCGGATGCGTCTGCGGCGTCACGCCCGGACGGTAGCGTGCGATGAAGCCCCACAGCGTCTCGGCATTCTCCGCGTTCGAGGCCGTCACGAGCGAAAGCAGCATTGCGAACGGCACCGGCATGTCCTCGGCTGGCGGATTCCCTGAATGGATGTGCCAGACCGGATTGGCGAGCCGCTGCTTCTCGTCCTGCCGCCGGTAGGCTTCGAGGAACTGGTAATATTCGTCGACGTGACGCGGGATCACGTCGAAATAGAGTCGCTTCGCCGCCTTCGGCTCGCGATACATGAACAGCGACAGCGATTCCGGACTGGCGTAGCGCAGCCATTCTTCGATCGTCAGTCCGTTGCCCTTGGACTTGGAAATCTTCTGGCCCTTCTCGTCGAGGAAGAGCTCGTAGTTGAAGCCCTCCGGCGGCGTGCCGCCGATGGCGCGGCAGATTTCGCTCGAGAGCTTGACCGAATCGATCAGATCCTTGCCGGCCATTTCGTAGTCGATGCCGAGCGCATACCAGCGCATCGCCCAGTCCGGCTTCCATTGCAGCTTGCAGCGACCGCCAGTGACCGGCGTGGTGACCGGCTCCCTGGTGTCCGAGTCCTGGTAGGTGATGGTGCCGGCCTTGGCGTCGTGCGCGGTCACCGGCACCTGCAGCACGATTCCTGTCTTCGGCGAGATCGGCAGGAACGGCGAATAGCTCTGCGCGCGCTCTTCACGCAGCGACGGCAGCATGATCGCCATCACCTCGTCGAAATGCGCCAGCATGCGCAGCAACGCCTCGTCGAAGCGCCCCGAAGTATAGCAGGCCGTCGCCGACATGAATTCGTACTCGAAACCGAACGTGTCGAGAAAGGCACGCAGCCGCGCGTTGTTGTGCTCGCCGAAGCTCGGATGCGTGCCGAAGGGATCGGGCACCTTGGTCAGCGGCTTGCCCAGATGCTGCGCGAGCAATTCCTTGTTCGGCACGTTGTCCGGCACCTTGCGCAGCCCGTCCATGTCGTCGGAGAAGGCAATCAGCCGCGTCCTCACCTTGTCCTCGGTCAGGACGCGGAAGGCGTGGCGTACCATCGTGGTGCGCGCGACTTCGCCGAAAGTGCCGATATGCGGCAGGCCGGAGGGTCCGTAGCCGGTCGCGAAAATCACCTCGTCCTTCGGCTTCTTCTTCAGCCGCGCGACGATCTTGCGCGCCTCCTCGAATGGCCAGGCGCCGGATTGCTCGGCGAAAGCGCGCAGGTCTGTCGCAGGTGCGACGTCCGTCATCATCATTACGTCTCCGGGCGCGGACCTTATGAACCGCGCCGCAACGCGTCAAATATCGGGATCAGAACGGATTAACGGGGAAATACCGCAGCCACAGGTCCGAAAACTTGCCCTTCTCCCACAGCCGGAACAGCGCCCAGTTGAACGCCTGCCGCAGCGTGTCGTTGCCGCGCTTGACCGCGATCCCGACGCCCTCGCCGAAGAAGGTGCTGTCGACAAAGGGGCCGCCCGCGAATGCGCAGCACCCGCCCGAATCCGTGCCGTTCACCCAGAACGACAGCGAGATCGCGTCTCCGAACACGTAATCGATCTCGCCGCGGCGCAGCGCCTGCCGTGCCGCGTCGGCATTCGGATAGGGGCGCAGCTCGGGCTCGGTGAACAGCAGCTTCAGGTAGGCCTCGTGGGCGGTACCGGCGACGACTCCGACTTTCCTGCCCTCGAGCTTTTCGGGCCGAATGTCTTCGTCAGCCATGTCGCGCCGGGCCACGAAGCGCGCCGGTACACGATAATAGGGATCGCTGAAATCGAGCAGTTTGCGGGTTTCGGCCTTTACGCTGATGGAGGCGATGACGGCATCGCCGCGGTTTTCCACGAGCGCGGGAACAAGGGTGTCGAAGCGCCGCATCTGGATGCTGCACGCCACCTTGAGTTCCTCGCAGATGGCGCGCGCGAGATCGACATTGAAGCCCGCCGGATTGCCGTCGGGGCCGGCATAATTGAAGGGCGGATAGTCGGTCTCCGTCATGAAGCGGATCAGCGTGATGCGCGAAATATCCGGCCGCTCTGGCCGCCGCCTCGGATCCCAGAAGCCCGGGACGGCCGCTGCAGGATTTTGCGGCTGGGCCGCGGCGATATCGACCAGCAGCAGCGCCGCGAGACAGAGCGCGGCCGCCCGCGTCCGCGAGACCCACTTGTCAAAGTTGCAACATATGGAAAGATGCACGCGCTGCATGGTGTTCCGCCGGGGCACGCTTATAGCCGAATTGTGTCTTCGTCATAGTAGCTTGAGTCGTGTGGGGCCGAATGTCTTGGGGGGACATTGCATCTGGCCGGCAGAACCCGGCGGCTGCCGCGATGCGACCGCCTGTCAGGAAAGCCGCTGCCGGCCCGCATGACAGGCCGGGTCGCCCGCTTTTCTCCTGCGCCCCCGAACTTGACTGCCTGCGCGGCCGGCTGCCTCCACACCTGCTCGATGCCGCCACAGCCCGCGCCGCCCGGACCGGGACTGGCGCTCAGGACAGCCTGATCGCCTGGGGCCTGATCAGCGAAGCCGAATATGTCGCCGCCCTCGCCCGTGCGATCGGCATTCCCTTCGATGCCCTCGTCTGGGCGGGACGTCTCGAATGCCCGCTGAGCGACGGGCAGCTCGTGCGCGCGCCCAGAGCCGGCAAGCTGCTGCTGGAGGTCCGCGGCCAACCGCAGGCCATCGTCGTGCCGCGGGGCCTGGAAGCGCGGCGTCTGCTCGAGACCTTGTCCGCCAACCCCGACTTGAGATCGCGCATCCGCCTGACCACCGCGGATTGCATGACGCGCTATGTGAACCGGCATGCAGCGCGGGAGATCGCCTATTGCGCCGCCGACGCTTTGAAGGCCGAACAGCCTGCGCTTTCTGCGGCCGGCAGAGGCAAGGGCCGCCGCTCCCTCGTCCTTGCAAGTGCGGCCGGCCTCGGCGCGGGGCTGCTGGCCGCCCCCATCACCATGCTCGCCGCATTGCAGGTTTTCCTGACCCTGCTTTTCGTCGAATGGCTCGTTCTTCGGCTGATGGGAACGCTGGTCTCGACGTCACCCCGGCCGCTGTCTCCTCAGCCCGACGACCGTCGATTGCCGGTCTATTCCGTGCTGGTTGCTCTTTATCGGGAGCAAGCATCCGTCCATCAGCTCGTCGCCGCTTTGCGCGCGCTCGACTATCCGGCGGAGAAGCTGGATATCAAGTTCGTCGTCGAAGCCGACGATATGGAAACCCGCAACGCTCTCGCGGCGATGGAGCTTCGCGCGCCGTTCGAGATCGTCGTCGCTCCCGGGAGCGGTCCGCGCACCAAGCCCAAGGCGCTCAACGCGGCGCTTCCGCTTGCGCGCGGTGCCTATATCGTCGTGTACGACGCCGAGGATCGCCCCGAACCCGACCAGCTCCGGCTTGCCGTGCAGGCCTTCCGTACCGATAGCGAGCGGCTGGCCTGCGTGCAGGCGCGGCTGACCATCGACAACACGTCCGACAGCTGGCTGACGCGCCTCTATACGTCCGAATATGCCGGCCTGTTCGACGCATTCCTGCCCGGCATTGCGGCGTGGCGATTTCCGCTGCCGCTCGGCGGATCGTCCAACCATTTCCGCACCGTGGTCCTGCGCAGGATCGGCGCATGGGACCCCTACAACGTCACCGAAGATGCGGACCTGGGCATGCGGCTTGCCCGATTCGGGTATCGCACCGCCGTTCTCGATTCATCCACCTATGAGGAAGCGCCATCGCGCTTCACGCCGTGGCTGAAGCAGCGCACCCGCTGGTTCAAGGGCTGGATGCAGACTTGGCTCGTTCACATGCGAAACCCGGTCGAACTGTGGAGGGAGCTTGGCGCCGTCAACTTTCTGGTATTTCAATTGCTGGTCGCCGGCAGCGTTCTGGCGGCCATGGTGCATCCGCTCTTTCTCGTGGGGTTCGGTTTGAGCCTCGCGTCCGCGTGGACCTCGCCCGGCGAAACGGCCACGGCGGACCTCGTCCTCAGGTGGCTTTACGGCTCGGCCTTTGTCGGTGGCTATCTCGTCTCGATTGTCGTCGGTGCCGTCGGTCTCGCGAGGCGCGGCCTGCTGCGCTTTGCGTGGTCGCTGCTGCTGATGCCTCTCTATTGGCTCTGCCTCTCCATTGCAGCCTGGCGGGGACTCTGGCAGCTCGTGCGCTGCCCCTATCGCTGGAAAAGACCGAGCATGGGCTCGCGAGGACGTCGCGGCAGGGTCCGACTGTCGCGCCGCGAGCCGCGTTCGGCCAGACTTCGGGGGCTGGGAGGTGCCCTCCCGGCTGACGGTTGCCCCGGCCCGCCCGACGCCCTATCTGAATGGCGACCGGCGCTCGCCGCGAGCGTCCGGCTACCAGAGGCGGTAATGTCCGGAGAAACGCGCATAGCCGGTCAGGAATGGTCGCGGGCGGGCGTGATCGCCGCCGCCGTCGGCCTTGCGCTTGTCGGCGGGACGCTGGCGCTCTGGGCGCATTATGGCAGCGCGGTGTTTTTTGAAGTGATCGCGGCCGGCATCGCAGCCTGTTTCTGACGCATGATGCCCCGAACCACCCGGATCGTGATCATCCTCGCCGCCTTCCTCGGCGGATTGCTGGTCTTCACGACGGCGCTGTTCCTCCTGACAGGCCGGCCCACTCCGCAGGTGTCCACGGCAAGCGCAGTCGGCGGGCCATTCGAGCTCACCGATCAGAATGGAAATACCATCACCGACGAGAGCCTGAAGGGCCGGCCCTTTCTCATCTTTTTCGGCTTCACGCACTGCCCCGATATCTGCCCGACGGCGTTGTTCGAAATGTCCGAGATACTGACCAAACTCGGCCCCGATGCCGG
Organism: Pseudorhodoplanes sp.; assembly: GCA_013388965.1. GTDB lineage: Bacteria > Pseudomonadota > Alphaproteobacteria > Rhizobiales > Xanthobacteraceae > Pseudorhodoplanes. The sequence continues at coordinate 14,741 of JACAEG010000198.1, read as the reverse complement.
CAAGATCAATGCGCTGTTTGTGACCGTCGATCCCGAGCGCGACACGCCGGCCAGGCTGAAGGATTATCTCTCGAGCTTCAACCCGCAATTGCGTGGGGTGACGGGCAGCGCCGAGGCGCTCGATAAGATGCTGAAGTCCTACCGCGTCTATTACAAGAAGGTCCCGCTCAAGGACGGCGACTACACGATGGACCACACGGCGCTTGTCTATCTGATGGACAAGCAGGGCCGCTTCGTCGCGCCGTTCAACATCAAGCGCACGCCGGAAGCCGCGGCGGAGGATTTGAGGAAGTATCTGTAGGGGTATTTGGAGCGGGTGAAGGGAATCGAACCCTCGTCGTGAGCTTGGGAAGCTCCTGCTCTACCATTGAGCTACACCCGCGTCGGCTTCGCACCATAGCGAATGCGGCCCGCGCGCCGCAAGACTTCCCTCACGCCCTGAAAAGCCTCAGGTCCTGAAGTGCTTGGAGAGCTTGAGCCCCTGCCCCTGATAATTGGAGAACTTGGTCTGGCCGTAAAGCACGTCCGGCGTATCGGCGATCGGCTCGTAGACCAGCCGCCCGATCGCCTGGCCGTGCTCGAGCGCGAACGGGACCTCGTGGCTGCGCACCTCCAGCACGGCGCGCGCGCCGGGCTCCCCCTTCGGCGTGTAGCCGAAGCCGGGATCGAAGAAGCCGGCGTAGTGGACGCGGAATTCGCCCATCATCGGATCGATCGGCACCATCTCGGCGGCGAGATCGGGCGGAATATGCACGCGCTCGAGCGAGGCGAGAATGTAGAACTGGTGCGGATCGAGGATGAGCTTGCCGTCGCCGCGAAGGTGGATCGGGTCCCAGAAATCGAGCGGCTCGTATTCGCCGATGCGGTCGACATCGACCACGCCGGCATAGCGCTGCGCGCGCCAGCCGACCAGCGTGCCGTCGGCCGCGCCCCGCAGGTCGATGCTCAGGATCAGCCCGTTGCGCAACTTGAGCTCGCCGTCGACCAGCGGCGCCCGCTCGTGGCGCTCCGCGAGTTCGCGGTCGGTGAGATGGAAGCGGCTGGTCTCGGTCTGCTGCGAGTTGCGGCGGCGGAAGCGGATCTGATTGAGCTTCGAGCCGCGCCGCACCCGGATGGAAAAGCTCGACGGCGAAATCTCGGCGTAGATTTTTCCCTCATAGCCGCCACGCACGCTGTCGAAGGTGTCGCTGCGGTCGGCGATCAGGCGGGTGAAGATGTCCAGGCGGCCGGTCGAGCTTTTCGGATTGGCAAGCCCGGCCACGCTCTCCGGCAGATTGAGGTGCTCGAGCAGTTCGACGACATAGACGCAGCCCTTTTCCAGCACCGCGCCGCGTTCCAGATTGATCTCGTCGGTTGCGAGCGCGCTCAGCTGCTGCTCCACCGTACGTTCACGTCCCGGCAGGAAGCTCGCGCGTACACGCCACGCCCGCGCGCCGAGCCGCAGATCGAGGCTGGCCGGCTGGATTTGCACGTCCTCGATCTCGGGCGTCGCCTGCACGAGCTTGCGGTGCGCGATCAGCGCCTTGATGCGCTGGCGCGGCAGCAGGCCGCCCTTGCTGCCGATCTCCGCCAGCGGACCGGTCGGCTCCCGCAGGGGCTCGGGATAGGCGGTGGATTTCATCGCTGCGGGCATTGTCGGTTCCGGTTGCACGACCGCGGATCTGGCGCGGCGCATCGCGGCATTACCCCCTTAGACGAGCGGCGCAGGCCAGCCAACATGTCCGGGCGGGCGGCCCGAAGTTATCCCTGCTATTTGAGGCTATCCGCGCGCATTACCGGGGGCCGGCCTGCGCGGTCAGGGTGGCGCGGCTCGCGGCCTCGGCGATGGCGCCCGCCATGATCCTGGCGATGCAGGCATAGCTCCAGTCGTTCATGTGCAATTCGTCCGGCGACAGGAACGCCTCGAAGGGTATCTTCGCGACCTCTCGCCAATGCCGCATCACCGCGAAGCGGCGGAACAGGCTGACATTGTCCCGCTTGGCCGTGGCCGCGAGCAGATCGACCAGCTCGTCGACATCCGCCTTGGCGAGCACCTTGGGCGCGAATTGCGGATCGATCAGCACGACATCGGCGCCGATCGCCTTGAGCCGGACGAGTCCCTGATGGATGCGCGAGCCGGCCGGCCCGAGCGGCTGGTCGCGCAGTATCGCATTGGTGCCGACCTGCCAGAGCACAAGGTCCGGCTTCTCCGCGATCACGCTCTTCTCGAGCCGCGCCAGCATCTCTGCTGCGTCTTCGCCGTTCACGCCGCGATTGATCACGGTGATCTGCTGGCGCGGAAACAGTGCGGATAATTCCACCGCAAGCCTGCTTGGATAGGAGGCCGCAGGCGAACTCGCACCGGCACCGGCCGTGGACGAGGAGCCAATGGCGACGATGGTGACAGGCTCGCCGGCCGCGAGACGCTTGGCGGTGCGCGGAAGCGGGGTCGTGATACGGCTCAGATCAGCGGGTGCGGCACAGGGAATCGCGGCAGGCTTCGTGCCCTCAGCGCGCGCGCCATGCGGCAGCGACGCGGCCAGTGCCGCCGCAATCAGCCATGTCGCTGTGCAAAAAGGGAAGACGCGGCCTGTCATTGGGAGGTTTTCGACTCCGACTTTTCCAGCTCGGCCGCTTCGGCGACAAGCAGGGCCAGCGCGCGACCAAGGCAATCATGCACTCTCGATGCGAGCGCATTGTCCTTGGCCGCGGAATACAGATCGAACGCTCCGGTGTCGTTCCAGTAGCGCATGAGATTGAGCCGGTCGAACAGCGGCACCTCGCGCTCCAGCGCAACCGCCCGCATCGCGTCGGCATAGGGATCGAACTGGATCATGGTTTCGGTGCGCGGGCTATATTGCATGTTCATCAGGACCACATCCGCACCACGCGCATGAAGCGCCTCGATGCCCTTGTCGATGACAGACCGAAATTCCTCGGCGTCGATGCCGCGCATGGCATCGACCGTCCCCGTTTGCCATACCACCAGCGACGGAACTCCGTCGACCAGCAATTTATCGAAGTTTCCGAGCATTTCGGCCGCGCTCTGCCTGGATTTTGCATAGGTCCTGACCGTCACGGCGACGTCCGGAAGCACCTCCTGCAATGCGGCCTGCAGGCGGGCCGGGTAGGCCTTGGCGGCGCCATCGGCCCCACCCAGGGTCGAGGAGCCGGTGCCGACAACCACGATATCGAGCCGCTTGGCCTGCCTGGCCGCTTCCATCACCCGCTTCAGCGGCCTGTCGCCGACCACAAGATAGGCGGGCACGTCGCAGGGCTCAGGCTCCGCGGCAAATGCCGGGCCCGCACTCAGAACGGCCGTGAGCACGACAGCGAGCAGGGTTTTCATGCCTCGCCTCCCGCGAGGTCGGCATTGGGCGGCTTGGGCCGGGAATCCGGCTTTCTCGCCTCCGCGGTCTTATACCATGCGATCAGGAAGGCGGTTCCAATCATGATGAGAATGCCTAACGCGCTTACTGCGACCTGCATCAGAATCCCGCCCGATATCTCAACCTTGGCGAAATGCGCCGCAAAAGCCAGAAACACGCCCAGACAGAAAATCTCCAGCGAATGCTGGCCGCACACGATGGCCGGACGGAGCCATTGCGAACGCAGGCCGGGCCAGTCCCTCGGCAGGAAATGCACGGTCACCGCCGCCAGCGCGAGAAAATGCGCGAAGCGCAGGACGTCCAGATTGGTCTTGTCGATCGGATAGATGAAGTCGGCGATGACCTTCGGCACGAAAGTCGCCAGCCTGGGGATGTGCCAGGTCAGCACGATCGCGAGTGCAAATGCCAGGTATGCAACCGCAAGAGCGACCGTCATGCGCGACCGCAGGACGGGCGCGAGCCGCTCCGCGCCGCCGAGCGCGCACCATGCGCCGAACACGAACAGCAGCTGCCAGGCAAAGGGATTGAAGTACCAGACGCCATGCGGATAGGCGGGCAGGTTCCAGCCGAATTCCCAGCTTGCCGCATAGATCGCAGCCGACGCAGCAAGCGCGAGCGCAGGCGCGCGCTGCAGGAGAAACAGGATCGGCGGGAACAGGATCAGCAGCACGATATAGAGCGGCAGCACGTCCATGTTGGCCGGCTTGAATTTCAGCAGCAGCGCCTCGATGATTGTGACATCGGGCTCCCTGAGAAAATCGAGGATTCCGGTTTCTTCCGCGTAGAGCGGATTCTGAAATCCGCGCGCCACATAGGCGATCTCGGCGAGGTAGATCGTGAACAGGAAGACGTGGGCGACATAGATCTGCCAGACCCGCTTCAGGATGCGCGCGCTGGCGATGACGAAGCCGCGCTCCCGCATCGCGCGCCCATAGACGAAGGCTGCCGTATAGCCCGAGATGAAGATGAAGATCTCGGTGGCGTCGCTGAACCCGTAATTGCGGATGGTCACCCACGAGACGATGTTCGAGGGAATGTGGTCGAGATAGATCAGCCAGAGCGCCAGCCCCCGAAACAGGTCGAGCCGGAGATCGCGGTCGGCCGCGATTGCCGGCGTGGGCGCCATTAGGCCGGGAGCCTGCATCCGGAACGCCTGCCATGCGGGACTTTTGGATGGCTAGAATTGCCGATCCCCCGCGCCAGTTGCAAGAGAGCGGCCGACAGGCTTGAATTGGCTGTGGTGGGGTCAAAGGCTGATTCGGAAACCCTGGCCATGTATCGCGCTGTCACTCGCAATCTCGAAGTCACGGTCGAACCGCACTTCATGCCCGATCGGTCCGCACCCGATCGCGGGCAGTTCTTTTGGGCCTATACGATCGAGATTTCCAATCACGGGGACGAGACGGTCCAGCTCAAGACGCGCTACTGGCATATCACCGACGCGACGGGGCGTGTGCAGGAAGTGCGCGGCGCAGGCGTTGTCGGAGAGGAGCCGGTGCTCGAGCCCGGACAATCCTTCGAATATACCAGCGGCGTGCCCTTGCCGACGCCGTCCGGATTCATGACCGGGCGCTACGGCATGATCACCGAGAAGGGCGAGACTTTCGAGATCGAAATTCCCGCCTTCTCGCTCGATGCGGCGCCCGGCAAGCGCACGATCAACTAGAGCGTTTTCGAGCGCTGTGGATACCTGTTCGCGTGAAGACAGGAAGCCGAAGCCCCTGCCTCGATCCCGTCAAGACCTGAAAGGCTCCGGCTATTCGGGGTCGGCGACGTCTTCGGGCTTGAAGCGATAGCTCTGGCTGCAGAATTCGCATGTCACCGAAATCTCGCCATCCTGAACCATCTCGTCGCGGTCGCTCTGCGGAAAGCTCCGCAGCATCGTATGGACATGGTCGCGCGAGCATGAACATTGCGCCTTTATCCCGGCCGGCTCGAATACGCGCACGCCTCGCTCGTGAAACAGCCGGTAGACCAGCCGCTCGGTTGACAGCGCCGGATCGATCAATTCCAGGTCCTCGACCGTCGCCATCAGCGAACGGCCTTCCACCCAGGCATCGTCTTCGGCCATTTCGTGTGGATTGACGCCTTCCGGCGCGTCGCCCGGATCGAGATCGGGGCCGCGCATGCGCTCCTGCGCCTTCGGCAGGAACTGCGCCATGATCCCGCCCGCGCGCCAGCGATGCCGCGCGCCGCCGGGACCGGCGATCAATTCTTCCGCGACTGCGGCTTTCACCGCTGTCGGAATCTGTTCGGAGCGCCTGAAATACTCGTGAGCGGCCTCCTGCAAGCCGCCGCCTTCGAGGGCGACGATCCCCTGATAGCGATTCATGTCACCGCCCTGGTCGATGGTCATCGCAAGGTGGCCGGTGCCGAGCAGCGCAGCACCGGAGGCGTTGCGCGCGGCCACCGCCTCCGCAACCTTGTTCTTGTCGAACTTGGCGCAGGCCCTGATCTTGCCCGAGGTGGAATAGTCCGCGACCAGCATTCCAACCGGACCGTCGCTCCGGGTCTGCAGGATGAAGCGGCCCTCGAATTTCAGCGCGGACCCGAACATGGCGGCAAGCACGATGGCTTCGCCCAGAAGCTTCGCCACCGGCGTGGGGTAATCGTGCCGAGTCAGGATTTCATCGACGGAATCGCCCAGCAGGACAACACGACCGCGCAAATCCAGCGCACCCACCTCGAAGGGCAGGATGGTGTCGTCGGCGGATTCGGTCTTCGGAGTTCGGATCGGGATTTCGATATGGTTCATCGCATGGCCGCATTCAGGCACCAAGTAAGAATGCCCTTCTGCGCATGCAAGCGGTTCTCGGCTTCGTCGAAAACCACGGAATTGGGGCCGTCCATCACCTCGTCCGTGACTTCCTCTCCGCGATGCGCGGGCAGGCAATGCATGAACAGGGCGTCCGGCCTCGCGTTGGCCATCAGCTTGCGGTTCACCTGATAGGGCCGCAGCAGGTTGTGCCTGTTGGCCTGCGTTTTCTCGTCGCCCATCGACACCCAGGTATCGGTGACAACGCAATCGGCATCCCGGACGGCCTCGTCCGGGTCGGTCCCGATCTCGATCGCCGCGCCCGAGGATTTGACCCAGTCCATCAGCCAGGGCTGCGGCCACAATTCCTGCGGACTTCCAACCTTGAGCCGGAACTCGAACCGCTCCGCAGCATGCATCCAGGACGCGAGCACGTTGTTGCAGTCGCCGGTCCAGGCTACCTTGCGTCCCCTGATCGGCCCGCGATGCTCCTCGAACGTCATCACGTCCGCCAGCACCTGACAGGGATGCGAACGCTTGGTCAGTCCGTTGATGACCGGGACAGTCGCGAACTCGGCGAGCTCAGCCACCGTCTCGTGGTCGAGCGTGCGGATCATGATGCAATCGACGAAGCGCGACATCACGCGCGCGGTATCGGCGATGGTCTCGCCGCGTCCGAGCTGCATTTCCTGGCCGGTCAGCACCACGGTCTGGCCGCCGAGCTGCTGCATCGCGACATCGAAGGATACGCGCGTGCGCGTCGACGGCTTGTCGAACACCATCGCGAGCGTCAGTCCCTCGAGCGGCTTCGCGGCCGTGGCGCGATTCTGCTTGCGCTGCGACTTCATCGCGATCGCGGATTCGATCATGCCCCGCAAGTCGGCCTTGGGGATATCTATCAGGTCGATGAAGTGCCGGATGCCGTTTGCGCTCATGCGACCGCTTCCTTGGCCGACGCGGCCCTGGTGCGCGCAATCCGGGCGCAGGCACGGTCGATCATGCCGACCGCTTCCGCCACTTCCGCCTCGCCGACGATCAGCGGCGGCAGCAGCCGCACGACATTGTCGCCCGCCGCGATGGCGAGCAGCTTCTCGTTGCGGAATTCGGCCACGAGATCGCCATTTGGCACCACGGCCTGCAGTCCGAGCAGCAATCCTTCGCCGCGGATTTCGGAAATGACGGTCGGGTACTTGTCCTTGACCTCAGCCAGCCGCTGTTTCAGCAGCAGCGAGGTCTTCCTGACATTGTCCAGAAAGCCCGGCGACAGCAGGACATCCAGCACCGCGTTGCCGACGGCCGTGCCGAGAGGATTGCCGCCGAAGGTCGAGCCATGCGTGCCCGCGGTCATGCCCTTCGCGGCCTCGGCCGTCGCAAGGCAGGCGCCGATGGGAAAGCCGCCGCCGAGTCCCTTGGCGAGGCCCATGATGTCGGGGGCGGCCCCGGTGCGCTGATAGGCGAACAATTCCCCGGTGCGGCCCATGCCGGTCTGCACCTCGTCATAGGCGAGCAGCAGCCCGTGGCGATCGCAGAGTTCGCGCAGCGCCTTCAGAAACTGATTGGGGACGACGCGCACGCCGCCCTCGCCCATGATCGGTTCGATCAGGATAGCGGCCGTGTTCGCGCCGATCGCGGCCTTTACCGCGTCGAGATCGCCGAACGGCACCTGATCGAAGCCTTCGACGACGGGGCCGAAGCCTTCGAGATATTTCTTCTGGCCGCCCGCCGCGAGCGTCGCCAGCGTGCGCCCGTGGAACGCGCCCTCGAATGTGATGATGCGGAATTTTTCCGGATGGCCGCTGACGGCGTGGTATTTGCGCGCCGTCTTGATCACGCATTCCAGCGCCTCGGCGCCGGAATTGGCGAAGAAGACCTTGTCGGCGAAGCTCGCCTCGCACAGCCGCGCGGCGAGCCTCTCGGCCTGCGGAATCTGGAACAGGTTCGAGACGTGCCACACCTTTTGCGCCTGGTCGGTGATCGCCGCGACGAGCCGGGGATGCGCGTGCCCCAGCGCGTTGACAGCGACGCCGGACCCGAAATCCAGGTAGCGCTCGCCATTGGTCGCCGTGAGCCAGGCGCCCTCGCCCCGCTCGAAAGCGAGGTCGGCACGGATGTAAGTCGGCAATAGATGCGAGGCCACAGCGCGCGTCCGGAATGTGCGAAAATGAAATGTGCCGCCTCTTCGGGCGGCACTTTTGGACATTTTATTGCCGCGCGGCCTGCTGTCAACGTCCGCCCCGGGAAGTGAAGCGCGGCTTTTCAACGGCCCTTGCTGAAGTAGCAGTGGAAAGCGCCGGATTGCGGCATGTTTGGTGGGGACGCGCCGGTCCCGGACTCTTGCGCGCGAGTCACGCCATATTGTAGCGTTCGCCTTGTCGGATACGACATCTCGTGCGGCGGACCTAGATTTCGAGACTTGACGGCAGGGCGTTGCGGAGGGCGGCCAGGACAGGCGGCCCGACGAGGGGAATGGATTCCGCCGGCAGGCGGACGCATTCGGGAGAGACTTGATGATGATCGGCTGGACTGACGAACGCGTTGAGCAATTGAAGAAATTGTGGGCCGAGGGGCTTTCGGCGAGCCAGATTGCCGCCGAGCTGGGCGGGATCACCCGGAACGCGGTCATCGGCAAGGTTCACCGCCTCGGACTGTCCGGACGGGCCAAGACCCCGTCCTCGTCGGCCGCCCAACGACCACGCAAGGTGCGCCAGCCGCACATGCTGCGGACCTCCCGGCCGGCAACGAGAGGCAACACCGCGCTCGCGCGGGCCTATGCCTACGATTACGACATCGAAGCCGAGCCTCAGCCGGTCGAGAATGTCATTCCGATGGGGCAGCGCCGGACCCTGCTCGAACTGAACGAGGACACGTGCCGCTGGCCGATCGGCGACCCGTCGCAGCAGGATTTCTACTTCTGCGGCGGCAAGCCGGTGGCGGGTCACCCCTATTGCGGCTTCCATTCGCGGGTGGCCTACCAGCCGCCGGCCGCGCGGCGCGATCGCCGGCCCGCGCGAGACTGAGCGCTCAGCTCGCCTTGCCGAAGCGGTCGTCGATCGAATAGCCCGAGCCGCGCACGGTGCGGATCGGATCGTTCTCGCGGCCGCGGTTGAGCGCCTTGCGCAGGCGCCCGACATGCACATCGACGGTGCGCTCGTCGATATAGACATCGCTGCCCCAGACCCCGTTGAGCAATTGCTCGCGCGTGAAGACGCGGCCGGGACGCTCCATCAGAAATTCCAGGAGCCGGTATTCGGTTGGACCGAGATCGATATCGCGACCGCTGCGCGAGACGCGCTTGCGCACACGGTCGAGCTCGATCTCGCCGAGCGACAGCACGTCGGCCATGCGCTCGGGCTTGGCGCGCCGCAGCAGCGCGCGCACGCGCGCAAGCAGTTCCGGCACTGAGAACGGCTTGACGATATAGTCGTCCGCGCCGGTGGAGAGCCCGCGCACCCGCTCGCTCTCCTCGCCGCGCGCGGTCAGCATGATGATCGGCAGCGCGCGCGTCTCCGGACGCGCCCGCAACCTCCGGCACAACTCGATGCCCGAAAGGCCCGGCAGCATCCAGTCCAGCACGATCAGGTCGGGCACGGCCTCCTTCAGGCGCGTATCGGCGTCGTCGCCGCGCGCCACGGTATCGACGTCGTAGCCCTCCGATTCCAGATTGTAGCGAAGCAGCAGCGTAAGCGGCTCCTCGTCCTCCACAATCATGATGCGTGCGGACTGCCCGTTCATGCGTTCGACTCAATCAGACCTTTGCGGGGATCGGCGCGAAGGCGGTGGTGTCGCCCTTGGGGCGCATTCCCTCGATCGGCCGCCCCTCGATCATGAAATGGATGGTTTCGGCGATGTTGGTGGCATGGTCGCCCATGCGCTCGATGTTCTTGGCGCAGAACATCAGATGGATGCAGAAGGTGATGTTGCGCGGGTCTTCCATCATGTAGGTGAGGAGCTCGCGGAACAGCGACGTGCACATCGCATCGACTTCTTCGTCGTTCCTCCAGACCGCCAGCGCCTTCGCTACATCGCGGGTGGCGTAGGAATCGAGCACCTGCTTGAGCTGGGCGAGCACCAGCGAGGCGATATGCTCGACGCCGCGGGCCAGCTTCTGGGTCGGGAATTCCCCCTCCAGCGCGAGGCTCCGCTTGGCGATGTTCTTGGCGAGATCGCCGATCCGCTCAAGATCGTTGGCAACCCGCAGCGCGCCGACAACTTCGCGCAGGTCGACCGCCATCGGCTGCCGGCGCGCGATGGTCAGGATCGCCTTTTCCTCGATTTCCCGCTGCAGCACATCGACCGATTCATCCGCCGCGATGACGCGCTGGGCGAGATTGGGGTCGCGCCTGGCGAGCGCAGCGACGGAATCGGCGATCTCCTTTTCCGCCATCCCGCCCATCTCGGCCACCTTGCGGGTGAGATCCTCAAGGTCCGCGTCGAAGGCCTTTGCAGTGTGTTGTGCCACCATCTTGCTCCTCGCGAATTCTGGTTCCGGCGGCCTCAGCCGAAGCGGCCGGTGATGTAGTCCTGCGTGCGCTGATCGGTCGGATTGGTGAAGATCGTCTCGGTCGGACCCTCCTCGACCAGTATGCCGAGATGGAAGAAGGCGGTCCGCTGCGAGACGCGCGCGGCCTGCTGCATCGAATGGGTGACGATGATCATCGTGAAATTCTCCCGCAGCTCATCCATCAGCTCTTCGATGCGCGCGGTTGCGATCGGGTCGAGCGCCGAACAGGGCTCGTCCATCAGGATGACCTCCGGACTGACGGCGATCGCGCGGGCAATGCAAAGCCGCTGCTGTTGGCCGCCCGAAAGGCCGGTTCCGGAATCGCTCAGCCGGTCCTTCACCTCATCCCACAGGCCGGCCTTTTTCAGGCTGGTTTCGACGATCCCGTCGAGCTCCGATTTCGAGGCCGCAAGGCCGTGAATGCGGGGCCCGTAGGCGACATTCTCGTAGATCGATTTGGGGAAGGGATTGGGCTTCTGGAACACCATGCCGACGCGGGCGCGCAATTGCACGACATCGAGCGACTTGTCGTAGATATCCTGGCCGTCGATCTCGATCAGGCCGGTCACCCGCGCAACGGGAATGGTGTCATTCATGCGGTTGATGCAGCGCAGAAACGTCGACTTGCCGCAGCCGGAGGGGCCGATAAAGGCGGTCACCGAGCGCTCGGGAATATCGATGCCGACATTCTTCAGGGCGTGCTTCTCGCCGTAATAGACGTTGACGTCGCGCGCAACGACCTTGGCGGTCGACGTCGTGCCGGGCACGCTCGTGGGGCCTGGCTTCGTCGCGGTCCGGATCATGGCATCCATATTCACAGCTCCTCGCTTCGACCTTACCAGCGCCGCTCGAAGCGGCGGCGCAGGAAGATGGCGGTTCCATTCATGACAAAGAGGAAGGCCAGCAGGACAATGATTGCGGCTGCCGTCTTGGCCTGGAAGGCAATCTCCGGCAGGTCGGACCAGAGATAGATCTGCACGGGCAGCACCGTGGCGGCATCGGTGACGCTCAATGCCGGCTCCACGATGAAGGCGACCATGCCGATCATCAGCAGCGGCGCCGTTTCGCCCAGCGCGTGCGCCATTCCGATAATGGTGCCGGTCATGATGCCGGGCATGGCGAGCGGCAGCACGTGATGAAAGATCGCCTGCTGGTGCGAGGCGCCGACGCCAAGGGCAGCTTCCTTGATCGAGGGCGGCACCGCCTTGAGCGCGGCACGCGCAGCGATGATGATGGTCGGCAGCACCAGCAGCGCCAGCACAAGTCCGCCGACGAGCGGCGCGGAACGCGGCAGGCCGAAGAAGTTGAGAAAGACCGCAAGCCCGAGCAGGCCGAACACAATAGACGGCACGGCGGCGAGATTGTTGATGTTGACTTCGATGACCTCGGTCAGCCGGTTCTTCGGTGCGAATTCCTCGAGATAGATCGCGCCGGCGACTCCGATCGGAAGACAGAGGATGAGGGTGACGAAGAGAGTCAACGCTGAGCCGACCAGCGCCCCGCGAATTCCCGCAAGCTCGGGCTCGCGGCTGTCACCTGACGTGAAAAACTGCCAGTTGAAGCGGCTCTCGACAAGACCACGGGCCTTCAGCGCCTCAAGCCAGGCTACCTCACGGTCATTGACGCGCCGATTTGATTCAGGCGTGTGGAATGTCCGGATGTCCCACGCGCCGGGCGCAGCAGGCGCCGCCGATGAAAGCGGCAACAATACCGTGCCGGAGACCTCGGTCTCGCCGACGGTCAGCACCTTCACCAGGCCGCCATTAATGGCCACCAGAAGGCTCGGCAGGTTGCCCGTGAGCTCTTCGGCGCCGGACTTGTTGTCGAAACGCGCCTGCAGGGCAGCAGCCGAATCCTCAAGCTCCTTTGCCTTCTGCCCGAGCCCTTCGGCATCGGCGGTCGCCTTGTTCAACTCGCCTTCGAGCGAAGCGATCCGCTGCGCGTTGCCGGACGCGCGTGCGGCCGAGAGTTGCGGACCGAGTTCCTGTACTCGCGCGCGTGCGCGTCCCTCGAACTGGCGCAGCCGCGCCGCCTCGGCGCGCTCGGCGCGGGCGCGCTCCGAGATTTCGCGCTTCACGCCCAGGAGGCTGGCCGAGAAATCGTCCGCCGACGTGCGGATCGTAACGTTGCCTTCCGTCCCACTGGGTGTGGCCGTGCCTCTCCCCGGGACCTGGGTAATCCTGGTGCCGATCCCCTTGAAATACAGGTCGGCATCGTCGGACAGCAGCACGGGAACGCGCACGGTCTGTCCGATCAAGGCAGGGTCCGCGACCACGCGCTCCCGCAGCACATCCGGGGCGCCGGATGACAGCAGGCCGTCAAGCTGACGCCGTCCGGCCCTGTCGGTGACGTTCGGAAACTGGGCCCGCAATGCGTTCCGTACGAGCAGAGCAAAATCTCCAGACCGGACAACGGCGGGGTCCTTGGTGCCTTGCGGATCGATCTCCGCCGGGTCCACCTTCACTTCGAGCTGGAGCCAGTTCTGCGTGAAGGCGGGAATGCCCTTCATCACGATGTCCGTCAGGACAACAATGAGAAAGACAGCCGTAAGCCCGATAGCGATGAGGCCATAGGCCTTGAACCTGGCCTCTGCACGGTAACGACTGCGAATGCGCGCGCGCGCGGCGTCGGACGTTACGTCGAGGGTTCTTCTACCGGCGATGGCCACATCAGTCATATTGCTCACGATACCGTTTGACGATCTGAAGCGCGATGACGTTGAGCGTCAGAGTGAAGAAGAAAAGCACAAAGCCGAGCGCGAAGGCCGCAAGCGTCTTGGCGCTGTCGAATTCCTGGTCGCCGACCAGAATGGTCTTGATCTGTACCGTGAAGGTGGTGACCGCCTCGAGCGGATTGAAGGTGAGGTTTGCGGCGAGGCCCGCGGCCATCACCACGATCATGGTCTCGCCGACCGCGCGGCTGATGGCGAGCATCATCGCCGAGACGATGCCGCCGAATGCCGCCGGCAGAACGACCTTCTTGATGGTCTCGGACTTCGTCGATCCCATTGCGTAGGAACCGTCGCGCAGGGACTGCGGTACCGCATTGATGACGTCATCCGACAGCGAGGACACGAAGGGGATGATCATCATCCCCATGACGATTCCGGCAGCGAGAGCGCTTTCGGAAGCGACGTTGAGCCCCAGCGCCTCGCCGGTGCCGCGCACCCAGGGCGCGAGCGAAAGGGCTGCGAAGAACCCGAGTACCACGGTGGGAATACCCGCCAGAATCTCGAGAATCGGCTTGGCAATCGCCCGAAATCGCGGCGAAGAATACTCCGCCATGTAAATGGCCGCGAAAAGGCCGATCGGACCCGCGATCAGTATCGCGATGAATGTGATGAGGAATGTTCCGACGACCAGGGGAACGATGCCGAACGCACCGCCTCCGCCGCCCTGGTCGGCGCGCATCGCGATCTGCGGGCTCCATTGCAGACCGAAAAGAAATTCAACTGGCGAGACCTTCTGGAAAAAGCGAATGGTCTCGAACAAGACTGAAAACACGATTCCGACGGTTGTCAGCACCGCCACGCTCGCCGCGGCGAACAGGAGTATCTTGACTACCCGCTCGACATTGTTGCGCGCGCGGAACTGCGCCGACAACGAGCGCAGGCCGAAAGCCAGACCCAGAAGCCCGAATACCCAGCCGCCGCCGACGATCAGCGTACTGGTCCATGCATGCAGCGAGGCATAGGTATCGGCGGCATTCTTGAGCGCAGCCGAAGGCTCGCCGCTGTAGCGCCCGGTCGCGACGGCACCGATATCTCGCAAGGCCGCGCCGCGCCGCAATTCGTCGTCCAGAAGCGCCGGATCGAGCGCGCTAATCGCCTGCGAATTCACGATCCGATCGGCCAGCGGAACTCCCACGATGAAAATCAGAAGCATCGGCACAACGATGCTGATGACGACGAAGGCGCCGTGATAGCTGGGGCGCGAATGCAGCGTCGCAATGCTGCCGCTGGCCGCCGCGCGCGCGCGGCCGAACAGGAAACCGATGACGATGAGCGCGACAAGGCCGCTGAAATAGAGGAGAGTCATGGCCCAACCGCTCCGGACTTTCTTAGCTCGTCGGAATTCAAGACTGTAGCACTAAAGAGTGGCGGGGGGGGGGGGGGGGG
>JACAEG010000291.1 GCA_013388965.1 Pseudorhodoplanes sp. | reverse complement strand
CGATGGATCGCCGGGCGGGCCCGGCGATGCCACCACCAAGGAGCACAAGAATGGATGCCGCCGCACTGCGCGCCCTGCAGGCGCCGATCAAGGATCGCTACAAGTCCGACGCCGACGCGGCCCTGATCACGCTGAAGGCCAAGGGCGCGCTCGACGATACCGGCATCGCCTGCAAGGTCGAGACCGGGCGCGCGCTCGCAGTGGCGGGCCTGCATCCGGCGACCGGCGGTTCGGGCATGGAGCTGTGCTCGGGCGACATGCTGCTGGAGGCGCTCGTCGCCTGCGCCGGGGTGACGCTGAAGGCGGTCGCGACCGCGCTGGATATTCCCCTCAAATCCGGCCAGGTCTTTGCCGAGGGCGACCTCGATTTCCGCGGCACGCTCGGCGTCGCCAAGGATGCGCCGGTCGGATTTCGTGACATGCGGCTGCGCTTCGAGGTCGAGACCGACGCGCCGCAGGACAAGCTCGACCAGCTGCTCAAGCTCACCGAGCGCTATTGCGTCGTCTACCAGACCATCCGTTCCGGCCCGCCGGTGGAGGTGAGCCTGAAACGCATGTGAGATATGCGGGGGTGCGCTCACGGGGCGTTTTCGTGCGGCCGGGCTTGTCCCGGCCGTCCACGTCTTTATGAAGGCGCTTCGGACCTGAAGGCTGGCTTCCGGGCCTGACGGCCGGGCTTGATCGCGAATGTCCCCCGACATGTTGTTCTGGCTTGCGCTCTTCATCAAGATGGTCGTCGCCGCCTGCTTCGTCGTCGGCGCGACGGTGACGGCGGAGCGCGTCGGGCCGGTGATTGGCGCGCTGATCGCAACGCTGCCGGTATCCGCCGGGCCCGCCTATGTGTTTCTCGCCCTCGACCACGACCCCGCATTCATCGCGCGCAGCGCATTGTCCTCGCTCGCCCTGAACGGCGCGACGGCGATCTATGCCGCGACCTATGTGCTGCTCGCGCAGCGTCACGGCTTTGCCGTGAGCGTGCCGCTCGCCTTTCTTGCCTGGCTGGCGAGCGTTCCTGTCTTCGTCTGGCTCGGACCGACCACGGCCTCCGCGATCCTGCTCAATCTCGCCGTCTTCCCGATCGCCTATCTCGTCGTGCGGCGCTTCCGCAATGTGCCGATGCCGTCGAACCCGCTGCGCTGGTACGATTTTGCGGTGCGCGCCGCGCTCGTCGCGGCGCTGGTGGGTGCGGTCGTGGGCCTGAGCTTCCGCATCGGCCCCGCGGCCACGGGCGTGCTCGCGGCCTTTCCGGTCGTGTTCACGAGCATCATGTTCATCCTGCATTTCCGCGTCGGCGGCCCGGCTGCCGCGGCCGTGCTCGCCAACGCGATCCTCGGACTTGCCGGATTTGGCATGGCGGTGCTGACGCTGCATCTGCTGGCCGAGCCGCTCGGCTCAGCCCTCGCCCTGATCTCCGCGCTCGCGGTGGCGGTGGCCTGGAATCTCGGGCTGTTCACGCTGCGGCGCGCCGGCATCGCGGCCTGACATGGCGTTCCTCGCCGACGCCAATTTCCTGTTCGGCCTCTTGCTCAAGATGGCAATGACGGCTTCGATCGTCGTCGCCGCCTCCTTCATCGTCGAGCGGTCCGGCCCCTTCATCGGCGCGATGATCGCCTCGCTGCCGACCGCAGGCGGCGCCGCCTACATCATCCTCGCGATGGAGCATCCGCCCGAGTTCATCGCGGCCAGCGCCGTGGCCAGCATGGCGGCGAATATCGTGGTCAGCATTTTCGCGCTGGCCTATGCGATCCTCGCGCAGCGCAACAACCTCGCGGTCAGCCTCGGCGGCGCATTGCTGGTCTGGTTTGCATGTGCGGCGGCGACCCGGCTGTTGGTCTGGACCCCGCTGACCGCCTGTATCGCGACCGCGATCACGTTCACTTTCACCATCCTGGCCAGCCGGCGCTTCCGCACCGAGGGAACAGGCCAGAAGATTGCGGCGACCCGCAGGGAGATCGCGTGGCGCACGCTCATTGTCTCGGTCTTTGTCGCCGGCGTCACGACGCTCAGCCATGCGATCGGCTCGTTCGCGTCCGGCCTGTTCGCCTTCTTCCCGATCGCGATGTCGAGCTTCTTCGTCATCCTGCATACGCGGCTCGGCGGGCCGGCCGCTGCGAGCGTCGCCGCGCATGTGCAGGCGCCGCTGATCGGGCTCGGGCTCGGGCTTCTTTCGGTCCACTTTCTCGCCGAGACGGTCGGTGTCTGGTGGTCGCTGCTCGCGGGCTTGCTGGTTTGCATTGCCTGGAACATGCTGCTGTGGCTCTTGCGCAATGCAAGGCGGCGGGCGGCGGCGCGATAGCGGGCGCCGATCCGGGACCGATCGCGGCGTTCGCGCCCGCGAACGACCGGCGATCAATCTCCTTTGCGGTCCGCAAGCTTCGCCTTCAGCGCATAGAGCGCCTCCAGCGCCTCGCGCGGCGACATCTCGTCCGGCCGCAGCGCCCTGAGCGCATCCGCGAGCGGATCGGGCTTGTCGTCGTGCGAGTAGCCGCCCGCGCGCGCGGCGGAAAACAGCGGCAGGTCCTCGAATCCGCGCAACGGCGCGGCGCGGTCCTCGGCTTCGAGCCTTGCCAGCACCACTTTCGCGCGCGCGATGACCGAGGGCGGCAGCCCGGCAAGCTTCGCGACCTGGATGCCGTAGGAACGGTCGGCCGCGCCCGGCACGACCTCGTGCAGGAACACGACCTCACCCTGCCATTCCTTCACCCGCATGGTGGCGTTGTGCAGGCGCGGCAGCTTCGCAGCCAGCGCGGTCAGTTCATGGAAATGGGTCGCGAACAGCGCACGGCAGCGATTGACCTCGTGCAGATGCTCGATCGCCGCCCAGGCGATCGAGAGGCCGTCGAAGGTCGCGGTGCCGCGGCCGATTTCGTCGAGGATGACGAGCGCGCGCTCGCCCGCCTGATTGAGGATTGCGGCCGTCTCCACCATCTCGACCATGAAGGTGGAGCGACCGCGCGCGAGGTCGTCGGCCGCGCCGACGCGCGAGAACAGCCGGTCCACGATGCCGATCCGCGCCCGCCGCGCCGGCACGAAGCTGCCCATCTGCGCGAGGATCGCGATCAGGGCGTTCTGGCGCAGGAAGGTGGATTTGCCGGCCATGTTGGGACCGGTGAGAATCCAGATTTTCCCCGATTTGGCGTTCGGCGGCGGCGAGAGGTCGCAGTCGTTGGCGATGAAGGGACCGCCCTCCGTCAGCAATTGCTCGACGACCGGGTGCCGTCCCCCTTCGATCGCGAAATCGAGCGAGCGGTCGATCTCCGGCCGCACATAGTTGCGTTCCACGGCAAGGGCTGCGAGGGCCGCCGACACGTCCAGCACGGCCAGCCCCTCCGCCGCGCGCTTGATTTCCTCACCCGCCGCGATCACGGCGTTGCACAGCCGCTCGAAGATTTCGAGCTCGATCCCGAGCGCACGGTCGGCGGCGCCGGCGATCTTCGATTCCAGCTCGCCCAGCTCGGCGGTGGTGAAGCGCACCTGCCCGGCCAGCGTCTGGCGGTGAATGAAGCGGGCATTCAGCGGCGCGGCCAGCAGCTTCTCGCCGTGCTGCGCGGTCACATCGATGAAATAGCCCAGCACGTTGTTATGCCTGACCTTGAGCGAGCGGATGCCGGTCTCGTCCGCGTAGCGTTGCTGCAATTCCGCGACCACGCGGCGCGAGGCGTCGCGCAGGTTGCGGGCTTCGTCGAGCATCGTCTCGTAGCCCGCGCGCACGAAGCCGCCGTCGCGCTTGACGGCCGGCAGGTCGTCGGCAAGGGCGGCCGAGAGGGCCGTGGCGAGGGCCTTGTCCGGCGCGCACAGGGCCTCCGCGGCTTGCGCCAGTTCGTCCGGATTGTCCTTGCGCGCCGCGAGCCTTGCGCCGAGCGAGGCTGCGGCGGCCAGTCCGT
>JACAEG010000310.1 GCA_013388965.1 Pseudorhodoplanes sp. | reverse complement strand
GATCTTGGTTGAGCGCGTCGCGGCCTGCGCGAAGAGATCGGGCTGGTCCGCAAGCGGCCGAGACATGGCGGGCTTCGCCTTCGGCTGTTTCACCACCTGCGGAATGATCCCAAGCGAACGCACATTCGCCCAATCATGTGTTGTCGTGAGCGTTGGACGGTTCCCCGACGCTGGACGAAGCCGTTCACCAAAGATCGGCTCCTGGTCGAATTTGAGCTTCTTTGCGCGGATGGGTTTGGCGCCCGAGACGAAGATGAGTTCTTCGTCTCTTGGCAACGCACGGACATCGGCAGGCAACAGAAGCGGACGCCGCTCTTCGCGAACTGTCGTCGATCCCTTGCGCCAGCCAAGGATCGATTTGGGACGCGTGTGCGTTTCGCTTTCGCGCAATTCCCACACTTCGCCCGCCATCTCGGCGATGCGCTTGGCGGTGTCGTTGTCGGCGGCCGAAAACGCCGTGACGATATGGACGTTGTCGAGAATGATATTCTCACGGCCATAGGCCTTGGTCAGATGGTTGAGGCTCTGCGTGACCAGGAAGGCCTTCAAGCCGTAGCCCGCCATCGCGCCCATCATCGTCTCGAAGAACGGCATGCGGCCCAGCATCGGAAATTCATCGAGCACGAGGATCAGCCGGTGACGTTTTGGCCGTCCTTGCGCGTCCTTCTCCTGGTGCTCCATTAGCGCGCGGGCGAACTGATTGATGACAAGACGCAAGAACGGCATTAGCCGCAGCGCGTCCGACGGCGGCGGCTGAAGATAGAGCGTGACGGGTCTTGGTCCGCACATCAGGTCGCCGATGCGGAAGTCGGACGTCGCCGTGTTGCGCCCGACGATTTCATCGGCGAACAGGCCGAAGAAACTTTCCGCCGTCGCCTTCACCCCGCTCTGCAGACGATCTTCGCCGGCGAGAAAGGATTCCGCGGCGTGCAACACTTCGGGATGCACCTCTGGCTGGTTTGTCGCGGGACTTAGCCGATGCAGAGTCGACTTCATTTGCTGTGCGGTGGCGTCGAGGTCGCGCAGCTTCTCGCGCACGACAGCCAGCGTCTTGCGCTCCGGCGGCTCGGCATAGAGCACATGTAGGATGACGCCGACGAGGATTGTCTTGGCCGAGCGGTCCCAGAAATCTTGATGGCGGCCATCGCCCTGCGGATCGACGAGGATCTCGACGATGTTCTGCACGTCGCGCACTTCGTTCGGCCCCTTCCGCACTTCGTGCAGCGGGTTGAACGACGCTGAATCCAACCGCGTCGGTGCGAGGCGCAACACAGGCCCCAGGCTTTCGCGAAACCCCGCCGTGCCCGGAAAGCGATGGCGCGCATCGCCATCGGCGAGTTCGCCTTTGACGTCGAGCACAAGCGCGGAATGCGGCCAAGCCAGAAGCGTGGGCACGACCTGGCCCCTGCCTTTGCCGGATCGAGAGGCGCCGATGAGAAGCTGATGCTCTGGACCGTCGAAGCAAAGGATCTCGCGCTCGAACTTGCCGAGCACGGCGCCAGTCTCAGCAAAGAGCCCGGCGGCCTTCGCGTCGTCCGCTCCACCCCACGCTTTGGCGCCGAAGGGTTTGACGCCGAGTTTGCCGCGCGCGGCGACGACAACGGGCAAGAGCGCGAGCACGAAAGCGCCGAAGACGATAAGGCGCGCCACCGCGAACGGCCTTGGAAACGCCTCCGCATGCGCGCTGGTCCAGGCCAGAATCGCCCAGGGCGCATAGATTGGCTCATCGCCGAACATCAGAAACGGCGCGCCCAGCGCACGCTGCTGGGAGAACACGTCGGCAATGAAGGCGGTGGCGAGCCAAAGCCCGGTGAGCGCGATCAGCGCCGAACCCAGCAATGCGAATCCCGCCCGCCGCATAAGCGAATGGCCTCTACCGAGAGCACGGGCCCATCCCGCGCCTGTCGACGAAGGCTCATGCTGACCTCGCGGCGCCGTGAATCCGATGCGCGCATCGCGTGCATGCCGCCCAAACCAGGACAGGCGCCTACTCGTGCAGCCAATTCACATTCAGGCTGTCGCATGCGCATTCAGTGCAGCGGGGCGATAGTCCGCGCGCATTGCGTTCACTGTCTGCGGCGCGTCGGCGCAGCGGCGAATGCACGGTGTGCGGACGGCGAAATTAGCGCGTGCGGCGAGTTGGACGACCGCGCGCCGCGCTCAGATTAACGATCGTGTCTGAGAACGACTTCGGAGTGCGCTAGTTTCGCTCGCCTGAACAGAGCAAGGGATGTGGGCTCTTCTCCTTTGCCGTGCGCAATCCTGGCAACACATCAACCGATTTGATGAACCCGTTCTCAGGATCGAGCCGCTCGCGCAATGCATCCCAGGCCGACACCGACGGCAATGCGATCTTCAGGATATAGTCGAAACGACCGGCGACATTGTGCGCCTCGATCACCTCCGGCGCAGCGCGCACTGCGGCTTCGAAAGCCTCGCGCCGCTTGTGCGCCCGGCGGCGCAATTTGATGCTGACCCAGAGCATCGACCAGGATGCGAACATGGTCTCTTCGGCGAGCGCGATATAACCCTTGATCGCGCCGGCCTCCTCAAGGCGGCGCACGCGCTTTAGGCATCCGCTCGCCGACAGGCCCAACGTGCGCGCCAATGCCTGGTTCTGAATGTGGGCGTCTTCTTGCAACCGGCGGAGCAGGTCGAGATCGACTGGGTCGAGACGCGCCCCGTTCGGGGCGAATAGCGGCGGTGCACTGAGCCGCCGCCCGGTCACGCTTCCACCCTGCCCAAGTGTCCGGCCAGCGCCATCGCCACGTCCCCACAGCGCCCACTTTCGGTTGAGTCTTAGCTTTAGGCCACCCGATCGCTGCTCGTCCCAGACCCAAATCGGCCGGGGCCACGCGCCGCGACCAGCGCAAATCGCCCGCGCAGCCGTCCGCGTCGAGGGACGCTGCGCTCTGAAGCCCTCGACCCGGCCGGCTTCAGGCGCGGGCCAGGAG